>JAUJON010000413.1 GCA_030447595.1 Thermosynechococcaceae cyanobacterium YX3bin19
ATTGTTTGAGCCTGAAACATCGTAGTCGCCGCCTTAGCCATCCGTCTATTTGCTCCATCTTCTTTTGCATCCTTGCGCTTCGATAATAGACAAGCCAGCCTCGGGTCGCGTCACGTAGTTCTTTCATCACCTGTCCTATGCTCACTCCACGCCTTCGGGAACTGATAGCTTTGAGCTTTGATTTGAACCTTTGCTCACTACCCTTTCCCAATCCTAATGTTCCACCTTTCAGCAAACTGTGGCCAAGAAAATTCAATTCATGTCCTTTGCATATCCGGCTCTTGTCTCTGTTTACTTTCAGCTTTAGTCTTCCTTCGATAAACAGTATAACTTTTGCCATGATGCGTTCGGCCTGTCTGTGCGATGATGCAAATATCTTTACATCATCTGCATAACGTACATAGCTGTATCCTCTGTGTTCCAGTTCTTTGTCCAGTTCGTCCAATACTATGTTTGATAATAAAGGACTTAGCGGACCTCCCTGGGGTGTACCTTCTATCCGCTGGCCTATAAGACCTCCCTGTAACATACCGGCTCGCAGCATCCTGTGTATTAGCTCTAACAACTTGCCGTCTCCTATTCTTGTACTTAGCAACCACATTAACCTGTCGTGGTTTACCTTGTCAAAGAATTTCTCTAAATCCAAATCAACTACGTAGTTCCTTCCCTGCTCTATGTACTTGCATGATTGCAGTAAGGCATCATGAGCACTCCTACCTGGCCTGAACCCATAGCTGTTCGGAGAGAATATCGGCTCGTATCTTTTGCTTAACACCTGATGTATGGCCTGTTGTACAAGCCTGTCCCGCAGCGTAGGTACTCCTAACTGACGATAGCCACCCTGCGGCTTTGGTATCTGTACGCCAAGTACGGCTGCAGCTTCGTATCTCCCTTCAAGCAGTTCGGTTTGCAATTGAAGCATGTTGCTTCTTGCCCATTTCCCAAACCCTTTCATATCCATTCCATCTACTCCTCCGCTACCTCCGTTCTTCCTTACAGATACATAAGCCTTTTGCAGATTAGATAACGACGCTATCTCTTCCATTATCCCTGCCGTCAAGGTTCGCTCTTCCTTACAGGCAGAAAGCCACTCCGGACTTACTGCTCCATGTCCAAGACGGCATACGACCGTCCCTTCCCCTTCACAGTGGCTGCTATCGTCGCATTCTCTAATAAAGTTCATCTGCAACTGCCGCTCTTTTATGTCCTTCCTGCGTTTTCGCATCTGGTGTCTTTTACTACCTGCAATGATGCTTCCTTGCTTTAATGATTTGACCCTTCCCTCCTTCTACCTTTCGGTAGACATCCTCGGTACTATGGTCTCTGCTGACTTCTGCATGTCCATCTTCTTGCTTTGGCATTCGCTCATGCCTCCACCTTGAATAAAAGACCGCAGACCTCCCATGGTAAGCTCACAATTCCTTCGATGTAAGTTGCAGGATTTACTACCTCTCGTTTACGTCTAACAATAGGGTTCGCTGTCCAATGCCAACTTGCCCGATGAGTAAGCCTTGTATCCTGTTTCTGTTCGTCAACTCACATCTTTGTCCTACGCTTCCTTCAGATTTGCAGTCGCCTGCAACACCCTTGCTTCGGACTATCAGTTCCCGTTAGCTGGCCTGTTCGGGACTCGCACCCTATGGAACTATGGCATGCATGGCGCACATAAAAAAGGGCGGTATAGAAATACCACCCGAATTACCTAACGATGCGTTTAGCTTTCGCTAAGTACTCATTGAAGCAAGTACATGTTGTTTAGCATTAGAAAAGCCGCTAATTGTGGGGCTTCCAATATGTGGTAATAGTTCTTTAAGTCGGTTTTCGTCCTGCCGGGGTGTGTCACGAATGAAAGGAATGAAGATAGTTCTTTTCAATGCTGAATAAAAGATGATAGTAGGTCTATCAGTATCGGTGTGTAGTCGCTGGTACTAAACCGCCTGAAGGTGCTGTGTTCAAAAGAAAGTCTTCTTAACGTTCACTAAAATAAGCTCTGAAAAACGTAGTCAGATGGGTGTAAGTAAGATGTAAGATATTGAAGTGCTATGTCGTCTGGGTAAAAGCTCAATATTATGATA
>JAUJON010000414.1 GCA_030447595.1 Thermosynechococcaceae cyanobacterium YX3bin19
ACGCCAAGTCCTACTTAAAATCTCGGCGGCGGCAAGGGGCGTTTCCCCTGCTTACCTCAACGCAGGAGCATTACCATCCCCTTGGAGTAGTAGGTATCATTGCCCCCTGGAACTATCCCCTGACGCTAGCAGTGTCCGATGCCATCCCGGCGTTAATTGCTGGCAATGCAGTTGTTCTCAAACCTGCCTTGGAGACGCCGTTTACCGCCCTATTTGCAGTCCAGCTGCTGCAGGATGTGGGTTTGCCAGAGGACCTGTTTCAGGTTGTCACGGGACGCGGTACTATTATTGGCCCTCCTCTAATTGCCGGGAGTGATTTTCTCTGCTTCACCGGCAGTTCCCAAACGGGACGGGCGATCGCCCGTCAGGCTGGAGAGCATTTGATTCCCTACTCCATGGAACTAGGCGGCAAAAACCCCATGCTGGTGCTAAACGATGCCAATCTAGACCAAGCAGTTGTGGGAGCGCTGCAGGGTTGTTTTGCTAATGCGGGACAACTGTGCATTTCCTGTGAGCGCCTGTACGTGCAAAGCGGCATTTATGAGCGCTTCCTGCAGGCGTTTGTAGAAAGAACCACTGCCCTGCGGTTGGGTGCGTCCCTGGACTACGAGGCAGATGTTGGCTGCTTAATGGGTAAAGATCAGCTACTGAAGGTAGATACTCACGTTCAAGATGCGGTTGCCCAAGGTGCTACCGTCTTAGCAGGGGGATGTGCCCGTCCAAATATTGGCCCGTTTTTCTACGAACCAACTATCCTGACTGGGGTAACGCCTCAGATGCAAGTTGCCCAGTCAGAAACCTTCGGTCCGGTAGTAGCGGTATACTGCTTTGATCGCATAGAAGAGGCAGTGCAGGTAGCGAACGACTCAACCTACGGGCTGAATGCTAGCATCTGGACGCGCAATACCCGGATGGCACGACAGTTGGCCCGACAACTTCAGTGCGGCACTGTGAATATTAACGAAGCGTATGCGGCAACCTGGGCATCGGTTGATGCGCCAATGGGTGGGATGAAAGATTCAGGCATCGGTCGGCGTCATGGCAGGCAGGGCATCTTGAAGTACACGGAACCACAAACTATTGCAGTCCAACGCTGGTTGGCAATTGCGCCACCACTGCGGATGAATGGGCAGTACTATGCTTGGCTGGTGACGGCAGCACTACGCCTCCTGCGGTATATTCCCGGTTGGCGATAGAAGAAATCCTGAATGAAATTTCGTACCGTACTGTATGCTGCTGAAAAACCACCAGGCGATACTTTGCTGAGGTTAGAACACCCGTGGCGATCGGGATATATTTTTTACAGCCCTGGTGCTCACTTCAGTTACCGGGTTGTTGGCCCTTGTTGCAGGCTCTTTGACCGCGAACAGCTGCCCTGGCCCTGCTGCCGCATTCAGTGGCGCAGTAAGGAACCAAGTTGGCGACGCATTGGCAAGCGGTTTACTGTAGATATGGCAACTAAAAACTATCCCTCTTACTGTGTTGAACTCTTAGGAGGGCACCATCGAGACGCTTTCGTGCTGACCCTTTACCTGGTGAAGTTGTCCCAGTCTACAAAGGAGTGGTGGTATAGCAATAAACTTGCAGACATTCCAGCGGAGAATGAAATGTAGGACTGCAAAAGGGGGATAATCCAGTTCCGGTAACATCCACAAGCCTGCCCGCTTCTTCCTTGGGCAGTGCGTAACCTAAGGTTGAAGTTTTTCAGATTCTGGTACTCAACTTTCTATCGCTGTTGTTGAACCCGCTTATTCAACATTCACAACAAGAGCCCTGCAAGATAAGTTTTGCAGAGCTCTTTCAGTTGCTAGAACCAGTTACTCAACAGTTCTAGGCAGTAACCATTTCCTTTTCCATTGCTTCGCTGTATTGACCTTTTCTGGCAGCGCTATTGCACTTCGCCCGGTGATACAGGGCATCCTGGGCAGCTTTAACGTTAGCATCCTCACCCTTCCAAATTTGCATGGCGGGGTACTGAATCGCCCGCGCATAGGAGAATGTCACTGGCCAGGGAGCTCTGGAGCTGAACTTAGTATTCATGGCATTCAGATGGGCGGCAGACTGCTCATTACT
>JAUJON010000035.1 GCA_030447595.1 Thermosynechococcaceae cyanobacterium YX3bin19
AGTCTGGGGTCAGTAATCCCTAATACGAAAACAAATTTCGCCTGACTATTACCAAGTTAGACTATTGCTCATCCGCGTGGGAACGCCGACGCTGCACAGCTTGTCGGAACCCGAGAACAAGCAGGATATTAGAAAGGGTCAGAAATGCTTCAGCACCACCGTGAAGCACATCCACGTTTGCCAGCGACTGACCGTAAGCAACCTGGGCATAGATTGCCGCACCAATGGTCACAGCAACAAAGAGAAGGGTGGAGTAGAAACCAGCTAGAGCTAAGCGAGGAACTTGACCAGAACGGGTGAGGTACCAGAGAAAACCCAAATAAGGAAATAGGGATAGGCTAAACAGTATTTCTTTAGGAATCATCTGACCTAGGGGTTGGTAGGGGAGCACTAGCTGCGTCTGAGGCCGGATACCCAACCGGACGGGTAAGCTGTGCAGTTCGCCAAATCCACCAAGCTGCCCCCCAGAGAGTAAAGTTACCTAGAACAGTGGTCCACGCCTGGAGCATTACTAGCCATTCTAAATCAGGAGCATTGTCAAAAAAGTGCCAAGTGCAGGCACACATTGCACTGACTAAAGCCGGTAACATCGCTAAAGACAGCAGCCGCCAGGCTTTGTTGCCAGTGACCTCACTGTAGGTCCAAATAAGCCAAATTGCAGTAATCCACTCTACTACACTAGCAACATGGATCATCCAGGTGGGAATCGAAAGAGCGTGCATTGAGGTTAGGGTTGCCTCCAGTAGTCGTTGCAATTCCTATAATCAACCATACAGGAACTTTTGATCATAGGGTTTCAGGGAGTCATAGGAGGCAAGAATGGGGCAAATTCAAGCAGTCTTATCTGGATACTACGGGTATAACAATGGGGGAGATGAAGCGCTGCTGGCTACCTTGCTCCAGATGCTACCAGATAACGTGGTGCCGCTGGTCCTCTCCGGTAACCCAGGCCAAACCTCTGAACGGTATGGAGTCAAAGCATGCGATCGCAAATCCCCTCTAGCCGTGCTCCAGGCTTTACGCAGCTCCCAAATCTTCCTTTGGGGCGGTGGTAGTTTAATCCAGGATGCCACAAGTGCCGTCAGTCCCCTCTATTACACAGGGCTAATGGGGTTATCTCAAAGACTGCGGCTAAAAACCGTTGCCTGGGCCCAAGGAATTGGCCCGCTGCAGCGCCGCAGTACCCAGTGGGTGGCACAACAAGCATTTGGCGGTTGCTCCGCGATCAGCGTTCGAGACCCCGCTTCCGCAGCATTACTAGCCAATTGGGGTCTTTCCTCTACCATTGCTCCAGATCCAGTCTGGGCTTTAGAGTCGACCCCCGTAGCCGGACTTCAGGTACCGGCTCCGCGGGTGGCTGTAGCGCTGCGATCACACCCCCTGTTGAGTTTAGAACGGCTGGCAAATCTAACCCAGGCCCTGGTTGACTTTCAAACGGCAACCGGAGCCTCCCTCTTGCTACTGCCGTTTCAGCCCACCCAAGATCTGGCGATTGCACAGTCGATCAAGCCTCAACTACCTGGCCCCAGTCAAATTCTCGTTCTCGAAGACCCGCGCCAGCTCAAAGGTGCATTTCGCGGTGTCGAAATGGCGATCGCCATGCGCTTCCACGGTTTGATTATGGCAGCTGCAGAAGGCTGCTGTTGCTTTGCTATCAGTTATGACCCAAAAGTTACCCACCTAATGGCTGAACTCCATCTGCCTGGGTGGGAACTGTCCGAGCTACCAGATAGTCCCAAAATTATGACTCAAACTTGGTTAGAGGCATATACTAACGCTGAGCAACTGCCAGCGACACAAATACAGTCTTTGATTGACCGGGCTTTAATTCACAAAGAACTGCTCCACACAGTCCTAACAAAAATGTGTTGACAAAAAGCATTTACTTCCCTGAACTTTAGTTTCATCAGCCAGGAAAGTAAACGCTAGTTTTATTCAGTGCAGAAGCTTGCAGGGCTTTGCAATCTTATAGCAGGCTTAGCAAGATTAGCCTTTGCCTTGTAGCTTGTTGACTACGTCCTCCAGCTTGTTTTGAACATTTCCTTCAACTGAGGGAGTATTGCCACTATTGCTAGGGTTGCTCATCTTCTCAGCATCGGCAGCCCCTTGAATTTCATTCAGCCCTTGGTTGGCCTCTTCTTGGGTTCGTTTTGACGAGAGTGGGGTTTCCCGAGCAAGCTCCCCTGCTTTCTCCTCAATTCCTAACAAGTTAGCCTCACCGCCTCGCTTAGGACTATCTGTTCTAGCAGCAAAAGCAGGAAAAGCGCTAGAGAACAACAGCAGGGCACAAGCACAGATTGCGACCAGCAGGCGAGCTGGACGGAAGGTTGGTAATTGAATGCGAATAGATTTCATAACAAATTTTCTTGTGAAACGTAACGAATATTACAGAGTCAGTATATCTTTCCTCAGTTGCAGCATCTTCCCTAAGGAGACAGATATTCTCCGCTAACTGTTTAAGTAATCGACAGGTTTAGACTAGCAAAAAGTGTGCTGGCTTGATCAATTTACTCAATTCTTCATATTCAGGAGGTTGCTTCAGTCGGTAGCTCTGAGGGTTTAATTCTGCTCATTTGCAGCTGTCCGTTGCGCTCAACCTGCATTTCTAAGATGTCACCCAGAGTGACTTGCTCAACTTGATCTTGTACCTGGTCTGCATTTTCGATGGGGACCCCATCAATACTTTTGACTAAATCCCCCGCTCGCAAGCCTGCACGGGCTGCTGGCGAGTTAGGCAAAACTTCAATGATTAAAACACCCCGGTCTTGATTGACCTTAAAACCAAGATTACTTTGATTAATCTCTGCCCGGATCTCGGGAGTCAGTTCAGCCATCCGCACACCCACGTAAGGGTGGTCCGCACGTCCTTTCGTCAGGAGCTGATTGGACATCCGCCTCGCCGTTTCATGTGGAAGCGCAAATCCCAAGCCCTGAGCACCACTGTTAATGGCAGTCTTGACCCCAATTACCTCTGCGATCATTCAATAACGGTCCTCCAGAGTTACCCGGATTAATTGCTGCATCAGTCTGGATAAACTGCACCCGCTTGTCAGGAACGCCAACATCAGAGCTGGAACGCCCTGTGGCACTGATAATTCCTTGCGTAACAGTGTTGTCAAGTCCAAGTGGATTACCAATGGCGATCGCCCACTGACCGGGTACCAACTTCTCTGAGTTACCCAGTTTGACAGTGGGTAAGCCTGTAGCCTCAATCTTAATGACTGCAACGTCGGTCACCGGATCACTACCGAGCACTTTACCTGCAAAACGACGACCATCTTTCAGGATTACCGTTACTTGATCCGCTTCTGCCACAACATGAGCATTGGTCAACAAGTGACCCTCTTGGCTAAGAATAAAACCGGAGCCTGTTCCCTGTTGCACTCGTCGTTGTTCCGGCATCGGGACTTCATTGCCAAAAAAACGCTCAAGCGGGGAATTTTGGGAGTTGTTACTGGCAGCACGGGAGGCATCGATCGAACGACTGCTGGCCCTACCGCTCAACAACCTTAGCCACAAAGTTGCTGGGGTTTGCCGGGGCGGTAATCTGCTCTAGCTGGTTTGAAACCGGGTTAGTGATAGGTGCAATAGGTTCTTGAACAGGGGTCCTGCCCCCTCTCAACTCGGCGCAGCCAGCACTAATACTGGCAGCAGCAGTGCCAGGTAGAGCTGGGACTTTCTATAAGGTAGTGTTAAGAGTAGTCTCATGTTCAAGAGTGCAAATACCGTTGTTCATCTGAACCTTAAGAGGAGAGCTTACAGCCAGTCGCTTGCGGCCCTGAGAAGATCATAGTTTATTATTTAAGGCTTAATTGGTTTGTCCTGGGTATGAATATGCCTGCGACGGCGATGAAGTTAAAACCCTATAGAGAATGGTATTCTCATCCTACAAACGTAGGATTCTGGGACGAGAGAACTGTCATGGAAGCGGATGAACTGTTGAGGCGATATGCAGCAGGAGAACGGGACTTTCGTAAAGTAGACTTAAGCCGCGCTAATCTAAATAGAGCTAATTTGATTGGAATTAATCTCAGCGGTGCAAATCTCAGTAGTGCTAAAAAAATTACTCCTAGGATGTCCCTCAATGTAACCGCCTATTCGAAATGGATTGCCCGTTTCTCCCCTGCGTTTGTTCACAGTGTGGCTGGGTTCGCCAATGGTTCTAAGAACGAAATTTTAATTAATCGGTACGCTCGTTAATGCAACTCGCACCATTATTTCCAGTCCTCCATCAAATTTTGCGGCCTGCGTTTCCAGGGTGTCTTTGGGTAGGAGAGAAAAGCCGGCCAGAAATTGCCCTCACCTTTGATGATGGTCCCCATCCACAGCATACGCCTCAGCTCCTAGAGGTCTTAGATCACTACGGGATTCCTGCCAGCTTTTTTGGTTGGGGGCTTGTGTCCAACGGGCACCGCACATTGCTAGAGCAGTTCATCAACGGGGCCATTGGATTGGCCTGCACGGCTATGATCACCAGTCCTTTCCCCTACTCAGTGCTGTCGAGCTTCGGCAGAGCCTGGAAAAGACTAGAGCGGCAATTGCCCAAGCCTGCGACTTAGAGCCTGAATTACTCCGCGACGTCCGGCCGCCAAATGGTTTATTCACGCCACAAATACTGCGCTGGCTGCAAGATTGGGGGTATCGTCCTGTGATGTGGAGTGTTGTCCCTGAGGACTGGGTTTGCCCAGGAGTGCCGGTGGTTGTCAATCGTGTCCTTCAGCAAACTTGTAATGGGTCCATCATTGTGCTTCATGATGGTTATTGTGGGGGTGCAGCAGTGGCCGAAGCGGTGGCTCAAATCCTGCCAGTTCTGTTAAACCAAGGGTATCGCTTCCGAACGATTGATCAGTTTTGGCAGCTACATGCAGCTTCAGCCTCCTAAATTATTAAGATTGTTTTAGATATTGTTTGCTAGCCCAGATTAGACAATTGCCATTGATGAAGCAGCGTGCTCCGCAAAATCGTACCCTTGTGCTAACGGAGGCTGAGCGTTTACACTATCGGGCTCGGCTGGTTCAGCTCAAGGGTCCTGCAACCCTAGCTTCAATTTTGAATCGCACCCTCTGGCAAGATCTCTTTGAGGTATTAGATTGGTTGCCAGCTGGGTTTGTCGATTTACTGTTTGTAGATCCTCCCTACAACTTGGCTAAAAATTTCAACGGGCAGTGGGTGAAGCGACGCCCCCTGCTTCACTATGAAAGCTGGGTAGAAACCTGGCTGTCACGACTGGTTCGCACCCTTAAATCGACGGCTTCGGTCTATCTGTGCGGCGATTGGCAATCCTCTGTCGCGCTCTATACCGTTGCCTCGCGGTACTTTAAGATCCAAAACCGGATTACCTGGGAGCGGGAAAAGGGCCGGGGGGCCAAGACCAATTGGAAGAACTGTGCGGAAGATATCTGGTTCTGTACCGTTTCCAATGACTACTACTTCGACCCTGAAGCTGTTCAACTGAAGCGACAGGTCCGCGCCCCCTATACTGATGTCAGGGGTGAGCCTAAAGACTGGCAGCGAACCCGTAGCGGCAACTTCCGCCTTACAGCTGCCTCTAATCTCTGGGCTGATTTGACAGTTCCATTCTGGTCGATGCCGGAAAACACAGAGCATCCAACCCAAAAACCAGAAAAACTCTTAGCAAAAGTAATACTGGCTAGCTCTCCTCCCGGTGCAGTAGTGCTTGACCCCTTCTTAGGTGCGGGCACGACTTCAGTGGTGGCTAAGAAGCTAGGTCGCCAATTTGTTGGCATCGAAATTGATGAACTTTATGCCTGCTTAGGCGAAAAACGCTTGCAGCTTGCAGAGCGCGATCGCCAAATCCAAGGCTACCAAGACGGTGTATTTTGGGAGCGCAATACTAACCCTCGCGGTTCTCACGAGTGACAGTTTGCACGTAGAGAAGAATTAAAAAACCAGTTGGGATAAGCACAAACAAGGCAGTTGCAATGAAGCCTAAGATGTTAACTTCCATAGAATTTTAACTCTATTGGTTTTATTGGTGTTTTTGCGGTTAATCCATCTATCACAATACCACTTTACCAATAGCCTGCCGATTCATCAGGGCTTTAAGCTGAGAGAATCTTGCCTAGTTATCTGAGCGTACTGACTTCCCACGCCGCGGTTCAAGGTTTAGTTTTGATGCTCACCGGTCCCTCAACTAGCGTTTGACAGGCTAGACGGAACGTTTGAGACTTTTTCTTGAGCTTGCGGTTTTCAACCTCAGTCCGGGATGAAAGGTTATCCATCCCTGTAACCACCTCCACAATACAGGTACCGCATTGGCCATAGCCGCCGCAGTTCATTAGCTTTCCTTTCAGCTTATAGAGGTCGATGTCATTTTCTAAAGCCTTCAGCCTCAGATTAGCCCCTTCTGCAACAATGACTTCCTTATTTTCCTTGACAAAATTAATACTGCTCATACGCGACGCTTTACTTCTATAGCTTGCAATTGGGTCTGGCACTAGTTACACTTCTTTATACTCTTTCATCTTAACTTTCAAGGAAGTAGGAGTCAGAGGTGCCTTGGGGTATAATGACTCCATCGTAGAGCCTAATAGTGCTGTCAGTTTGTTAAAGGGCAATCCCAGAAAAGGGAGGCGAGTTTGAATCTGCAAAGTCAGTCACAGTAAGAAGTTCAAACAACTTCCAGGCTGGGCTGAGATAACGTTCTTAAAAATTCGGCACTTTAATAAATTGTTACAGGAAGTACGGACATATTAGAGGAGGAGCGTAGTCAATGGGACTACCCTGGTACCGAGTACACACAGTTTTGATTAATGATCCAGGGCGGCTGATTGCAACTCATCTGATGCATACCGCTCTGGTTTCAGGTTGGGCCGGTTCAATGGCCCTTTATGAATTAGCGCTTTTTGACCCCGGTGATCCGGTGCTAAACCCCATGTGGCGTCAGGGCATGTACGTTTTGCCCTTTATGTCTCGTTTGGGCGTGACCGAATCTTGGGGGGTTGGAGCGTTACCGGGTCAACGGCAACGAACCCTGGTATATGGAGCTTTGAAGGTGTGGCGATCACCCACATTATTCTTTCTGGTTTGTTGTTTCTTCTTGCTGGCACTGGGTCTATTGGGACCTGGAGTTGTTCAGGGACCCTCGGACAGGGGAACCTGCGCTTGACCTACCTAAAATGTTTGGCATTCACCTGCTTCTGGCGGGTCTTCTTTGCTTCGGCTTTGGTGCCTTTCATCTTACCGGGCTGTTTGGCCCCGGAATGTGGGTTTTTCTGATGGCTATGGACTAACGGGCAGTGTTCAGCCAGTAGCGCCGGAGTGGGGGCCAGACGGCTTTAATCCATTCAATCCGGGAGGTGTGGTAGCACACCACATTGCAGCGGGTATTGTCGGCATTATCGCCGGGTTGTTCCACTTGACGGTGCGACCCCCTCAGCGGCTCTATAAAGCTCTGCGGATGGGTAACATTGAGACAGTTCTTTCCAGCAGCATTGCTGCTGTCTTTTTTGCAGCTTTTGTGTGGCAGGTACGATGTGGTACGGTAGCGCAACCACACCGGTTGAACTATTTGGACCCACCCGTTATCAGTGGGACAGTGGCTTACTTTAAAACAAGAGATCGAGCGGCGCGTTCAGACAGGTTTAGCGCAGGGACAAACTGCTGGAAGCCTGGGCGACTATTCCAGAGAAGTTGGCCTTTTACGACTACATCGGTAACAACCTCCAAGGGTGGTTTGTTCCGCGGTGGTCCGATGTATAAGGGAGATGGGGTGGCTGTTGGCTGGCTTGGTCATCCGACCTTTAATGACAAGAAGGCCGAGAGTTAAGTGTGCGACGCATGCCGAACTTTTTTGAGACTTTCCCAGTCATTCTCCAAGATAAAGACGGTGTTGTTCGAGCCGACATTCCTTTCCGTCGCGCCGAGTCTGCAAGTACAGCTTTGAGCAACAGGGAGTGACCGCTAGTTTCTACGGTGGTGAACTCGACGGGCAGGTCTTTGACGATCCAGCAACCGTGAAGCGGTACGCCCGTGGTGCCCAACGGGAGAGCTCTTTGACTTTGACCGTGAAACCTACAATTCTGATGGTATATTCCGGGCTAGCCCTCGCACCTGGTTTACCTACGGTCATGCCGTATTTGCTCTCTTGTTCTTCTTTGGTCATATCTGGCATGGTTCTCGGACTCTCTTCCGAGACGTATTTGCTGGAATTGAGCAGGGCTAGAGGAAGAAGTTGAATGGGGTGTCTTCCAGAAGGTTGGCGATATTTCGACTCGCCGCAAGCGAGAAGCCGTGTGAAAATCCTGATCTAAAAATAAGTTGGGCTGTCTGCAGCTTTTTTCTCATGCTAGCCTTTTGCCAGTGCAGCCTAACTTTTCTTTGATAAACTGGCAGTAGATAAGTAAATTGAGACATTAACATGGAAAGTATTGCTTACGTACTAATTTTGTTTGCCACGATTGGCTTACTTTTTTTCGCCATTTTCTTTCGGGAACCTCCACGGATTAACAAACAATAAATTATCTCAGTCCTACAGTGTTAGCAAAAAAGCCACTTTCTGAAAAAGGTGGCTTTTTTGCTGTTGCTCGCCTTGACTGGGTTTAATCTTCGTGATCTTCAAATGGATCGGCAAGTTCTTTTCGAAGGAGGACCAAAAGCAGTGTAGATAGAAAATCCGGTGATAGCTACAAAAGCAGCAGCGATTGTAATAAGAACTATTGCAGGGGTTCCATAAGCCAAATTAATTGCCATAATTATTCCTAATATTACGGAACATTAAAAAAAGCTGTTGTGGTTAATTGTAGGTGACCTATGGCAAGACGGACTTGGTTAGGTGACGTTCTCAAACCCCTAAACTCGGAATATGAAAAGTAGCCCCGGGCTTGGGTACTACCCCCTCATGAGCGTTTTATTCTCCTCTTTTTTGTGTTTTTACTGATTATTATTCAGCTCTAACTCCTCGCTGATGATCGAAGGTGTAGATGTGGACTGGACCCGCCTAGGTACGTAAGTTGGCATCACTTTCTTAAAGCTTTCCGAAACTCCCATGAGACTCCCCGGGTTCAACTCCGGGGTTTTTATACAGTTATTTTCCAGCTAAGGCAAGATAGATAGAAGTGAGGCACTCAGTAGTCAGTATGGAGGAGGCACAATGAACGTTTTTGGTATCGGTCTACCGGAAATGGCCTTAATTATGGTCTGCCAGCCCCTGCTGATGCTTTGGTCCTAAGAAGCTACCGGAAATCGGCCGGAGTATGGGTAAGGCAATTCATGATTTCAGAAGGCATCAAAAGAATTTGAGACAAGAGTTCGATAAGGCAGATCAGCTCGACAATGTCAATTCGCCCTTAAAAGCAACTTTGGAGCCAGCAGACCGTCAGAGCGCTTAGACCCGGAGCTGTCCAGCTTCTCAGTCTGAGACTGATCGTGCTCACTGCGGTTACCCGCTCTGGTAACCAAGCAGCAGAACGATCCGGCGGCAGAACGATGACAAAAGCCTCGCAATCTCATCTCGTCTTTCCTCGGTTGATTGTTGGCTTAGGCAATCCGGGATCGCAGTACGCTCAGACTCGGCATAACGTTGGGTTTTTAACTGTGGATACCCTGGCCCAGCGCTGGCAGATTTCGCTGTCTAAAGAGCGAAAAGTTTCAAGCAGAATTCGGCGGGATCAGGCATCGGGCCAGCGAGTATGGCTATAAGCCTCTGACCTACGCGAACCACTCGGTCGGTCAATTCGAGCTGCTGTAGATTGGTTGAAGCTGTCTATTGGTTCTGTCTTAGTAATCTCGATGATATGGACACCCTGGGGAAGATCCGGCTGCGACTATCCGGTTCAGCCGGTGGGCATAATGGCATCCGCTCAGCGATCGCGCACTTGGGGACGCAGGATTTTTCCCGCTTGCGGGTTGGCATTGGTCAGCCCTCTTCAAAGGTGCCTCAACGAGACGCCACTAATCATGTCTTGGGCGGCCTTCAACCTGAAAGGCCCAAGTCTTTACAAAGTTCTCCCGTTTGTGGTTGGCTTCCATGAGAATACAGCCTTGTTCGGGGTATGGAAAAGGCAATGAGTGTTTACAACGGTCAGACAGTGGCTAACACTACGCCTCTATAAAAATTCTTGTCATTGCCATCAATTCCTTGGGCGGTTCTGCTGGCTTTGGCGCTCGCTTTGACTGTAGGATCGGTAGGATGGGAAATTATCCCAGGGGCTGTATGAGCGCGGCAAACTAAATTGATAATTGTCCATGAGCTTTAAGTATCTTCCGGAAACCACTGCCTATGTGCACATCACCCATCAATCCTGGCAGCAGGGACAGATCGCAGGTGAAGTGAGCGCCGCTCCAATTTGCTTGGCAGTTTCAGTGGTGTTTCAAGCAAGGAGAGCTTTTAGGTAGCAATGCCACTTTAGGGCGGGCTTTAATTCAAAGAACCCCTAGGACGCTTTTGGAACAATCCGACTACAACTGAACCTGGCGGGCCTGCTCCTTCAAAATCCGCGCTGAACTCTAATCAATAGCTCCACCCACTAATCGTTCCACCGGGTAGCGTTCAATCAGATAATTGCCACAATGTCGTCGATCTGCCGGGGTGCAGTCACCAGCCAGTTGGCATTAATCGATAGAGCCTTTCGGGATGCATTGCCAGTAGCGCTCCCTTGCCTCGGGGAGCTGTAGCGCTCATCCACTAAAATGACTCGCGGTGGTTGTGATAAGTTTTTGCTTTGCTTGCCAAACTTTAGCGGTCGTCTGATCACCCATCACCAGTAAAAGAAATGGGGAATGTGACGCAAGCCCTGAATAGTTGTGATCACCTGTTCGGCTATAACGACTTTGATGGTAGTGAATTTTGCGATCTAGAACCCATTACTGCCAAGCCGCACTTCAGCGACCAGGGTCAAAAACCCAAAATCATGGAGGCTGGCCTGTGACAGGGGACTGTTCGGACCCGGAGCAGCACTAGGGTACATAAAGCGTTGGTAATGAGCCAGTGTACTAATGATGATTACGCTGGAGACAAACCGGAACTTGGTGTTACTGTCTTCTTAAAAACTAGAGTAACGATAATTGTTCAACTACTGCGGAAAATTACCTGTTGATTTTGCAGCGCCACCAGTTGTAATTTTAGTGGGCCTAGGGTGTAAAGCCGTTTCTGGGGTAACTGCGCAATGTTGATGGGACCTTGGTATTTTCTCAGCTGCAAAATAAACCTAATTGAATCTGCCTGACGAAACAAACCTACGGTTCCTGTGAGGGGGTCTCGTAAAATTCCAGACTGCAACGCTGATTGGAAACAACGAACAGGTAATCTAAGCGCTCAGAAATCTGGTCTTCATTCATTTCAGTCAGGTTCACGATCAAGGCCACCTGCTTTCCAGCCGGAAATACGACTTGATTGAGCGCTGCTTCCGGAATAACCAGTATCTGATCTTCCCCCTCAAAATAATTCACAACTGCGCCCAGCAGTCATACCGCATGGTGCGACCATCGCTAATTTGTTGGATCAATTGCTCCAGGTCAGAGTTCGTAATCGCAACGCCATTGGTTGGGTCTGGAGCAGGCTTTTTTATCAAACCCCACGGCGTACGACGCGGGCCTCTCGCAGCAATTGATCGATCGCCTGAATTGTGACGGACGGTCTTGATATCGTACCACACCATTGTTGAAACTTACGACCCGCGCGGATGGCAATGTTGCCGCGACGAAAGCCCAACAACGAAGCTCAGACACTCTGCTCCAAGCGATCGCGATTACTCTCCGGAAAAGCAATTTCCGCTTCTGGTTTTGCGCTGCTGGTTCAGTAATTCCAGTCTGCTGCAAATTTGCTTGCTGAAGGCTCGTTTGGGCTTGGGTCACTGCGCGCTCAAGTTGGGCTTGTTCGATTTCAGCCTGCTGAAGTCGCGCTTGGGCCTGTTGCAGCTTCGCCCTCGTTTTGACTAACTGGCGCTCCAACTGGTCTCTTTGTGCTCGCACCACCTTGAAGATTGGACTGTGTCTGAGTCACAGAACGTTCCAAGCTGCCGTTGTTCTACCTCAGCTTGTCTTAGGCGGGCTTGAGCCTGATTTCTCTGGGCCGTTAAGCGCTGACGTTCAGCCCCCAGGCGGCTAATCTCAGAGCGGAGTTGCCTGGCCTGTTGGGAAAACTTCTGAAGACCAGTTTGAGCTTGTTGAAATTTAGCTTGAACCTGGTTGAGTTGAGCCTGGGTTTGCTGCTGCCGGGCGATTGCTCTAGATAACGACTGGTTGATCCTTGTCAGACGAGTCTGGGCAGCAGCAAGTTCTGTTTTTGCCTCAGCTAAATCCCCTTGAATTGCTTTTTTTTGGGCCTGAACCTCGGTAAGCTCCGCTTCTGCCTGTCGCCTTTGCCTCTGAATAGCCTCAATGCGAAACAAACCGTCGCGCAGCTCGTCGCTGGCTGCAAATAAAATTGCCAGGGTTAACAGAGAAATGGTGCTACCCGTTAAAACCGTAACCACCGTTGCGGTCTTGCGAGGGCGTAGGTTAAATAACCTCAGGCGCGCCTTACCCACTCCGCGACCCGACGTGATCCCCTAAGTTGGCGATTACCCTCTAAAATTAAAATCGCCAAAATTAGAATATAGCATCCAGCCATTACGCTACTACAAGCATGTCCAAGTTCATCTGGTCCAGATGACTTCAACAGTGGCTGCTAAAGATGCAGTAACAGCGACTTGAAGATTTCAATTGTAATGGCTGTCTAGCAGGTTACTGTGAAAGCCTTCATAAGAACAACGTCAGGCTTTGTCAAACTGTTAACCTAAAAACTTTCATCCGCCGCAGTTTTTCCGTCATCCTACCACTGAGCTAAAGCAATCCCCTCGGCTGGCGGCGGATGCAGTCTAAATCGAGTTTGTTGGAACCTGAGTTGAGTTTCCATCGTCAGCCTCTACGTTAGGTTGCCAGTCTGCTCCAGCAAGGTTTGTCTCTGGTGGTATTTCTAAAGATCCTACAGGAACAAACTGAAGTTCCTGAACCGGCACTTTGACAAAACTCTTCAATTTCTGAGCGATCAATTTCTTCAACCGTAGGTGTGGGAAAATCCTGAGCTTCTAGAAGTAGGGCGTAGCGAGTCGCGTCATCGGCTGCTTCAAAAGCCAATACAACATCCTTAGACAAGCCACTGCTATCATTCGGTTGACTGACTTTCAGCGTATGGACCCCTTCGCTGGTCCCTGGCATTGAATAATAATATGAACACTTGCATGGGTTTGGTTTGCTGCTCTTAACGGTTGTTTCCTATCTTAAAAGGCTTCTAGGTTATTTCGTTGAACGCGTTAAATGTTGGGTAAAACAATTCTTCAGATTTGACGCTCTGTCTTAAGATAGGCTCTTAATGTTTCTCTTAATCCACTGGATCTCATCTGAATTTCTTGGTTTATTCTTTGCGAAAGCAACCCTGAGGTTGCAGGAGAACAAATGGCTCACTTTTCTCACAAATCTACTAGCAGTTCTCCAGACCAGGCCAACAGCTTTGGCTAATTTTTACTCAGCCGTCCCGTTATTGGCCTGCTGCTGATTTTACTCGCTGTACTGATTGGCGCGGGTTGGCGAGCTTGGATTTTTTGTTTGGGAAGAGCTACCGCCAGTCGTTGAGAAAAACCTTAGCCAGACGCTAAATCGGCCAGTTCAGTTGGGGCGGGTTAAAGAGGTTTCTCTCTCAAGCTTAAAGTTTGGTCCCTCATCAATCCCGACGTTTACGAAACAAGTTGGCGGCAAACGGCTGCAAGATCGCGATCGCGCCTCTGTAAAGCGGTTGACGTATTTAACCCGTTGGATTTGCTCCAGGGATCGCACCCTCCGATTAGATATTACTTTGGAGCAGCCCGATCTTTACTTCGATCAGACGCAGGACGGCCGCTGGATTTCCACGCCCATTACTACCCAGGAATCCAGGGACCAATTAAGACCAAGCTTCAGGCAGTGCGATTTCGTCAGGCCAGGGCTGTCTTAGTGCCGCAAGGGACTTCTCCTCAGACTTTACATTCAGTGGACGGCAGCGTGCTGTTCACTAACGAGAACCAGCGGCTCCCAGTTTGACGTTGCCGGCCAATTTGCGCCTGGCGGTACTCTCAATGCTAAGGGGCAATGGCTGCGGGCCACCCAGAAGATTACCTTGACGGCTCAGGGGCAAGATCTTCCCGCCAGAGCGGTAGCGGAACTGATCAAGCTTCCGGCAGCGGTCAAGGCAGGCCGGGTCCATGGCAAGATAAACGTCCAAGTTGAGCCCAACCAGCCCCTCAGCATCGAAGGCTCGGCTCGCATCCATGCAGCTTCTGCCGTGGTTCCGGATCAGTACCTGCTGCGAAGTCTTCGTCCTACTCCGCAGCTTCGGGGCGGTGAATGGAACTGTTGAGCTTGCCGATCGCTCCCAGAAAATTCGCTTTGATCTCCAAGGGCAGGTTGTGGCTGGGGGCCAATTCAACGTGAAAGGGCAATGGCTGCGGCCCACGCAGCAGATTAACTTGGCCCTACGAGCCCAGGACCTGGCGGCTAAGGTTCTGGATAGACCGTTCAATCTACCGATTTCCGCCAGTGCCGGCAAGATCGACGGTAATCTCAGGGTGCAACTGCGACCAAACCAGCCTCCTAATCTGCAAGGATCCGCTCAGCTCAAAGATGTGACGGGCCGAATTTCCCATTGCCAACACCTTTAACTAACACAACGGGGCAGTTACGATTTAAGGAATTGACCACCACGCTAGAAAATGTGCGCGGTCTCTACGGGAAAATTCCTCTACAAGCTAGTGGCACTATGAATCTGAAACTTAGGGGATATAACCTGGCGGGTCAAACGGAGCAGATTACCGTTGCTAGTGTTCGGGACACGTTTGCGTCTCAACCTGCCGTTTACAACTGCCGGCAGTGTTCAGGGCCAAAACCTCCAGCTTACCGGTCCCTAACCCAACCCCGACCCCGACGACGGCATGGTTACAGACGCCCCCACCGTACAGGTGGATCAATTATTAGGTTCAGGATCTCCTGACTCGCTTCGAACTCAAGGCTCCCGTGCTGCGATTTCCAGATTCGCGCCGTTCCCACCGCAGGTGGGGTGGTCTGAGCGATGCCAGACTCAATGTTCTTGCCCGAGACAATCTGGTCTTCAACCTCCAAGCACGGCAAGTTCCGGGAGATGCGATCGCCCAGCGCTATGGGGTTTCTCCTGCGGTCAAAATTGGCACAGTCTCAGCCCAAGCGCAAATTTCTGGTCCCCCGAGCAACCTGAGAACTGCCGTACAGTTCCAGGCACCGGAGGCAACCTATCCCGGTACGGGCTCAGTGCTAGTCAGTGGCGGTAAAACCTGCTGCGTGACATTAATCTCCGGGTAGCTGGAGGGCGCGTCAACGTGGATGGCCGCCTCGCCGACGGTCAGCTGCAGGCCACGGTAGCAGGCTCTGGGGTACAGCTTCAGCGATTTTCGCCCGACTTACGCGGTCTTTTTAGTGGTCGATTGAATGTATCGGCTCCCCTGGCATCCTTAAGACCAGCAGCCGTCCGGGCCAGGGACAGGTGCGCTTCTCTGAGGGGGCTGTCCGTGGTCCAGAGCCGCTCGGCCCAAGTCCGCTGGGATGGCGAAAAGATTTTAGTGCAGCAGGCCACAGCACCGGGATTCAGCGCCAGTGGGGCTGTCTTCGCCAAGCTTCAAGGACCACAGGCTCCCCGCATTACCGCATTGAATCTAAATGTTCAGACCGAGGACTACTCGCTGCAAAACCTGCCGCTGCGCCAGATTCCTGGAACTCAGCTAGTGGGTCTAGCCGGACTTTGCCGGTCGCCTCACGGGGGACCGCCGGCACCGAACCTCAGGGGTTCGCTACGGGTGAATGACGCCCTGAACCAGGTGACGTTTGAGCCAAGCCTGACTGGAAGACTGAGTTACCAAGGAGGCCAGGGGCTTGACCTGCAGCTGTCTGGAACTCAAGACCGAGTGAATCTGGCTTTGGGCCCTAACTTACGTCCAGGTCTTTCTATGTCCAGCGGGACGCAGCCACTGCGGTGGGTCGCACCCAAGGTGAGCGTCTGTTGGTCAACCTGCAGCGCTTTCCGTTGACGGCTTTGAACCTAACGCCTAAAAGGGTTGAATCTGGGACCGGTCGCCGGGCTGGTCTCCGGTGACTTTGACGTCAACCTGCAGACCTTCACGGGCGGCGGCACCGTGGCGATCGCCCAACCTAAGATTGGCGGTTTTACCGGAGAAACCTTTACCGGGACGCTTACGGTATGAGAATGGGGTGGCAGCCCTCGGTGATGGCGTGCTCCGGCAGGCTGGTAGCCAGTATGGGGTTTCCGGCACCTTGCGCCCCCCCCGGCTCTAACCCTCAGTTTACAGCTCAGGTTCAATTGGCCCAAGCCGAGGTCCAGGATATCCTCACCGCCTTTAACTGGTTCAACAGCAGATGTCCGTCGGGGACTGGCACCCAGCTATGGCCAAGCAGCAGATATTCAGACCATTGGTATTGACACCTCAGAAGCACCGCTACTCACCCAAATCCGCCGGCTATCTGAAATTGAAGCCTTACTCGCTCAGCAAGTAGCCCAACGCCCGGGAAGCTTCTCTCTACCCAGACCTAGCAGATTTGCAGGGAATCTTGCAGGGTCAAGTTGAGGTTTCTGGTTCCCAGCAATCCGGGTGCCCTTGACTTTAACCTGCGGGGCCAGGAGTTTGATTGGGGACCCTATAACATCAACCAATTAGTTGCTGATGGTCGTTTTGCGAATGGAGTGCTAGAGCTGCAGCCCCTGCGGCTCCAGTCTGGGAAAGTCAAGTGGCTTTTTCCGGTCAAGTCGGTGGGTCACAGCAGTCGGGCCAACTGCAAGCAGAGAATGTGCCGGTGGAGGTACTGCAAGACTTTGTAGAACTGCCCATTGACGTGGCCGGCAAGCTGGATGCCACAGCTACACTGGCTGGCAGCCTAGCAAATCCGCAAGCACGGAGAGCCATTCGGCTGGAGCAAGCAACGCTCCAGGGAACACCTGTGAAGACAGCTCGGGGAGATTTTAACTATGACAATGCCCGGTTAAACTTTGGCAGCACAGTGGTGGTTTCAGCTCCAGAACCCGTTCAGATCACCGGCAGCATCCCCTACCAACTTCCTTTTGCTTCAGAGGGCCCTGAAAGCAACTAAGCCTGGATTTAAATGTCCGCGATGAGGGTCTGGCACTCTTAAACGTACTCACGCGCCAGGTTGATTGGGTAAACGGCAAGGGCCGCGCTGACCTGCAAGTTCGAGGCACCTTAGATAAACCTCTCGTAGATGGGGTCGTCACGGTTGCTGACGCTACCTGCGTGCCCAGGCGCTGTCGCGGCCCTGACGGATGTGACCGGAACCATTCGCTTTGACCGAGATCGCCTCCAGGTAGAGCGCCTGACAGGCCAGTTCAGTCAAGGTCAAGTGGTAGCAACGGGCATTCCAATTTTTGCTGGTTCACCTGTGACTCCCGGTGCAGCGCCGTTAACCGTAGATTTGAACAACCTAGCGCTCCAGCTAGAAGGGCTTTACACTGGAGGCGTTAATGGCAATGTCATGATCACGGGGGCGGTTCAGGACCCGTAATCGGGGGCATGATTCAGCTGAGCGACGGTCGAGTACTGCTAAGTAATCAAGCGGCTGACTCCAATGCCGCTCCCGGTCCTGCGACCAGTCCCTGTCACCCCTGATCCTGCCGCTGAGACGGATACTGGAATCGCTCCGCTTCAGTTTAATAACCTGCGAGTTGCTCTCGGTCAGGACGTTCAGGTTACCCGTCCTCCGATCTTGAACTTTTTAGCATCGGGAGACCTAATCCTGAATGGATCAGCGAATAACTTTCGGCCCCAAGGTATCGTTCGCTTCCAGCAAGGCCAGGTCAACCTGTTTACCACACGATTTAGAATTGACCGGCAGGAACCCAACTACGCTGAGTTCAAACCAGAGCAAGGTTTAGACCCTAACCTCAATGTCAATCTGGCAACAACGGTAACCGAGGTAGTTGGTAGCCGGGTTGATGCCCAAGGAGTCAGCGAGGCTGCTCCCATCAGCGCCCTCGGCGCTCTTGATTCAGTGCGGATTGAAGCGGAGGTGACGGGACGGGCTAGCCGACTATTTACAGACTTTGAAAATAATGTCGAGCTAACGAGTAGTCCCTCGCGCGATCGCGACCAGATTATTGCCCTGATTGGCGGCGGCTTGGATGGCGCGAGGAGGTGAAGCACGCTGGCGCTAGCAAACTTGGCGGGCTCAGCCTTCTTGAACAACTTTCAGGGACTTTTGATAATGCCTTGGGTGGCAAGGTTGACTTTCGTCTCTTTCCAACTCTGATCCCTACGGAGTCAGAGACTTCTAATCTGAATCTGGGCGCAGAGATTGGTTATGATGTCACCGGCAAAGCTTCTGTATCCGTCTTGCAAGTGTTAACGGCTCCAGAAAATTCTACCCAGTTCGGTGCCCGCTACCAGCTGAATGAAAAAGTGAACCTCCGGTACAGTTAATTTAGAAGGAGATGGTGCTGCTGCGGTTGAGTATCGCACCCGCTTTTAATCAACCATGACCCTTCCCACCTGGATTACCTCTCTCGATTGCTGGGAGTACCGCTGATCCTCTGCGGCTTGTATCTCAACACAGCAGAAGCTCGCTGGTTCAGTTTGGTATTTTTTTTGGCTGCTGCCGGGACAGATTGGCTGGATGGCTATTTAGCCCGCAGGCTGAACCAAGTCACAGATTTGGGTAAATTTCTGGATCCTTTAGTAGACAAATTATTGGTGTTGGCTCCTCTGTTAGTCCTAATTGAACTCGGTCAAGTGCCAGCCTGGGGAGTGTTTTTAATTCTGATGCGGGAGCTGGCGATCTCCGGCTGGCGAGTAAATCAAGCAAAAATCATCGGAGCAAATTTCTGGGGTAAGCTGAAAACAGTCAGTCAAATCCTGGCCGTTTCCCTACTGTCCCTCCTCTACCCGCTGCCTATCATCCTCTTGCACTTGCAATCTTTTGGGGTTGCCCTTACCCTCATTTCAGGGGGAATTTATCTTTGGCCTCACACCCCCTCCTCGCGCCCCTACCGAGGCTAACTCTGAGTCCTCAGAGTAGCCTTCGCCGTCTGACAGACATGGAGACACCTTCCAAGCTATTGACCAAACTTAGTCGTCGCCTGTATACAGACTCTGCTGAGCAAGAAAAATTTATCAATGCCTTGGTTGAGCCCAAACCCTTCCATTCCTGCATTCTTTGGCCTGGAGATAAACCTTTACTTCCCTTCACAGTCGAGGCTCCTACTTCCTGGCAGCCTAAGTTTGTGGACCGCTTATCAGTCGAGACAAGGCCGGGTCAGCATCCCCTTCACCAAGGCTACTTCTATTGTTTAGACTTTTCCTCTGTCTTTGCAGCGGCTGTCCTCCTGGCTATTCCGCAGCAGATTCATTTTGGTCTTTTGACATCTGTGCTGCCCCTGGCGGTAAAAGTGTCTTTGCCTGGAGAGCCTTGCGCCCTAAATTACTTCTGAGTAACGAAGTGATTAGTAAACGAACGGGCTGCCCTGATTGCCAACTTGAAGCGTTGCCAGGTTCACCCTGCGGCTGTCCTGAGGCTAGACTCAGAGGTACTTGCCAAAATCCTACCGCAGACTGCTCAGGTTGTAATCGTTGATGCCCCATGCTCGGGCCAGTCATTGTTGGCCAAAGGGGTAAAGCGGTTGGATGCTTTCATCCAGTCAACATTAATAAGAACGCTAATCGGCAAAAGCGAATTCTGGCTAATTCGGCACAACTCGTCTCACCTCAAGGCTATCTCGCGTATATGACCTGTACCTATTCACCCGAAAGAACGAGCAGGTGAGTGAACCGGTTTCTACCAAGGTTTCCTAACTTTCAGCCTTTGATGTTTCAGCTTAACGGCCTACCAATCTCACCTGAGTACAATTCCCTGCTATCGCATGTGGCCACAAGATAGACTCGGAGCCAGGCATTTACAGTTTTATTCAAAAATCAAGAGCTAGGGAAACTCAAGAGCTATCCTCAAACTTCTTATCTCAGCCTGGTGTTTACTTACCTCTAAAGGTGCAGAAACCTGGAAAATAGTACAGGTTATTTCAGCAACCGGGTTAGTTAAAAAAAACTGCCCCATTTTCTTGGATAGTCATGACATTGTTATCCAGATTGAGGTTGGTTGCTGCCGTAAAAGTGACGGTTAATATCCCCAATGAGGATTGAGGACGTACCCGGAGCAGCCCCTATCTTGGCGGTAAGGTTAAGGTTGCTGGGGGTTTTAAAACCTGAAGTGTGACATTGGCAAATCCAGGCAGAGTACGTTCTTGGGTATCCGATCGCCTGAGTGATTGGCGCACACCTGTTCGATTATTGATTTGACTATCAACCTGCCGTTAATCAGATGACTTTTGCACTGGGGGTTGATTGCTCTGGCAGCGGCGGGGCGATCCGGCTGAGTTTGAACTGGAGACTTTCTCATCAGGTCAGTTTGGGCTGGGCAACAGCAGCATCAGGAATAATAGAACTAATGATCAGGCTGCCAAAAAATATGTTAGCGAATCCAGTATCTGCTTTAAAACAATAGCGAGTTTAAGCATACAAAATATCCAAATGCTAAACATCCTTCAACCAGTATTCCCACTTACGATGACAGTACCTGCACCTACTGGTACGCTAGTTTACTTGGGTAGAAGTTAGCCTTTTGTCATTCGTTAACTGTCGAATTCAGAATTATGAAAAAACACTTCGTTCCAGGTACGCTTTTCAGTTAAAGTAACTTCTTATTTTATATTTAATAATTTCGTGGAAGGCTCAAGCAATTATGAAAAAGAAATTAGAACTCGGTAGGGAATATCCACTTTTAGGGAAGATTAAATCCCAAATCACCAAGGTGAGCCAGCTTCTTCACCAAGATCAGAGCCAGTTCGACGGCAGCAGCACGCTAAAACACCACGGCTGTGTTAAATTTATTGTTGAGGCCAACCTGCCTGAAAGATCCGATTGATGTATTTTCAAGAACCAAGACGTTATACCGCTTGGATCCGTTTTTTGCTTCAGGGAATGCTCAACGGCCTAACTCAAGCTGATGTCAGGGGTATGGCAATCAAGCTCACCGGTGTGAAAGGTGAAAAGTTGCTTGCAGGAAAAAGAAACTCAGGATTTCGTGATGATCAATCACCCGATTTTTTTATTCGTAACGTCCAAGACTACGTTGACTTATTTAATGCAGTTCAAGAGGCAAAGGGTAAGCCTCCGCTGAAATTTTTCTTTCGGACTCAATCCCTACAAATGGCGTTTTACATGAGTTTATGATTAGCAGGTCAATGCGGAGTAAAAAGGTGGCTAGTCCGCTGGAAATTCAGTACTGGAGCGACACCCTATAAACTCGGCTCAACCGCGATTAAATTCTCTGCAAAACCCTCTCTTGATAAAACTTTGGCTAGCCCAGTCTCCAAATCAGATCACTACCTGCGTGCAGCAATGGTTGAGCATTTAGAAAGCAAGGAAGCTTGCTTTAATTTTTTGGTTCAGTTTCAGACTGATCCTACAAAATGCCAGTTGAAGATCCAACCATCGACTGGGATCAGCTATCACCTCCTTTGAAAGTGGCTACTATTAGAATTCCTCCGCAGGTTTTCGACACCCCGGAACAGATGAACTTTTGCGAGGATTTGTCGTACACTCCCTGGCATTCCTCTGCCCGATCACAGACCCTTGGGCGGAATAAATCGAGCTCGCCGACAAGTCTATGAAGCAATCTCAAGAGTACGGCACGAATTAAATAATGCTCCCACGCAAGAACCAACTGGGGAAGAAGTTTTTCCAGGGAATAATCTTTAAGCAGAAGAACAAGGGGCTTCTAGAGATACCGCGATCGCTCCTCCTGCCTTCAGCTTTTACTCACCTGTAATTGACAAGCTATCCACCCAAACCCTAGGACAGACGCCCGCCGGGGTCAGTTCTGGCTCTGCTTCGACAAAAATAATCGACTTCAACAGCTCCAGAAAGTCTCCGGCAACCGTTGCCGACTCGATACTGACCTGCTGCCCCCGGTTCATAAGCCAGCCATCAAAGGGCAAGGAAAATGATCCCTGTAAGGCTCTAACCCCGGCATGCAGCGCCCGCAGCTCATCAATGAAAATTACATTCTCAGCGTTGTCCAGGCTATACTCCTGCTCTGCTGCGGAGCCGGGAAAGACGTGATAAAAGTTAGGACTGACCGTCACCTTAGCACCAATATTAGCGTGGCCTGTAGGCTGAGCGTTTAGCCGTTTCGCTGTCCCGGCGCTATGGAGAAAACCGGACAAAACTCCCTTTTCAATCAGTGAAATTCGGCGAGTGGGCGTGCCTTCACCATCAAATAAACCTGCCGCGATGTTAGCTGGGTGCATTGCATCATCGCAAAAGGACAGTAGGGGAGAAGCAATTTGAGTGCCTAAAGATTCAGGCGTTGAGAGACTTTGCTTATCTAAAATACTTTGAGCATTAAATAGGTTAGAAAAGGCCCCCAGTAAGCTGAGAAAAGCGTCTGCTGAGAACACCACCCTGTACTTGCCGGACTTAACTTTCTCGTAATTTAGATGGCTAATCGTTTTCTCTGCGGCTTCCTGTAGGCAGCCCTGAATATCTAGCTGATCTAGACTGCGGCTAATTCTGTAGGAGCCGGCACTGCGAGGCTTTTTCCCATCTTCCTCAGTTTTGCTGTAGAGATAAATCGATGTATAAGAACGAGCTTCACTACGGGCAGCACCTTCACTGTTGAGATAAGACCGCTCACTATCCCTTTGAGAGAGACCATTGTAGGGAACCCCTTGAATGGCTGGATGGGCGTGCAGCAGCTCTTTTTCAGCTTGAATGAGATGGTCCAGCAATTCTGATACGGATGCTGGGTCAGCTTTCTCTTCTGGATAGTCGGCAATAGGTGCTGTGGCTTCTGGACTGAAATCCGGCACGTGCTCCTTGACACCAAAGTAACTGGCCTCGTGGGCTGTCTTCAAAGCCAACTCCAACCCTGCTGGGTCGACATCCGTAGTACTGGTAATTCCCATCGTGTGCTCGTGATTCCAGACCCGAACGGTGACCCCTGAGCGATTGGAGGCCTTGACCTGTTTCGGCTCCCCTTGATCAACTTGTACACTGGTTTCATCAACCGTTGAGCCATAGACATCAAATTTTTGAATGCCCAGACGATTCGCAATCTCTTCCGCACTCGTGGCTAACTGTTGGATATTGGACATAGCGTTTTTTTCAGAATACTTAACGACCACCGACAGTGATGGAGTCGACCTTCAAATGAGGTTGCCCCACGGTGACATAAATGCTGCCACTAACCGAGCCACAAAAGCCTGCAGCCAGGGCCAGGTCTTGAGAGCACATGGAAATTTTATTCATGATCTCCTTAGCCTCGCCGATCAACGTGGCACCCTTCAGAGGTTTAGTTGGCCTACCCTGCTCAATCAAGTAAGCTTCTTCCACAGCAAAATTGAACTGGCCGGTTGGTCCAACGCTGCCCCCGCCCATCTTCTTGCAGTAGATACCCCTATCAATGGAGGTAAACAAGTCATCCAGCGAATAGCTTCCGGGGGCTATGTAGGTATTACGCATCCGGGAAGCTGCGGCAAAGCCGTAGCTCTGGCGACGTCCACTGCCTGTCCTTGGGTGACCAGTCCGCAGAGAGCCGGTGCGGTCAGCCAGGAAGTTTTTCAGAATGCCGTTCTCAATCAACAATGTTCTTTGAGCAGGCATCCCCTCGTCATCCATGTCAATGGTGCCAAAAGCATCAGGAGACAGCCCTTCATCCCAGGCAGTCAAGCTTTCGTGGGCTATTTTCTCGCCTTTTTTATCGGCAAGGGAGACGTCTTCCGTTCAATTTGAGTGGTTTCCAACAGGTGACCACAGGCTTCGTGAAAAATTACCCCGCCAAATTGGTTGGCCATGATGATGGGGTAGGTACCAGACTCTACGTAGTCTGCGTAGAGCATTGTCCCGGCAGACTCTGCGACTTCTGCCGCGTCTGATTCATAGTCCCAAGTCCGCAGGAAGCTTGGATCACTGGTATCGCCTGCCCGCTTGCTGATTGAAGAGCGATGCGTACCATCAGCACACAGAAGATTAAAGCCTACTGATTGCGTTAGACGAATATCTCTGGCAAAAGTGCCATCGCTGGCTGCCACCAGGACTTCCTGCCAGTCCCGAAAGTAGACAGCTCGTCTGGACTGCACATGGGTGGCTTTGCGGTTGAGTTGAGCATTGGCACTGAGGAGAACATCCCCATTTCCTGCATCGGGCTACAGGCAGCTAGCCAAACCTCTTTTTCCTTTGAGTGGCGTAGTCTCTCAGCAATTCCAAGTTGATTTCGGGATATAGGCATTTGGAGCCGGAAGCTGTAGCCCCAAGATTGCTAGCCCTTTTTCTAAGGCTGCTTTTAACCCACTAAATGACAGATCATTGGTGCTCTCACATAACAGTCACCCTTGCCGCGAAATACCCTAACTCCGGCACCCGTTGACAGCTTGGGCGAAATGCTGGTAATAATATCGTCTTCTGCAAGACAGTTGATGTAGTTGACCCGCTCCAAAAAAACTCAACGAAGTCGGCACCCGCCGCCCGCCCTAACCTAGGAGCGTCGAAAGGGGAGCTTCCAAGTCTCATCGAAGCGATCGCGAGTCGCTGTATATTGAAGCGTTGGTAGTTCTCTAGACAGCAGCGTAGCCGGGGACATAGATAATGTCATCAAAGGAGCGTCCTTCAGGGAGTTTGGCCGAGAATCTTAGCACTTGCCTCAGTCTAACAAATCCGTGAAATCCACGCTGGCTCAAGGCTTAACCTGGTAAGTAGCACAGAAGCCTCATCAATCATAGGGATGATCGGATAGTTCCCCACCCCACAGAGAGCCTAGAGGATTGGGATAACCGACGGTGGGAACTTGAGCCAAAAGCTTCTGAAGATTACGAAGAGCGGCACCAAGATTATTAGGATTGGCAATCTCCTTGCTTCGAAGGTACCTTGACGTTACTCCTTGGGGTGATTCTTCGCTAAAGGCTGATCACCTGGGTGAAGCAAATGTCGACCTATTAAATTAAATGATCTAAATGATCAAAAGCTAAAATCTCTTCGGTACTAGCAGCATCCATTATGGCTGCTTAGGATTGCAAGTTTGCGTCTTACAAAAGGGTAAGAGTTTGACCACAGGTAAAGTGCCGCGATCGCTTAAACCTTGGAGCTGGCTAGCGATAGGTGGAGCGCGGTTCAATCTTCAACGGGTTTATTGAGCTCATTTAGCTCATCCAGTAACTCTTCCGCCTCGGTGTCGCCCTCATCCGCTTGCCGTAACAGATAGTTCAAGACCTTATTAGCAAGTTTGTTGGGAATTTCCATGCTTGTTGACTCTAAACGTACATCCCTTTATATCTCTAGCTTACGTCTATACCGCCTATCGTAATCTGACTATTCTGAAGCGGCTGAGACCAGAAGCGTAGAGTTTTCTTTTGTCAAAAAAACTCAAGTGGTACGAGTTAGACCTGCCTCAGCTATGAAATTAAAACAGCTCAGTCGATAAAGCTAGTACTCCTACCCTATTTATTCCTAAGTGTCCTTGGGACCTGTATCCCAAGCGCCACCCCTCGCACTGCCATAAATAAGGATAGGGCCAGCCATAACAGCTGGCTACTATGTAACTGCCAAGCGGCTAGAGCGATCGGAGCAAATCCGGCTAAAGCGGCAGTAACGGTGGCCCAACGGAGAGTTCGTCCCTCGGCTAAGCCCAAGAAGTAACCATCCAGCATATAAGCAATAGAACCAAAGCTGAGTACTGGCAGGAGCCACCAGACATAGCGGTGAATTTGGTTAAGGACTTCGGTATGACTAGTCAGCAGTTGGAAAAGCGAATCTGGCAATAGGGCAAATATGAGCGCAAAAGCGATTCCTAAGCTGAGACTGGTACTTCCAGAAATTCGCACGAGGGGAGCTAACTGCTGCTCACTGCCTTGGCCCCGCAAGCTCCCTGCAAAGCTCTCCGTAGCAAAGGCTAGTCCATCAATGAAGTAGGCTGCCAGCGTTACCACCTGTAACAGTAACGTATTCGTTGCCAATATGACGGTTCCCAAAAGTGAACTGAGATTGGTAAATAGGGCAAAGGTGGAAATTAATGCCAAGGTACGCACGAGAATATCACCGTTAAGTACCAAGGTTGCTTTCAACGCTGATGGATCGAGGATCGCTTTCGCTACTGCCTGCACCTGCGACAACCGAACATCTCGGCAGAGAATTAGCCCCACCAGCACCATCAGGTACTGGCTACTCGCTGTAGCCCAGCCAGCCCCCGCACTTTCCCATCCCCAGTGGACAATAAACAAGTAGTCCAGTGCTACAGTAGCCCCATTCCCAACGGCTGATAATACTAAAACTCGATAGCCCTGCTCCTGTCCCAGAAACCAGCCAATCAGTACATAATTAAGCAGCGTGGCAGGAGCTCCCCAGATCATGGCGTTGTAGTAGGCATAACCAGAAGCCTTGACCTCAGGTGCAGCACTCAACAAGGTAAATCCCAGCTCTCGCAGGGGGTGCTGTAGCAACAGGATAGCTAGCCCCACTCCCAAGGCAAGTACACTGTTGCGTAAGCCGGTAAGCAGAACTGCCTCTTGGTCCCCCCGTCCCAGGGCTTGAGCTGTTGTCCCAGTTGTACCCATGCGTAAGAAACCGAACGTCCAGTAAATATAGTTGAACAAGACAGTAGCCAGTGCCACCCCGGCTAGGTGATGGATCTCGCTTAGATGCCCGAGGAAGGCTACATTTACTAACCCTGCTAGGGGGACCAGGAGATTGGAGAGAATGTTGACAATTGCCAAGCGGAAGAAGCGACGGCGAAAGTTTTGTCGCTGCAAGCTAGCTGCTGCAGGTAAAACCATAAATTTTTCAAGTGAAGCAGCTCTATCAATATACTGACCCGATATATCCGGTCGTCTACATCCAGTGCCAACACAACGAAGACCTAAATCCGGATTTGCTTTCTTCTTATGGGTGATTAACCGGATTCGATATTATTAACGAATTGTGGTTATCGGATTACTACCAATGGGCAGACTAAAATTCATAGGTGTACATCGTTCTAACAGGGCTTCAAGTTTATCCTTCGAAGCAGCAGACTAATTGACTGAGAGTCTACTCACCAATTCTTAGGTGATATTGGTAGTATTTTTACCTAAAGGATTAGTCCTGCCCCTAGATAGAAGAGCGAAGCGCTTACCCGACCCAGACAAGAGGTAACAGGATGAAAGCCGTGCTTTTAGCCGGATTACCAGAACCCGCATCAGCGAAGAGACCGCTATCAAGCCGAAACCGATGGTGGAGATCGGTGGTCGACCGATACTATGGCACATCATGAAGATCTACTCTGCCTATGGCATCAACGACTTCATCGTCTGCTGCGGCTACAAAGGCTATGTGATCAAGAATACTTCGCCAACTACTTTTTGCACATGTCCGACGTCACCTTCGACATGCGCTTCAACCAGATGAACGTGCACAGCGGCTATGCCGAGCCCTGGCGCGTCACTCTCGTAGATACCGGCGAAGGCACCATGACCGGCGGCGCCTCAAAGCGAGTGCGAGAGCACATCGGCAACGAAAGCTTCTGCTTTACCTACGGCGACGGCCTCAGCAACGTCAACATCCGAGAACTGATTGAGTTTCATCACGCCCAAGGTAACCTAGCTACCCTGACGAGCCCCGGCCTGCAGGACGATTTAGCGCCCTCTCCCTAGAGCCCGACCAACACCAAGTCACCAGCTTCCGAGAAGAAGATGGAGAAGGCGCCTGGATCAACGGTGGCTACTTTGTCCTGCAGCCCCAAGTCATCGACTACATTGCCGATGACGCCACCGTGTGGGAGAAAGACCCTAGAGAAGCTGGCAAGCTCAGCTCAGCTGTGTGCCTACCGACACAACGGCTTTTGGCAGCCGATGGATACCCTGCGGGACAAAAACTACCTCGAGGACCTATGGAAAAGCGGTAAAGCCCCCTGGAAAGTCTGGTAAGTCCTGTCCGCTAGCCCCTTTTTTGAGCAGTACCATCACTATGTATGACTTTGCAATCATCGGTGGCGGCATCGTCGGCCTAGCCACCAGCCTCGCCCTCAGCCAGCGTCATCCCCAAGCCCGCCTTGTCGTGTTCGAGAAACAGCTGGGCTCACCGCAGACCGGCAACAACAGCGGCGTCATTCACTCCAGCATCTATTACAAGCCCGGCAGCTTCAAAGCCCAATTTGCTCGTGCCGGCAGCCACTCCATGGTGCAGTTCTGCCAGGAGCATGGGATTGCTCATGAGGTGTGTGGCAAAGTCCATTGTTGCCACCACAGCTACAGAACCACCACTGTTGGAGAACCTCTACAACCGAGGTTTGGAAAACGGCCTCAGGTCACTAAAATCAGTGCCGCAGAAGTCAAGAAATTGAACCCATGTCAACTGTCTCGCCGGAATTCGCGTTCCCTCCACCGGCATTGTCGACTATCGACAGGTCTGTCAGAAGTACGCAGAGCTCGTGCAAGCCCAAGGAGGAAAACTTTGTCTCAACACTAAAGTTGAGCGCATTGTCTAACGCAGGGCAGCTCAATCCTGGAAACGAATAACGGCTTTCAGGCCCGCTTTGTAATCAACTGCGGCGGCTTGCACAGCGACCACATCGCCAAACTAGGACAGCTCAACCCTGAGGCCAAGATTGTCCCTTTCGCGGCGAGTACTACGAACTGGTCCCCGACAAACGGCATCTGGTCAAGACCCTGATTTACCCGGTACCAATCCAGAGTTTCCCTTTTTAGGGTGCACTTTACCCGCATGATCGACGGCAGCGTCCATGCTGGTCCCAACGCCGTCCTGAGCTTCAAACGCGAAGGCTATAAAAAAACGACTTTGACCTGCGGGACTTTGCCGAAGTGATGAGCTACCCGGCTTCTGGAAGTTAGCCAGCAAACATGCTGATGAAGGCATCCAGGAAATCATCCGCTCCTGGAGTAAAGCTGCCTTTGTCCGGAGTCTCCAGAAGCTGATTCCAGAAGTCAGGCCCAGGACCTGGTGCCTACCCATGCTGGGGTAAGGGCCCAAGCCCTCAGACCAGACGGCAAGCTGGTGGATGACTTCTTGATCATCCCCGGTGCCAATTCTCTCCATGTCTGCAATGCTCCCTCTCAGCCGCCACCGCTTCGATTGAAATCGGCAAAGCGATTGTCGAGCAGAGTGCTAGCAGCCTTCAGTTTCTGCAGCCCTTCGTCGATAGGATCACTCCATGAAAATACTTGTCACTGGTACAGAAGGATATCTCGGTTCCCTGCTTGCCCCACTACTCCTGCAGCATGGGCACGAGGTTCGTCGATACCGGCTTCTACAAAGTCGGTTGGCTCTACAACGGCAGCAAGCTAACGGCCAAGACGCTCAACAAAGATATCCGCAAGATCACGGCTGAAGACCTGCAAGGTGGAGGCAGTTGTGCATGGCAGAACTGTCCAATGACCCGACTGGGCAGTTGTCTCCCACAATCACCTTCGAAATTAACCACAAAGGCTCTGTACGCTTGGCGAATTTAGCAAAAGCGGCTGGGGTGCGACACTTTGTCTATATGTCCTCCTGTAGTGTTTATGGAGTTGCGACCGGGGAGGATGTTACGGAGGCGTCAGCCACTAATCCCCAGACCGACTATGCTATCTGCAAGACTTTGGTGGAGCGCGATCTTCAGCCGATGGCTGATGACGATTTCTCCCCCACCTTTATGCGTAACGCCACTGCCTTTGGGGCCTCTCCCCGGATGCGCTTTGACATTGTGCTCAACAACCTGGCAGGGCTCGCCTGGACACTCAAGAAATCAAGATGACCAGTGATGGCACTCCCTGGCGGCCCTTGGTCCATGCTTTAGACATCTGCAAAGCCATTCTCTGCAGCCTAGAAGCACCGAGAGATGTGGTGCACGATAAATCTTCAATGTCGGGGATACCGCACAGAACTACCAGGTCAAGGAAATTGCCCAAACGGTTGCTGAGGTGTTCCAGGGCTGCCAGCTGAGCTTTGGCGATAGTGGCTCAGACAACCGCAGCTACCGGGTCGCCTTCGAGAAGATCAACACGATGCTACCGGGGTTTAAGTGCGACTGGAATGCGGCTCGTGGCGCTCAGCAGCTGTATGACTTGTTCGAGCAGATTGATCTGGAGCCGGACACCTTCGAGTTTAGAGGCTTTTACCCGCCTCAAGCAGTTGGAGTACCTCATTCGTACTCAGCAAATTGACCAAGATTTCTTCTGGAGGCAGTAATGCAATTGACAGAAACGAAGCTTAAGGGTGCCTTTGTCATTGATTTAGAACAACGACAAGACAGCAGAGGCTTTTTTGCCCGGACCTTCTGTGCCAGGAATTTGCTGAGCATGGCTTGCAGCCGACTGTTGCCCAGTGCAACCTTTCGTTCAACCACAAAGCTGGAACGCTGCGGGAATGCTATCAATTCCTCCGGCAACTGAGACGAAGCTGGTGCGCTGTACAGGGTGCTATCTATGATGTGATTATCGATATGCGGCCTGATTCTCCCACCTACAGGTCCCATTTTGGGGTAGAGCTGAGCGCCGATAACCGTCGCGCCCTCTATGTGCCGGAGCTGTTTGCCCATGGCTATCAAGCTTTAACGGATGGTGCTGAGGTGACATATCAGGTGGGAGAGTTTTACACACTGGTTATGAGCGTGGCATCCGCTATGATGACCCGGCTTTTGGCATTGGCTGGCCTCTGCCGGTCTCTGAAATCTCTACCAAAGACGCTAATTGGGCCTTATTCACCTCTATTCCCGAAGAATGCATTGATGATTATCGTAGACCGCGCTCTACAGTCTCGAGCAGCAGCAGGGAACCCGATCAAAGTTGGGATGATTGGTGCCGGCTTCATGGGTCGAGCATCGCTAACCAAATCCTCAACTCTGTGCCGAGCATGGAACTCGTCGCCATCTTCAACCGCAGCGTTGACGGTGCAAAACGTGCCTATACGGAAGCAGGCATCAGGATGTCCGTGAAGTGACAACGGTTGATGAACTGGAAGACTCGATCGCGCAGGGTAAATATGTCATCACCGATGATGCGATGCTACTTTTGTCAGGCTGAAGGCATTGATGCCATCATCGAAGTTACTGGCACTGTCGATTTTGGGGCTGAGGTAGTCCTGGAGGCAATCTCCTACCACAAGCATGTCATCCTGATGAATGCTGAACTCGATGGCACGATTGGGCCAATCCTCAAAGTTCATGCTGATCGGGCTGGGGTAATTCTCACCGCCTCTGATGGCGACCAGCCAGGGTACAGATGAACCTCTACCGCTTTGTCAAGAGTATCGGGCTGACTCCGCTGCTGTGTGGCAACATCAAGGGCCTACAGGACCCCTACCGCAACCCCACCACTCAAGAAGCCTTTGCCAAACGCTGGGGACAAGCCCCACATGGTTACCAGCTTTGCTGATGTCAAATCTCCTTTGAGCAGGCGATTGTTGCTAATGCCACAGGGATGAGTGTGGCCCAGCGCAGTATGCTTGGCTACAACCACAAGGGCCATGTCGATGAGATGACGAGCAAGTATGACGTGGAGCAGTTGCAGGCGCTAGGTGGCATTGTCGACTATGTGGTCGGAGCCCAACCCGGTCAGGGTCTTTGTCTTTGCTACCCATGACGACCCGAAGCAACGGCACTACCTCAACCTCTACAAGCTAGGGAAGGTCCCTTGTACAGCTTCTACACGCCCTACCACCTGTGTCACTTTGAGGTGCCCTTGTCAGTGGCGCGGGCAGTGCTATTCCAGGATACAGTGATGACTCCTTTAGCTGGGCCGCGAGTAGATGTGGTCACGACTGCCAAGATTGACCTGAGAGCTGGGGAAACGCTGGATGGCATCGGCTATTACATGAGCTATGGTCAGTGCGAGAAGGCAGACCTCAGCCAAGCAGACAACTTACTGCCGATGGGTCTAGCAGAAGGCTGTCGCTTGAAGCAGGATGTGCTCAAGGACCAGGTGCTTACCTATGAAGATGTGGAATTACCTCAAGCTAGGCTCTGCGACAAGCTGCGCGCTGAGCAAAATGCTTTCTTCGCTCCTACCAAAGCTACTGCTGCTGTAGGTTAAGCGGGGCTAATAAAACTTCATAGAACAACTATCCCTCTCCGAAGGAACCACTTCTGTAGTAGGTTGGGCAACAAGTTGAAATCTGGTTCTATTGCAAAAACTGGATAGAAACAAGCTCTTGCAGTTGCTCCAAGGGCTTCAGTTGCAACTCCCACCATTTAGGCCATGAAGTTCAGTTGGACTTGCACGTTCCCCCTTGGTACTCCGGATAGGGTGAGGAGAGGTTAGGTGGTTTTGTGAGTTTTTACAACAGTTAACCTTCCTCTAATTTTCCCCCCAGTAGCTCGCCCTCAAAATTGTGCGTGGGATCAAATCACGCCCGTCTCATCAATCTTTCTAGGGCGAGCAATAATCCTCCAAAGTTGCCTGATGGCAACAACCAGAGTACTCAATACTACAGCACCAGCTACCAACGGTAAGGTCACTGCCAGAGCTGAAAGAGCGAGGGCTATTACAAGTTCAATGGTTGACACAACAGGATTGGTTAACCCACCAGAAGCGGCTGTTGAGGTCCCTCGCAAAATGTTCATCAGCCCTTTCGTGAGCCCTGCGGTTCCACCACCTACCACCAGTGCTAACGTCCACTGCACTAGAGAATTCATCTCAGGAGCAACTGAGGCCGCAACAATTGTTCCGGCGACGATAGCGGCTGGTGTGGCAACAATATCCAGAAGATGATCAAACCAAGGAATATAGTATCCGCCCACCTCCAATAGGCAAGCAACTGCAAGGACAGCAATGGCTTGAGGCGTCTCGGCCCAATCTAAGTCAGCGGGCAAATCTAAATGCCCAACCACCGCAGCGCTACTGAGTACTAATAGAGGGACAAAGACCCGGAAGCCAACAGCAGCACTAAGGCTAATAGCTAGCATGACTTCAATCAGGGTATCAATGCTGACTAGCTGTTCCATCCGATTCACCCTAGCCTTTGTAATTAACAACCATTCTTAGTCTAGGAAAAAGAGATAGCTTGTTGCCTGCTCTCCAACTATCCTGGTTTATATCCTAACTATCGAGTTGCTCTCGCCTGTGGGTGGATTGGGCTCAACTGCTACCTAAGGGATTAAAGGGCTTTGTTGCATCTTTACCCACTTAAATTACAACGCTGCCCGCACCGGAAGCGTCACTGTAAAGGTTGCTCCCTGGCCTTCCCCTGGACTTTCGACACCGATAGTTCCACCATGCAATTCCACTAACTGACGGGCGATCGCTAGTCCAATTCCCAGGCCATGGGAATTTTGATTGGCAGTGTTGTCCTGGCGGAATGCCTTAAATATCTGCGGTAAAAACTCCTGACGGATGCCTATGCCTGTATCTCTTACCCGCACCCGTGCCTCAGGGCCAGAGCGCTCAAGCCAGACTTGAATGCGGCCCCCTGAAGGGGTGAACTTAATGGCGTTAGCCAGGAGATTACACAAAACCTGCTGCAAGCGACTGGGATCACCGTTTATTTCTGCTGTCACAGCTGGAAGTTCCGTCTCTAAGGCAATGCCCTTGGCTGCTGCTATCGGGCGCATTGTTTCTAAAGCAGCCTCCGTCACAGCAGATGCTTGTACCGAACAGAGATCAAGACGAAGTTGACCCTGCACAATCCGTGAGAGGTCTAAGAGATCTTCAATCAGTTGGGCCTGTAACTTGGCATTGCGTTCAATAGTCTCAAATGCCCGTGTCAAGATTGCTTCATCCAGCTTGCGAGTCCGTATTAGGCGCGACCATCCCAGAATTGCATTCAGGGGGTTACGCAGTTCGTGAGAGATGACGGCAATAAACTCGTCTTTAGCACGGGTGGCTGCTTCTGCTGCCTGCTGCGCCGCCTGCGCTTGTTCTAAAAGTTCAATCCGTTCTGCCTCCGCTCGCTGGCGTTCCGAAAAGTCGCGAATTATTTTCAGGAACCCTCTTAGCTGTCCCGTCTCATTCCGCAGTGCCATCAACACCCCACTGGCCCAAAACCGCGTGCCATCCTGGCGAATGTGCCAACGTTCATCCTCAGCTCGGCCGACTGCTGCCGCCCTTGCCACCTCCTGCTCAGGTACTTGATTATCAATGTCTTCCGGGGTAAAGATACAGCTGCTAGGTTGCCCAATAATTTCTGCTGCTTGATAACCTAAAATGCTTTCTGCTCCCACGTTCCAACTAGCGATGCCTGCGTCTGGATCTAACAGAATAAACGCGTAGTCTTTGACGTTCTCCATCAATAACCGGTAGGATTCTTCGTCGTCAAGTAAGCTTTCCTGGTATTGCTGGCTCATTAACATCTAGGCATCTCTTTAGGAATAATTGCAGTTCATTGAGTTACTAAGCAGCCGTGCTTGGTGCTCATGCCGCTTTTTCTGCCACGGCCAGGCTGACGAGGGCAGAGGCAATCTCGTTCAAGGGGAGAACAAGATCAACGCAGCCGATATCAAAGGCGGCCTTTGGCATGCTAAAAGCCTTGGAAGTGGCTTCATCCTGGGCAATGACTGTACCGCCCATCTGCTTGATGGCCTGGACTCCCGTAGCGCCATCGCTGTCTAGGCCCGTGAGGACCACCGCGATCGCCCGCTCCTTAAAACTTGTTGCTACCGACTCGAAGAGATTATTAGCGGCAGGGCGGCAAAAATGTACCCGTGCAGTATCTGAGAGGGTGAGGGTGCCATCGTCGTTGACGAGTAGGTGCTTATTTGGGGGAGCAATGTAGACAGCCCCCGGATGCAGCCTGTCTGCCTCCTCTGCCTGCTTGACTGGCAAGGTCGTGCGGCGGCTGAGGATCTGGGCTAGCCAACTGCGGTAGTGAGGGTGTAAGTGCTGTACCACAACAATGGCTGCCGGAAAGCTGGCTGGCCAGGCAGAGAGAATCTGACTTAGGGCCCTCAGCCCACCGAGAGACGTAGCCACTGCCACGATGTCATAGGCTGTATTAGGAAAGTGAGCTAGAGTGTCGAGTTGCGGTTGCTGGGCCATACTTTTCTGCCTCATCGGATGGACGCATATAGAAGTGGCCCCTGAGATACCAAGCACTTCTGGTTACAGGACAAGTAGAATAGTTATGCCCGCCACCAGACATAGCATAATTATATCTGCTCAGGCCTGGTACCGGAGATAATTGCAGTTGTTCCGTCAGGGGCTGAGAAGGCAGGGTTAGTTTGTAACCCTGAAAATAGGATTTTGCTGGATACCAGCGATTGATGGTTCTAAACGCAAGTAAGTTGAGGCTCCTGTTTTCCTATGTCTGAAGATTCCCGTAACTTAGTTGAAAACCAGTTACTGGCTGCGCTACCTCAACAGGAATACACACGGCTACGACCCAATTTGGAGACGGTCTCTCTATCATTTAAGGACGTTCTCTACGAGGCAAGTGGACCGATTGGGTCTGTCTATTTTCCCAATAGCAGCGTCGTCTCTCTGATCGTACACATGGTGAATGGTGGGGAGATTGAAGTGGCTACGCTGGGCAATGAAGGCATGTTGGGCCTACCGGCATTTTTGGGAGGCGATACAACACCCTTGAAAGCGATTGTGCAAATCCCCGGTGATGCGCTGAGGATGCAGGTAGATGTTTTCAGAAGCGAGGTTACCCCAGGTAGTCCGCTGCACAACTTATTACAGCGCTACGCGCAAGCACTGTTTACCCAGATCTCGCAATCTACTGCCTGCAACCGCCTTCACTGTGTGCAGCAGCGCTTCTGCCGCTGGCTACTGATGACCTATGACCGGGTAGGGTCAAATCAGTTCCTGCTCACTCAGGAGTTTCTCTCCCAAATGCTGGGGGTGCGTCGGACCAGTGTCAGTGAGGTGGCAAACAAGCTGCA
>JAUJON010000415.1 GCA_030447595.1 Thermosynechococcaceae cyanobacterium YX3bin19
CCCACAATTGGTGATACTCAGATCGTGAGAGTTTAGGAGGAGCAGCATCTAGAATATTCCAGTAACGCTGCCGACTCGTCGATGGCGCCAACTTGTGCGGCGAAAAATGGGCCCGCGACGACACGACGAAGTGACTGCGCCGATGTAGTTCTGCGAACCGGTAGAGAAACCAAAATTGCCCTAAAATGGGAGGAGGTTCAAAAACATCAAAATCCTTTTGGGGTGAATCTGAGCGTGAAATTTAGTCAGTTCCACGGCAAAAACGCGCTTTTGACCCCTGGAAATACCGTGTAACTGAATAAATCGGGGTTTTTACCGCGTAACTGAGGAAGGGGTAGTGGTTCACTGCGTGGTGGCAGTTGAGTGCTTAGCAAGTTGTCGCAGGTAGAGTTTAGCTTTGCGGATGTTGTAGGAGACGAGGAAGTGTCGGATGAAGCGATCGTGCCAGAGGTGGCGCTTGGAAAAGGGAAGCGTCTTCCTCACCAGACGCGGCACGCTCTGGCGCAGAGTGAGATTGAAGCGTTCGATGTGGTTGGTCTCTCCTTCCTGTTTGGCACAGCCAAAGCCGCCAGCACAAGAGCCTGCTTTTCGGGAGAAGCGCCGCGCGGGGTTGGATTGTGGCTGCTGCGACGACCACAACTGCGGCACCGATACCTCTGCTTGCCCGCCCTGGTGAAACCATCCTTGACCAACTTCTCGCTCCCACATTCGACGCATAAGACTGCTACCATAGAAAAAACGGCTTACACTATCACCACTCATAACACCACTGCCCAATTTTTGCGCGACGGCAGAACGACTAAGCTCACCCGCCGCCGAAAGCGTAGCGAGGAGGAACGACGAGCGAAGCTGTAGGCGGTCGGGTGCAGCGCCTTGTTGTGCCGTTGTTAGGACGCCGCGCCACGCAACTACGAGTGCCCCTCGAAAAACCACGCAAAACTAATGATGCCGCCAATGAAGCCTCCAACTGGAACGGTGAAGAGGAACATGAGCATAGAATAGCCCAAATCATTACTCATCTGCTTTGGGCCAAGACCCCAGAAGAGAAGATAAATGAGCAGCGACAAACCGACAGCGCCAACAAGCGCGCCGACAAGAAAGGCAAAGACAGCTTTTAAACCTTTTTCCATTGTCGCCTCGTCAAGTTTCCATCGTCTGCATATCTCATTATGACACGCAACCAAGTTTCGCGCAGAGGCACAACGGCAAGCTCACCCGCGCGTTAATCGGTTTGGTAAAGAACGAAAAACTAAGCGCGCGTCGGGTGCAGCGGTTTGATTTACTTGCAGCGTCTATCGGTTCCAGTTTCCTGGTTTTTGAACTTCCCTGAGAACCCGCAAAGGGCAGGTTTTGGCCCGACCAAATCCTGCCCTTTGCGGGTTCTCTTTTGCTTGTCAAACTACAACTTTGCCTCATCGCGCTGTCAGTAAATCAATGTTATTCACCCGCAAATTTGTCGGGTTAACCACGTTCTCTGAGCGTGGATTACCGTATAAAAAACCGCTTTTCAGGGTTTGCGGTTTTTTCACATTCTTGCGCTGACGTAAAACCGTAAAACCGTTGAGACCTCAATCCCCCAGTGCCGCGCGCACCGTGTTGATATCTTTGTCGCCGCGACCGCTCAAGTTGACGATAATGGTCGCTTCTTTCGACATCTGGGGCGCGACTTCCTTCAAATACGCCAGCGCGTGCGAGGTTTCCAGAGCCGGCAAAATGCCTTCGATTTCACAGAGCAGTTGGAGCGCTTCGAGAGCCTCTTTGTCGGTCACGCCGACATAGCGCGCTCGGCCCGTGTCTTTGAGATGGGCGTGTTCCGGCCCCACGCCTGGATAATCGAGGCCCGCCGAAATCGAGTGGGTTTCCTGAATCTGGCCCCATTTGTCCTGCATGATGTAAGACAGCGAACCATGCAAGACACCTTTGCTGCCCCGATTGAGCGGAGCGGCGTGCTTGTCGGTGTCGAGTCCATCGCCCGCCGCTTCTACGCCGATTAACTGCACGCCCGCATCCTCCCCAAAAGGATGAAACAGCCCCATCGCGTTGGAGCCCCCGCCCACGCACGCCACCACCGTC
>JAUJON010000416.1 GCA_030447595.1 Thermosynechococcaceae cyanobacterium YX3bin19
GTATACAGCTCAAATTGCTTTTCTGTCGGCAAGGGTTGCCAACTCGCGGTCAATTGTCCGAATGCAGCAGTCGTATTCTCAATTATGGCTACTCCAAGGTCAGCCTTGGTGGGGAAATAGTAATGAACCGCTGCATTCTTAATGGCCAGCGGCCGCGAGATGTCATGATAACTGAAGGCATGGTACCCCCGGGTCCTGATCAACATTTCCCCCAGTTCCAGTATGGCGCTTCTGGTTTCACTCATGGGGCAAATGTATTTACTTATTAGTAAGTAAGCAACTGGGTAGTAAATAAATCTATTGAGGGGAGGAGAAATGAATTTGGTGACCAGACTGAACAAGGTCAGGTTCCCAGGAAATTTGCTTCCATTATCTGTCCCTTTTGGCCTGGTCATTTTCAGGAACAACCCTTTCAAAAGGAGCAAGGCAACTTCGAAACGTAGTAATGTTTTACTTAACGGGAAGGATTGAGTGTAATTGTTTAGGAGTTACGTATCGGCATTGCACTTGTCTGGCTTAAAAATGAATAATACAGACCGGGTTGGTTATTGATTCTGTTTAACTTGTCCGCCTTAAACTCATAGGCGTCAGACGTGCACTTGTTGCCCTTTGTAATACTGCTCCAGTTCTTTGAGCCGAACTATCTGAGCGGGCCGGGGATTGATGAAGGTTCGCACCCGCTTTACCAAAGCAAAAGCATCTTCATAGGTAGTTCCTATTTTTAATAGATAAGCAATAGCCATACTGGGTCCCCGGCCCAATCCCTGCCGGCAATGAATGTATACTTTACCTTTGTTTTTAATGTGACTATCCACAAAATCGGCTCCTTTGGTCAGATCTTCCAGGGTAGGAGGGGTATTGTCTACGGTAGGCAGGTGTAAATAGGCAAAGCCTTCGTAGTGGGCCTGCTGATAAATGGACGTTTCGCGCATGTTTACAATGGCGGTAATGCCCAGCTTCTTTAATTTCTGCAGGCCTCTCAGATTGTACTGTCCTCCCAGATACAAATCAGCCGTAATCTGGCTTCTTTTCAACCTGGGCACTCCAATGAGTAAGCGGTAGGCAATATCAAACATTTTCTGAATGAAAATAACCGCAATGATCCAAAGGCTCTTTAGTTTCCGCAGCATACGTCAGAGAGTTGATCGGGGAGGTACGACTACGTTCAAAGCACCCGGTAATACCTGAATGTGAAGTGATTGAACTTCCTTTTCGCAATCATCGAGAATAGCCTTCTGGCTATGGTCGAGGGTAATCCTGATTTCCCGGCATTTCCAGTGCTTCAATACCTCCGAATCAGTCTGTAGCAGGGTAGTTCCTGCCAGTCGCAGGACCGTTCCCAGTTTCGCCTGCCGCAGCAGGAGCACATCCAGCAAGCCATCGTGGATACTGATATCGGGCAAAAAAGAATAATTGCCAATGCCGATGCTGCCGCAGTTGGTTACCGTGAGGGCTACGCCTTCTTCAGTCACCGGTTGGCCATCGATGGTCATTGTGTATTTACTGGGTTCAGACTTGATCATGGTTTGCAGGGCGGTGATGCCATAAGCCAACTGGCCTACTTTATTTTTAAGTTCCCGGTCTGCTTCTACAATCATATCGGCCATGATGCCCAGGTTGACCCGGATCATAAAAGGTTCCTCATTGACCATCCCCATATCAATAGACACCACTTCTGCAGTATCTTGCTTGAGTAGGCTGATGGCTTCTATGGTATTTTGGGGGATGCCTAATTCCTTGGACACTACATTGGCCGTACCTCCCGGAATGATGGCTAATGGGGTTGCTTGTCCCCGTAACACTTGGGCTACCTCTGATACACTCCCATCTCCCCCATACACGGCAATCACATCAACTTTTCCGATCAGTGATTGCGCGAGGGTAGCGGCATCTGTATCCTTTTTGGTAATAGATACATCCCATTCAATACCCGTATCCCCAAAGGCTTGATTCAGGTACGAGAGAATGGGCTCATCTTGCCCCGACGCCGGATTGATAATAATGTGTATTTTTTTGAACTTCATCAGAATCTATCCTTGATCAGGGAAGGTTTGTTTTTGGGCACGATAAAC
>JAUJON010000417.1 GCA_030447595.1 Thermosynechococcaceae cyanobacterium YX3bin19
ATGTCTACCTGGATCTGGGTTTTTTACGGGTAACGGGTAAAGGCAATAAGGAACGCCTGATTCCGATAGGCCGCGACGCCAGCAAATTCCTTCAGATTTATGTTGAACAGGTCCGTTGTCACATCCCGGTTAAGAAGGAGTACGAAAATTATGTCTTTCTTAATCGCCGGGGCAGTAATTTGTCCAGGGTAATGATCTTTATGATCGTCAAAGACCTCGCTGTTTTGAGTGGGTTAAACAAAAATATAAGTCCGCATACCTTCCGGCATTCCTTTGCCACTCATTTGATTGAAGGAGGAGCTGATTTACGGGCTGTACAAGAAATGCTCGGTCACGAATCCATCACGACTACCGAAATTTATACCCATCTGGACAGAGATTACCTCACCCAGGTGATCCGTGACTTCCATCCAAGAAGCTAAAAGATCCTTTTGATAAGAGCAGCGAGTATAATTAAAACACAAAGGGCTTACTCACAAATGATAGTGTTAGCATAGCAAAAGCAACCGTCAAAAACAGGAATACCCTATGCTTTACCACCAATCCGTAGAGACGTAGCACCGCTACGTCTGCCCTTTGTTACAACGATGATAGTATTATAAGGAATGAGTATAAAATAAGGTAACATTCTTATCTTCGTTATTAAAAAGTAAGAAAGATGCAAGTTTATAGCCGGGACACAGAAGAGTTAATGCAAGTTTACTATTCCCATTTGTCAGAGAAAGATAAGCGTCATTACGCTGCCTTGGAAGCCCGCAAATTAGGCTATGGCGGGAAGCGTTACATTGGACAATTGTTAAAGATAAGCCAAAAAACGATTCGTAAAGCAGAAACAGAGTTAACTCAACCTCATCTTTATGCGCAGATCCCAACAGGTAAACAAAGGCGTAGCGGAGGTGGCAGGAAAAAATTTTGTCCACTCACCTAATGTGTCAGCTTTACTTGAAGCCTTCATAGAATCTCATAAAGCCGGAAGTCCAACCGATGCACAGGTGTATTGGATTCACTTAAAGCCTAAACAAATAGCTCAGGGTTTCTATCAAGAGCAAAAGATTGTAGTCAGTCATGGCGTGGTAAAAAGAACCCTTGAAAGGATGAATTTCAAGTATCGGAAAATGAGTAAAACCCTAGCCACAGGCAGTTATGGCAATAGGGATAAACAATTCAAAATCATATTCACATTGATAGCAATTATGAGCCTGAAAACACCTTTAATTAGTATAGATTGTAAGAAAAAGGAGCGCTTAGGCAATCTCTACCGGGAAGGCAGATGCTATATACAAGGGGTAATGAAGGTGTATGACCACGACTATGCGCACTTAGGAGAAGGCAAAGTGATTCCGCATGGTATTTATGATATGCAGCGCAATGAAGGCTATATTTCTATTGGCAGCAGTCACGAAACAGCTGAGTTTATTTTCGATAACTGGAGCTTCTACTATTGCAGAATAGGCTCCATGCTATGGTGGTGGGACAACTTTGGTATCCATCACTATCCGGATGCCACTACGCTTCTGCTTTTATGTGATGCGGGTGGGGCCAATAATTACAGGCATCATGCTTTCAAAAAGCAGATGTTGCTACTTTCAAGGCAAATAGGCATAGATATCCTCATCTGCCACTACCCACCTTATGCTTCTAAATGGAATCCCATTGAACACAGGCTCTTTCCACATGTGCATCAGGCGATGAAAGGAGTCGTTTTTTCTAATTATAGTATTGTCAAAGAGCTTATAGAGCAAACCTCTACAGATAACGGATTGACAGTAGTAGTTAGACTCAATACTAAGCACTACCAGATTGGCAGCAAAACCTGCAAAGACGACATTGACTTTGAGAGGGTACAATTTCATCCCATCATCCCTCAATTATCTTATAGAATAATTGCTTAAAATGTTACCTTATTTTATTCTTATTCCTTTGAGCAATTTAAGACGGCGGTTTAATTGATCCCACTACTTAGCTGATATTGATACGGTTACAGATGAAATGCTGGATGACCACAGCAATTCCCGTTTTGGAAAAAAGGGAAAGGAATGGGTAATATTGCCGGATGGAAAAAGAAAAGAAA
>JAUJON010000036.1 GCA_030447595.1 Thermosynechococcaceae cyanobacterium YX3bin19
GCCCTTGCCTGTGGTTGCCAGGATTTCTCTAGTGTTAACGGTGGCCGGTCTGATTACTTGGATCCTGGATTTAACTGTCATAAAATTGCTGGCTATTCAAAAGAGTATGATATCCAACGCATTCTCAAGGTACTTAACGTACCATCACTCATCCCAGAGCAGTTTTTCGCCGAGTATCGGGTTGAGAATATTATTCAACGCCTGAGAGTGATTCTGGATGAATTAAACGAGTTTTTTGACCACAAAAAGCATTACTCATCTAACATTCAGAGCTTGACAAGAGCGCGAATGGCAAAGCTGCTCTCACAGAGGGTAATCCGCAAGCTTAGGAAGTATTCTAGCCGTAATAGTTAGTGGCAGATAGATGCAGGATTGCAGTTGGCAATCTCAGTAAAATTACTGGCCAACAATGATGGTCCACAGGCTTAAACCCAAGGCGATCGCGGTCAGGTGTTGCGGCAGCAGGAGCTTGAACGGTTGCCGGGCAATTTTCTGGGTCAGCAGGACGGTCAGCAGGACGGACACAATCAATGTGGTTCCCTGCAAAAAAGCAATCACCGCCGGATGGGCAACTAGAATGGGTAAGCTCTGCCCACTGTAGCCGAAGGTTGCCCATGTCACCGGGAGGATGCGTCCGGCTTCCCCTAATCCCAGGCGCAGGTAGTGAGCCAAGCTGCCTCCTAGAACCAGGGGTAGATAGCCATAGGCCAACTCCACAAAAGGCCGAGGTTTGGGAAGATTCTCAAATAGCTGCATCCCTCTGTAGATAGTTAAAGGGATCAGGGCTGGAATGGTCAGGACTGCTAGAGACAAAGCGAAGTGAGGCCAAAACGCGGTTAAATCCAGGTTCAACCCTAGCCAAGCTTGTAGCTCCGGTAAGCGATGCAGAAAAATTCCGCTCAACAGCAATAGCAGTAGGGCGACTTCATAGGTGCGGGGCGTGTGGGTGGTCCACAGTTCAATTCCCGGTGGCCGGAGGTTCAGCTCCACAGATCGGTGGGGGCAGGCTTTCAGGCAGGTCATACAGAGTACACAGTCCCGGTTATCCTGCAGCTGAGCTGGGTGGGAGTACACCGGGCACCCACCAGTCTCCATGCCCTCTCCCTTTTGCGGGCCTCCCTTGTAGCACTGGTAGGTGGTACAGGTGGCGGAACAGGTTCCCTGCTGCGCTCGTAGCTCGATCATTGACAGCTTGGCAAACAGACCATTCATCCCACCAATTGGGCAGAGGTAGCGACACCAAAACCGGCGCTCAAAGATCGCCGAGCAGATCATCGCGCCAGCGGTAATCAGCAGCAGTAAACAACTCGACAGCCAGGCCGTATCTTCCAGATTCCACAGCTCTTCCCACAGAAAAATCAGGACAAACAAGCCAAACAGGAACCAACCGCCCCACTGTTCAGCCTCCTCGCGGGGCCAGCGCTTCAATTTCCGAGGGAAAAGCCATAGAGAAAGTTTCTGAGTCACTTCCCCATAGATCATAAAAGGACAGTAAGCACACCAGAGCCGTCCGACAAAGGGAAAGCCTAGCAATATCAAAGGCCACCACCAGGCCCAAAATAGATTCAAGGCAAAGTTCTCACTCCGCTGCTGGGGACCGACGAACAAAATCACAACCACCAAGGCAAAAACCCACAGCGTTAAGCCATAGTTGATCCGGTCCGGCCACCAAGGACTGCGGAGAAACTGCCGTAAACCAGGATAGGCATTCAGTAGATTAAATCGGAACTGCTTTTTCTTCGGCTGGGCGGACCAGAAGATTTCTTCGGTGAGGAGGGGAGCTCCGGCAGATTGGGCGATCGCTCGGTCTACCAAGCTTTGAATCTCCTTGAGATTACCCGGAAAATCGTACCCCTGGAGGCGACGCAGCGCTTCTGGAGCCAGCTTGGGTTTGGCAAGTCCTTTCGCCCGGCAGGCAAGGCTGATGTAGTACTCGACGTGGGACTCAATGTCTGCTTTGCGGACCCGCACCGGCGGGACTTTAATCTGGATGCCAACTGCTCGCTCAATGGGCGGCAGGGTTTTCTCGGAGGTCATGAGAATCCGGGCGTGACTGACTTGGGGCTCCCCAGGAGAGGCTCCAGGACGGCTAATGGGGTGGTAAGTGCCCGTTTCTAAGAGCTGCGCCACTTTGGTGGCTAAGTCCGGGGTGAGTTCTTGAATGTTGTTGGGGACTAGCGTCCCTGCCCCCAGCCATTCGATGAGTCGGGTTTGCCTCCGGCGCGACCAAATAGTTCTGCCCCGCTAGCCTGCAGCGTACTACAGTTGATTTGGATAATCGGTTCCCGGCGAGATGGGGAACCAAAGTGAATCAACGCAGTAATATTATCTTTTTCTAGGCCGGGTTCTCAAACACCAGTACTGAGCGGCGGTCCTCAGTCGCTTCTTTGATTTGCTGGCGCAGCCGCACGGCATAGCGACTTTTGCCAACAACACCGCGTTTCGCTTTGGCAACGAGATAGGGCCGCAGCGCATTCTGGCGCTCTTGCTCATAGTTCAACTGAGAAGACACCTGAGCGAGTTCTTGAGCCAACTGCCGCGAGAAAGTTTGAGAGATTTCCGGGTAATCAGCGATGAGTTGCCGGAATTGGGGGCGCTAACTACGGCTAATCGACATTCGCTCAGCGCCGTGATCGTTTGCTGGGCTGGCTGATCGAGCAGCAGCTCCTGAAGGTGCACTACGGCTCCTGGCAGTAGGCTGCTGGCCTGCTCTTTCTTGCCCTGCTGGGTATGGTAGCTCTCTAGGCGACCTTGTTTGAGAATATAAAGCGCTTTTGGGGTTGCCCCTTCTGAAACAAGTTGTTGATTTACGGGTATGACCTGTTCTTCTAGAACTAGGGCGATCGCCTTGAGTACTTCAGGGGAGAGGCTGCCTAGAGCTGTTCGTTCTTGGAGCCATATCACTGAGTCTAGTGGTATCATTTCTGGCCCTCTGGTAAATGCCCTTCCAGCCTAGAAATGAAATCAGAAATGTAATGCAAAGTTTTTTAAAGTTTACCCATCTGCAATCGCCCAAACTGCCTAGAGCGATCCCGTCTTTGAAAAACCCTCCCCAGCTTGGCAGAACTTGCTACCGCTAAGATATAGGTGCCTAGAGATGAGGAGCGAATTTTCTGCCGCTGCCGGAGGAAAACACTAATGTACCGACTCTATGAATTTTCTCCTTCTGGTAATGCCTACAAAGTGAGGCTGCTCTTGACCCAACTAGAGATCCCATTTGACAAGGTAGAGCTTGACATCCTCAAAGGAGAAACTCGAACTCCAGAATTCCTCGCCAAAAATCCCAATGGCCGCATTCCAGTTTTAGAGATTCAGCCGGATCTATTCCTTTTTGAATCCAACGCGATTCTTTTTTATCTCAGCGAAGGCACTCAATACTTCCCCAGTGAGCGCCTCGAACGAGCCCAGGTGATGCAATGGTTGTTTTTTGAGCAGTATAGCCATGAGCCGAATATTGCAACTTCCAGATTTTGGATTTCCTGGCTGGGCAAGGCAGATGAATACCAGGACTTGCTTCAGAAAAAACGTGAACTGGGTTATGCAGCTTTAGAAGTGATGGAAAAACATTTAAGCGATCGCGCTTTCTTTGTGGGAGAGCGATACACCATTGCCGATATTAGTTTATTTGCCTATACCCATGTAGCCCATGAAGGGGGTTTGACCTAACTCAATTCCCAACCATCAGAGCCTGGCTGGAACGAGTTAAATCTCAACCCAAATATGTATCGATGCAATAGTTTCTTAGCTTTGGAACCGCCAAGAAGGATTTGTACCTGAGCCTAGGCTTTCGTGAGTACCAGGACTCCCATCATGCCGTTGGCGATTGGGTAGTGGGTTGCTTGAGCAAATCCCGCCTGGTGGGCCAGCTTGACTTGTTGGTAACCTGTCGGGAACCGTTCCAAGCTGGGTCCTAGGTAGGCGTATTCATCTTTCAACCCGAGCCGGGCGGCAGCCAGGACAACAATAGTCTCCAAGTACCACTGCTGAAACGCCTGTATCCAAGGGCTTTGGGGCTGATGAAAATCTAAGATAGCAGCCTTACAATTGGGCTTGAGCACGCGATTGATTTCCTGCAGACAACCGGGGATATCAGTAACGTTCCGCAGACCATATCCCATTGTTACGACATCAAAGGTCTTGTCTTCAAAGGGTAACTGAAGTGCGTCTGCTTTGATCCAAGTGATTAGAGAATCATGACCGGTGGCTTGCATGCGCCGACGGGCTACTGCTAACTGCTCAGCTGAAAAATCTACGCCATATACTTTTCCGTTTGGTTGTACCTGCTGAACCAATAGTTGGGCTAGGTCGCCGCTACCACAGCATAAATCCAAACAGATTGCACTCGGGCGGGGACTACTCCACTTGACAGTCATCTTTTTCCAAACCCGATGTTGCCCTAGGCTGAGCCAGTCGTTGAGCTGATCATAGATCGGGGCAATCCGGTCAAATAAATCTCGAATTTGCTCAGGAGTGGGAGGCACTGTCGGTACGTGTCAGGAAGGATAGATTATCCATCAATTCAAGGTTAAAGTCGAGAGCTTCTCTAGAGAAACTGACGTTAGTATTGGCTGAATCAGGCCAAGCCTCCACAACCATTCCAGAGCTATGATCCAGGGGAATCTGGTAGCGAACTGAGTTGGTCATATATCCCATGTATCCTTCCATCAGGAAGTAAACCACAATAATTCCAGCAGCGGAAATCGCCACTAATGTCCCTGCCAACATTAGGGAAAACTCACGGTGGTTGAAGGCCGCCTGCATTAGCCGCAGCGACCAAACCACCAATGCAGTGACAAGGACAAGAATCAGTAAAATAAGCATGGTTTACATATTGTAACCAAATATCAAAAAAAGTAATTTCTTTTGGTTGAAGATGTACTTCTTCTGACAGCCTTTAGTGCTAGGAATCTTCGGATAGGCGCACTGGAACTTGGTGTTCTTTTAAATAGCTTTTCAGCTGCGGGATTGTTAACTGGCCGTAATGTAATAGGGAGGCCAGCAACGCAGCTTCGGCTTGGCCAGCAGTTAGAACGGTTTGAATATGCTCGCAGGTTCCCGCCCCGCCGGACGCGACTACGGGAACTTGTACGCTTTCGGCAATGGTGCGGGTGAGTTCTAGGTCATAACCTGCTTGAGTGCCATCGGCATCCATACTTGTCACCAGCAGCTCGCCAGCACCTCGGCTCACAACTTCTTTCGCCCAGGCGAGTGCATCTAAACCGGTATTGTCCCGGCCACCGCGAACAAATACATCCCAACCCAGATTGGCTGGATCAACCCGCCGGCGGGCATCAATGGCAACGACAATGCACTGGCAGCCAAAGCGATCGCTAGCCCGGTTTATTAGGTCAGGATTTCGCACCGCCGCAGAGTTAATACTGACCTTATCCGCTCCGGCTCTTAACAAATCTTTAATTGACTCTAAGCTTTGAATTCCCCCCCCCACTGTTAAGGGAATGAACACCTGTTCGGCAGTACGATAGACCACATCTAAAATAATATTCCGGTCTTCATGGGTAGCTGTGATATCCAGAAACACCAGTTCATCGGCACCCGCTTGGTTGTAGATCTGGGCCAGCTCTACCGGATTCCCAGCATCCCGCAGGTCGACGAAGTTTACTCCTTTGACCACTCGCCCTGCTTTTACATCCAGGCAGGGCAAAATCCGCTTTGCCAGCATTGAATATGCCCTTGAGAAGACTTCTCTAAATCCATCACAGGTTACCATGCGTCCTTAAGGGAAGGAAAGTCGCTAGGATGGGAGAGTTGCCTAACTGGAGCGCTTTTCGGTCCGTACTAGGACTTTGTTGTAAGGAACGTTGGAAAATGAGCTTGATTTTGACATTTTTGGGCAAGGGTGGAACGGGTCGAACAACGATGGCGATCACCGCTGCCAAGCAATTGGCGACTGAGGGGCAGCGCGTGCTCTTAGCCAGCCAGGACCCTGGTCCAGCAGTGGGCTTAATCCTAGGAACTTCTCTCGGCCCCGACCCCCAAGAAATCGCCTCCAACCTGCAAGCGGTGCAGTTTCAGGCTGCGGTACTGCTGGAACGCAGTTGGGAGGAAGTCAAAAAGCTAGAGGCGCAGTACGTCCGCACTCCCTTCTTTAAGGAGGTGTTTGGGGAAGAACTGGGCGTGTTACCCGGTATGGATACGGCGCTGATGATGAATGCTGTCCGGGAGTTTGATGCCAGTGACAACTACGATGTGATTGTCTACGATGGCCCCGGTGACCAGACCGCGCTACGGACAATCGGAATGCCGGAGGTTCTCAGTTGGTACATTCGGCGGTTTAGTAAGGTGTTTGCCGATTCAGATCTGGGTAGAACGGTCTCCCCTTTCATTCAACCAATTTCCAGTGCTGTCCTCAATGTCAACTGGGCGAACAATAACTTTGCCCAACCGAAGGGACAAGTGGATGATTTGCTAGAAAAAGGCAAAAAAGCGATAGCAGACCCCCGTCGAGCTGCAGCGTATTTGGTGACCACCAACGATCCCGCCGCGATCGCCACAGCTCGCTACCTGTGGGGCAGTGCCCAGCAAATTGGCTTGACCGTGGGAGGCGTTTTGTTCAACCAAGGGTCAGCGGCGGAAACCGTTACCCATGAGTTTGCCCCCCTGAAAGTCAGCTCAATTCCCGCGCAATCAGACAGCGATTGGCAGCCTCTGATGGCGGCACTACCGGATTTGATGAATCAAGCGACTCAAGCGCCTAAACCCGTCACGGTTGATGTTCTAGGCCGTAAAGTTAGCCTGTTTCTACCCGGTTTTGATAAAAAGCAGGTCAAGCTCACCCAGTACGGTCCAGAAGTCACGGTGGAAGCAGGCGACCAGCGGCGTAATCTCTTTTTACCGCCAGAGCTGAAGGGTAAACAGGTGACAGGGGCTAAGTTTCAAGACGGCTACCTAATTATTTCGTTTTAAAGAGTACCTTCAACGGGCCAAGATTGAGTTGCCGGGGTGCTTCCTGCAGGGGTCTAGCTAAGAGGCTGGACCCACAATTTTGCTTGCCACTTGCAGGGCATAGCCCACTAGCTCGTGGCATAGATAGCTAAGGTGTTCTAGAGGTTAATTTTTTCTATTGGCAGCGTAATTGTAAAGGTAGAACCTTGGCCCGGTGTACTCTCAGCGACAATAGTGCCGCCGTGCCGTTCGACAATTTTGCGGCAGATTGCCAGTCCGACACCCGTTCCCTGGTACTCACTCCGTCCGTGCAGGCGCTCAAACACACTGAAGATCCGCTCTTTATATTTCTCATCAAACCCAATTCCGTTGTCTGCTACCACGAATTGGCACTCCTGAAGGGTACATAGTCCCCAAACTTTTACAACTGGGGGCACTCCTGGCCGCTGAAACTTCAGGGCATTGCCAATCAGGTTCTGAAACAACTGCCGCATTTGCAAGGGATCAGCCCAAAACGACGGCAGAGCCCCTAGTTCAACTTTGCCACCCACCTCCTCAATGCGAATCTCCAAGTCACCAATCACTCCTTGCACTAGCTGGGTCAAATCCACTGGCACAAACGGCTGCACCTTGGTAGTGACCTGTGAGAGCATCAGTAAGTCTCGAATCAAGCTACTCATGCGTCGAGCTGCATCTTGCATCCGCTCTACGTAAAGCTGCCCCTCCGGCTGGACTAAACCCTGGCTACTGAGGCGATCACCAAAAGCCTGGATCTTGCGTAGGGGTTCCTGCAGGTCATGGCTGGCAACGCGGGCAAAGTCCGACAGCTCCTGGTTGCTTTGCTGCAGTTTTTGCGTGAGGGCTTGCATGGCTTCTTCGTTGGCCTTGCGCTCTGTGGCATCTCGCGCAACGCCAACGAAGTTGATCGCCTTTCCCTCGATATCGAGCGTCGGCGTAATGTTTAGTTCATTCCAAAAGGATGTACCATTCTTACGATAGTTTAGTAATGTGACGTGACAACCTAGGTGGGCCTGTAAGCTGGTACGGATTTTGGCAACTGTTTCTTGGTCTGTATCAGGTCCTTGTAATAAGCGGCAGTTGCGAGCTCGCAACTCCTCAAGCGAGTAGCCCGGTAAGCTGCAGTAGGCTGGATTGGCATAAATGAGCGGGTTGTCATTTTCAGGAGGGCCGGCAATCACAATGCCGTCACTTGATGCGGCGATCGCGCGATCCCGGAGTAAAAGCGCTTCCTCTACCCGTTTGCGCTCCTTAATTTCACGATTAATAGCAAAGGCTCCTAGAGGAATAACCCCAAAAGACAGGAGAACTCCTACACCAATGATGGAAGTTGCAGTTTGAGCCGTTACTACTGCTGCCCGCTCCCGCTGTTTCAATAACTCCCGTTCCTCGTTCTGCATCTGGTAGACAANATCCAGCAAATGAAGTTCGATATCGTGCAAATCCCGCTTGTAGGGGTGAGCCCCTGACTCGGGAAAGATGTAATCATTTTTACCCCAGACTACGAGAGTGGGTGGCTGATACTCCCGAAAATACGCTTGCCACTGGGGGTATAGGGGTGGATTAGAGCCATAACTCTCGCAGAGGGCAAGTTGAATCTCGTTATTACCCGGTCGGTCTAGGAAGCGTTGGTCAAGATTCCAGTTATCAGGACTGATCGTTGCAGGATTCCTTACCCCATGGGTATACTGCCACTGCGTTGCCTCGATTGTCAGCAGTTTCCTCAACGCCGTAGCGTTGTTAGGAGTGTGGTTTTGCCAGTAGGCCTTCAGCGGTTCCCAGAACTCGCGCAGTCCTTCTTCATAGGCATTGCCGTTTTGGACGATCAGCGCTTCTACCTGTTCAGGGTGCTTGACAGCAATCCGCAGCCCTACCGGGGCACCATAGTCCATTAAGTACAGGCTAAACCGCTTCAGCCCTAATGTCTTGATGAACCCTGCCATTACTTCAGCTAGCCGCTCAAAGGTGTAGTCGAAGTCATCCACTAGCGGCATGGAACTGTTGCCAAAGCCTGGATAGTCTGGGGCAATCAAGTGGAACCGATCGGCCAGGGTAGGGATCAGATGACGAAACATGTGGGATGAGGTAGGAAAACCATGCAGCAGCAAAATGGTAGGTGCGGCTTTTGAGCCTGCCTCCCGGTAGAAAATATCGAGACCCTCAACGGTGATTGTGTGGTAAGTCATCATTTTAAAACTCCTGATATCGACTTCTTATGGTGTACCGAACGTTTGGTACAAAACTACTGTACTGATTGTTCGGTACAATGTCAACTAGATACCTGGAAATTTCTGAATGTCTAAAGATGAAGCGATCGCTCAGCTAATCAGCGTTTTCCGGCAGTATGGCTACGAGGGTGCAACATTAGCACGGCTTTCAAAAGCAACGGGTTTAGGTAAGGCTAGCCTCTATCACTACTTCCCCAAAGGCAAGGAAGAAATGGCAACAGCGGTTCTAAACCACCTCAGCGTTTGGTTAGAAGAAAATATCCTGGCACTTCTGCGAGGGAGTGGCAAACCCGATGAACGAATTCGGGCGATGGGCAAAAATGTGAATCAGATTTATGACCAGGGCGAACAAGCCTGTTTATTAGCAATGCTGTCGATAGGGGAATCCCATCACCTTTTTCACACGCAGATCCAACAGGTTCTGAATGCCTGGATTAATGCCTTGGCACAGGTGCTCGTTGAAGCTGGGCTAGAGACAGGTGAGGCACGGCTGCGGGCTGAGGATGCGATTTTACAGATCCAGGGTGCGCTTGTGCTCGCAAGGGGCCTGAATGACACTACCCCCTTTCAACGAGTCCTGCAGCGCTTGCCAAAGGACCTCTTAAAGCCCTAATTTTTCCAACACAGGTCGAGTGGAAACAATATGCTGATTCAGACCCAGTTTTTGGGGGGAGATGCCTAGCGCCAAGGCCACCAGTTGGGGCAAGTGGAGGACGGGTAGGCCTAATTTCTGTCCAATCACCCTTTCTACCTCGGGTTGACGAGAATCTAAGTTCAAGTGGCACAGCGGACAGGGTGTTACTAGGCAGTCAGCCCCGGCCGCAATCGCGTCCTGGATGCGGGCACCTGCCATTTGAAAGGATTCGGTTGTGGCGTAGCTGGAGAGCGGCCAGCCGCAGCATTGAGTCCGGCCCTTGTAGTAGACAGGAGTTGCCGCGATCGCCTGGAACAAGTTCTCCATCGATTCTGGCTGGAAAGGATCATCAAAGGGCAGCGCTTTTTGCGCCCGCAGCAGGTAGCAACCATAGAAAGAAGCGCACCGGAGCCCGGTCAGTTGGCGCGTTACCCGCTGTTGGATTTCTGCTAAACCGTAATCACTGACCAAAACCCACAGGAGATGCTTGACTTCTGAGCTGCCTTGGTAGGGAGAGCACCCCTGCTGCTCCAGCAGGTGGTTGACCTGTTGGACGTAGCCAGGACTGTTGGTTTGGAATTCTTTCAACCGCTCATCAACTCGGCCAATCACACCCTGACAGGTACTGCAATGGGTTAACAGGGGGAGGTGAAGTTGCTCGGCTAAAGCAATATTACGGGCATTCACCGTATCTTCTAGCAGCCAAGAGTCTTCCTTGAACGTTCCAGAACCGCAACAGGAAGCCTTTTTCAGTTCTATTAGCTCAATTCCGAGAGCCTGAGTGAGTTCCTGAGTGGATAAGTAAAGTTCCCGGCAGGCTCCCTGAGCGACACAGCCGGGAAAGTAAGCGTACTGAAGTGATTTTACAGGCATGATGTGTGAGAAAGTAAGTAGATCAAGCTTGAAGTTACCCCTATTCAAAAGTGTAGTGGTTACTTTCAAGGTGACGCTTTCGGATAAGATCAAACCATGCCCAAAAGCCTGGAACCTTGATCCATTGTTCCTGGAAGCAGAGTCCATCTTTTGGAAATTTCAATTCCTTGAGAATGAGGCTGTAGAACCTTAATCCTCTGCAAATACTAATCATTACTACTGCATTCGTTAAAAGTGTAATCCCCATGAGCCAAGAAGAAATTCTCGAGAAAGTTAAAAGCATTGTTACCGAGCAGCTGGGCGTTGAGGCCAGCGTAGTTAAACCCGAAGCAAGCTTTGCCAATGACCTAGGTGCTGATTCCCTAGACGTAGTTGAGCTAGTCATGGCATTAGAGGAAGAATTTGATATTGAAATTCCTGACGAAGCAGCTGAGGAGATTGCAACGGTTCAAGATGCTGTAAACTATATCGGGAACAAAGCCGCAGCTTAAAAAGACTAATGCTCAAGTCCTTAAAAGCCGCAAAAATAGCTTTACAGACTCCTTCTTTACAACCTAACTTGTATATAGGTTGAAGAAGCCTCTAACCCTTCACTAACTTTTGATGTTTCATGTTGGCGCGTTTAAGCCTTCGAAGCTGATACCATGACAAACCTGGAATCTAAGCGCGTTGTTGTTACGGGCCTTAGTGCGATCACACCTATTGGTAATACTCTGGCCGATTACTGGAAAGGCTTACTGAGTGGTCGTAATGGAATTGGGCCTATTACTTTATTTGATGCATCACGCCATGACTGTCGAATTGCGGGTGAGGTAAAAGGATTTGATCCGCACGACTATCTGGACCGCAAGGATGCTAAACGTATGGATCGGTTTGCCCAATTTGCAGTCTCAGCCAGTAAGCAGGTTCTTGCTGACGCCCAGTTCAGCATTAGTGACTTGAATGCATCCCAGGTAGGGGTAATTATTGGTACCGGCATCGGAGGTCTGAAAGTTCTAGAAGAGCAGGAAGAGGTTTACCTGACTAAGGGGCCTGACCGGTGCAGTCCTTTCATGATTCCGATGATGATTGCGAACATGGCAGCGGGTTTAACAGCCATTCACGTTGGAGCAAAAGGTCCTAACTCCTGCCCGGTTACAGCCTGTGCAGCTGGTTCCAATGCGGTAGGGGATGCCTTTCGGTTTATTCAACGTGGCTATGCCCAGGCGATGATCTGCGGCGGTACTGAAGCTGCGATCACACCTTTATCAGTAGCTGGCTTCGCTGCCTGTCGAGCCCTCTCAAGGCGGAATGACGATCCTGCTCGCGCTAGTCGCCCCTTTGATCGCGATCGCGATGGGTTTGTTCTGGGTGAAGGAACTGGGATTCTGCTGCTAGAAGAACTGGAACACGCCTTGAGCCGGGGAGCTAAGATCTATGCTGAAATTGTTGGATATGGCCTTACCTGCGATGCTTATCACATGACAGGAACCGCGCCAGGTGGCGAAGGTGCGGCCANATTATCAATTTGTTTACGTTTTTGTTTCTGAGTACGTCAATGATAAATTTAATAAGTAACATTAGCTTTAAGATTTTATAAACATATAAGAATGACTCAATCTAGGAAAGTAATACTTTAGTAGATACAGCCAATTACAATCGGCAGAGTAAAAAATACCCGAATATTTTAGTCGGGTATGTTTGACTCTGCTAGGGGCTCGTGTTAGCATCAATCGAAACTTAAGCTAAGCAGGCTTGTAATGAGATATACCAAAGGACTCTAGAGTTATGACCCAGGCAACTACCCTCCAGAACCAGGTAACCTCTACTTTTAAATCACTCAAATGTAAAGAGTGTGGTGAAGAGTACGAGTTAAAAGCGGCTCACGTTTGCGAGTTTTGCTTTGGGCCTCTAGAAGTAACCTATGACTACAGCACTCTTAGCCAGACTGTGACTCGTGAGAGCATTCAAGCTGGGCCTCACTCAATCTGGCGCTATCGTTCTTTTTTGCCAGTCGCGACTGATACTCCTATTGATGTGGGCACGGGGATGACTCCACTGCTGCAAGCTCATCGACTTGCGCGTCGTCTGGGGATTGAGCAGCTTTACATCAAGAATGATGCCGTTAATATGCCGACGCTTAGCTTTAAGGACCGGGTAGTGTCAGTGGCGCTGACCCGTGCTCGCGAGCTGGGTTTTTCAAAAGTATCTTGCGCTAGCACTGGTAACTTAGCTAATTCCACCGCCGCGATCGCCGCACGAGCTGGCTTAGACTGTTGTGTCTTCATCCCTGCTGACCTGGAAGCTGGCAAAGTTATGGGTACGCTAATCTATGGGCCGACGGTGATGGCCGTTCAGGGTAACTATGATCAGGTCAATCGGCTGTGCTCAGAGGTCGCTAATACCCATGGGTGGGGGTTTGTCAATATCAATTTGCGACCCTACTACTCAGAGGGATCCAAGACTTTAGCCTATGAAGTCGCTGAGCAGTTGGGGTGGCAGTTGCCTGATCATGTTGTAGTTCCTTTGGCATCCGGCTCCTTATTTACCAAAATCTACAAAGGCTTCCAGGAGTTTGCTCAAGTTGGTCTAGTGGATGAAAAACCAGTTCGGTTTAGTGGGGCTCAGGCTGATGGTTGTTCGCCCATTGCCCAAGCCTATCGAGAAAACCGAGATTTTATTACTCCAGTGAAGCCGAACACCATCGCTAAGTCGATTGCGATTGGCAACCCAGCTGACGGTGTCTATGCCACCGAGATTGCTAGAAAGACCAACGGCACGATTGAGTCCGTCAGTGATGCTGAAATTATTGAAGGGATTAAGCTCCTAGCAGAAACTGAGGGCATTTTCACTGAGACAGCTGGCGGAACTACCATCGCAGTTTTGAAGAAACTAGTGGAAGCTGGCAACATCGCTCGCGATGAAAGAACTGTAGTCTACATCACCGGGAACGGCCTGAAAACTCAAGAAGCGGTTCAAGGCTATATTGGAGAGCCTCTGACAATTGAACCGAAGCTTGATAGTTTTGAGCGAGCTCTGGAGCGTTCTCAAGTGCTAGAGCGTTTGGAGTGGCAGCCAGTGCTGGTTTAGTAGCTTTCTATTTTTGAGACTAAATTTCTAAAGGGAGAAAATTTTCCATGGCTGTTAAAGTTCTTATTCCCACTCCTTTGCAGAAGTTGACCCGTGACCAGGCAACATTGGAGTGTAGTGCCAGTAATGTGACTGAGTTGTTAGATTCTCTTGAGCAGAACTGCCCTGGTATTAAGGCACGGATATGCAACGAACAGGGGGAGCTGCGTCGCTTTGTCAATTTTTATGTCAACAACGAAGACATCCGATTTTTATCAGGAACCAATACACCTCTACAAGATGGCGATGAAGTAAGTATCATTCCAGCGATCGCAGGCGGCTGAATGATTAGGTATAGGAATTTCACATCAGGCTAGGTCTATCTGCTGAAATTAAGATACCCTTTTTACAAGGGCTTAGGGATGCTAACGTTCTAGCTCCCTTACCTTATTGAAAACACCGTCGCTAAGTCTGAATAAGGATTGAGCTAAGCAATGGCAGAAGAAACAACACCTAACGCCAACAACGCCGGGGCTAGGACTGAAGAAGCGAATCAGAACTCTCCAGAAATGGCAGAAGAAGCTCGAAATGCCGCAGCGGGGGAGGGCCCCAACTTTGCTGGGGGTCCTGCTCCTAGCACTGCCGAGGAGCATGTTCCTAGCACCTCTGACCCTGAGGCTACCGACCTTCCCACCCAAGATAATCCTGATCCGAAAACGGCCAACCCAGAAGTTGATCCCAATGCTGCTGCAGCAAAAGAATCTGGAACCTCAACCTCTGAGGAAGGTGAGGAGAAGCCAGCTAAGCCTGCTGCTAAGGGGGGCGGAAAGAAACCTAAAAAAGAGGCCAAGCCAGCCGTTGAGGATAAACCATTTCCTGAGTTTATTCAGCAGGACTACTTACCTGCGTTAGAAAAAGCCCTTGAAAAAAGAGATATTCAGGATCTACAACTCAAGTTTGAACAGAACGAGGTTACAGGTCGCTGGGCTCAAGGTCAACGCCAGTTTACGGTTTATTTTCCAAAGGAAGATATTAAGGCCACCAAAGCCTTTTCTTGTGCTAGTGGTGGTTTCTCGCCAAGTATTGTTGAACCTTTTTTGATTGATGAGCGCCGAGTTGACTTAGATTTACTTGTCTTTGGCGTAGTTCAACGCCTGAACGCCCAAAAGTGGTTTGGTAAAAACTAAGCGGTAATTTATCCGCCAATTTGAGACATCGTTCGAGAGTAGGTGCTGCCTAGTGTGCCTGAATCTCTACCTTTGTAATTAATCTCTGGCTTCAGCATCAGCAGGTTTTGCACCTGTTCACGCAGTGCTTCGATAGGGGTATTGCTGCGAAGTGCTGNACTCCAGCTTTGGCTGGAGCAGGTATACCGGTAGTGAAGGGGCCACAATTACCATTGACCGCTTTGGGGCTTCTGCTCCGGGTGATGTCTGCTTGGAGCGATTTGGCTTTACCGCCGAAAACGTAGTCACCAAGGCAAAGGAGCTATTGGGCTAGTTCAGTAACTCGAAGCCAAAGAGAAGGTTTAAAGCACTTTCTCTAGCTACATTCATTTAATCGCTTCAGCAAGACCTTCTATTTCTAGAAGGTCTTTTTATTTTTTAGGTGTGCATATAAAAGCTCCTTACCGCGTTAGCTGAGGCAGCTATCTCTATAGTTGGCTAATACTTCGTTGGTTGTAACAGGAGTAACCGTTTTTAGTAACTCCACTAGCACACCTAAAAAAGTTGCAGTAAGTCCACAGGGTCACTGTTGTGAAAGGGTGTTGTCTCCGGCTTTGCTAAGCTTTGTGGGTATTCAATTCTTGTTTTTTTGTTGACATTAAGAGTCTAAAATTACAAACTTTGGAAATGGATTTGGCTAAAGTACAGAAATTCAATAACTACAAGACTTATTTTCTGGAGAGGACTTTTTTCTTAAGAAGACTTTGAGGAAATTTTGTGACTAAAACCTACTCAGCAGTCCCTCTTAAGTTTATGTTTTTCAAAAAGCAGTTCCTGGTATGATATCGCGTGTAAGAAGTGTGGTGTGTGAAGGAGCTAAATTTTCAAATGCTGAAATCCGTTGACTTCAGCGGCAGACCATTTCATTTCATTGGAATTGGTGGAATTGGAATGTCGGCCCTTGCTTATGTTCTCGCTAAACGTAAGCTTCCAGTCTCAGGTTCTGATCTTCGTGCTAATCGAATTACTCAGTGCCTGCAGGCTCTAGGAACTCACATCTTCTGGAAACAAGATGCCGCAAACTTAGAGTTTTTCTCTGCCCCGTCACTATCTAGCTTAATCAATGTAGATAACCATAATAACGCTAGTGCTTCAGGGCAAGCTCCGTTAGGCGGTTTAGCCCCTTGGCAGAACTCTGCTCCTCACCTTCCTCAGGGTTTGCCTCAAGTCATCTGCTCTACCGCTATTCATGCGGATAATCCTGAGTATCAAGCTGCTTTAGCAATGGGATGTCCGATTTTTCACCGCTCTGACCTATTGGCAGCCTTAATGCAGGATTACCAGAGTATCGCCGTCGCTGGAACCCATGGCAAAACGACAACCAGTAGCCTGATTGGTTACGTGTTGCTTTTCTCAGGTCTTGATCCCACGATTGTGGTTGGTGGAGAAGTCAAAGCTTGGCAAGGAAATGCCCGTTTGGGAGCAGGCCCCTACTTAGTAGCGGAGGCCGATGAGTCTGATGGTTCCTTGGTCAAGTTTTCTGCTCGAATTGGGGTGATTACAAACATTGAATTGGATCATCCGGATCATTACGAGACGCTAGATGAGGTTGTTGAAACTTTCAAAACCTTCGCTGAGCACTGCCACACTTTAGTCGGCTCTTTAGACTGTCCAATCATCCAGACAGCAATAGCTAGTGATAGGACTGAGCCAATGGTGAGCTATAGTCTTCAGTACGATTCAGGAGCTGATTACACAGTGGATGCTATCGAGTATCGCTCTGATGGCACTACCGCTCGTGTGTGGGAGCGTAACCAGCTTTTGGGGCACTTGGAGTTGAGGTTGCTGGGACAGCACAACTTAAGCAATGCGTTGGCCGCTGTTGCAGTTGGGCGTCTTCTCAACCTAGATTTCGCAGCAATCGCTCAAGGCATCGCCAGTTTTGAGGGGGCCAAGCGGCGGTTTGAATATCAAGGTGAGTCTAATAATATTGTGTTTATTGATGACTACGCTCACCACCCTAGTGAAATTCGCGCCACGCTAACCGCCGCCCGTTTACAAGTTACAGGATTAAAATCTAGCTACTGTCCGAGGAAACGTGTGGTAGCGGTTTTTCAACCCCATCGCTACAGCCGGACGCATACCTTCCTGAATGAGTTCAGTCAAAGCTTCGCAGATGCAGATAGCGTGGTCGTGACTGACATCTATAGTGCTGGTGAACCTGACCCCGGCAACGTCAGTAGCCGTCAACTGGTCGACCTAGTGGCAAGCTACCATACAGATGTTCATTACCAACCCTCGCTACAGTCCGTTACTGATTTTCTTCAAACCAGACTACTTCCAGGGGATTTAGTCATCTTTCTCGGTGCAGGTAACCTCAATCAAATCATTCCTGAAGTGATGGCTTACTATCAGGGTATCGAGGCTGAGAGCCCGCAAAAGGTGGTTGTGCCATGACTGTTTCTGCAGAAATTCGCCTGCGGGGAACTAACTGTTTGCTCCGGTCCCAGGTTTCTTTATCTCACTTGACGTCATTTCGAGTTGGGGGCCCGGCAGAGTGGTTGGTGGCACCGCAACACCTGGAGGAACTTCAAGCCAGTCTGGCATGGGCGAAGTCTGAGGGGTTACCCATAACGCTTCTGGGGGCCGGGTCCAATCTTCTGATCAGCGATCGCGGACTTTCAGGGTTGGTGATTCACACCCATCACTTGCAACAGCTTAAATTCGATGTTGAATCAGGCCAGCTTACTGTGGGTGCTGGCAAGTCAATTCCCCGGCTGGCCTGGCAAGCTGCGGATTTAGGTTGGCAAGGCTTGGAGTGGGCTGTTGGTATTCCCGGCACCGTTGGCGGAGCCGTTGTGATGAATGCCGGTGCTCATAGCGAATGTACGGCTGACTATCTGGTAGCGGTCCAAACCCTTTCAGCCGATGGTATCCTTGAAGTCCTCAAGCCCCAGGATTTAGGCTACGGCTATCGTACGTCGGTGCTGCAGGGAGGGGACCGGCTAGTATTGCAGGCGACATTCCAGCTCCGACCGGGGGCAGCTCCAGATGAAGTGAGAGCACTGACCCAAGGCCATCGGAATCATCGTCTTACTACTCAGCCCTACCATCTACCGAGCTGTGGTAGCGTGTTTCGTAATCCCCTGCCTCGGACTGCAGGCTGGCTAATTGAACAAGCGGGCCTAAAAGGTTATCAAATTGGGGGGGCAAAAGTTGCCGAGCGGCACGCTAATTTTATTCTCAACTGTGGTGGGGCAACTGCTAGCGACATTTTTCAGTTGATCCACCATGTTCAGCAGCAGGTGCAACACCAGTGGTCACTACTGCTGAAGCCCGAGGTAAAAATTCTAGGGGACTTCCAGACAGCAGTGTAGTCTTTTGCTGAGAGTGTCATAATGAAACGGGTTTGGCACTCAGAGTGACGAGCTTTTTCGTTAAACTAACCCTACATTAACGTAGACAGCTAAGGGATTATGGCACAAGGACAAGGTTTTGGTTTTGGCCTCGGCAAAATGAAGGAACTGACTGAGGCATTTAAGAAAGCTCAGCAAGTTCAAGAAGGGGCCAAAAAGCTGCAAGAAGACTTGGAGCAAATGGAAATTGAGGGGCAGGCTGGGGGGGGCCTAGTCAAGGTGATTCTCAGCGGTAATCAAGAACCTCGGCGGGTGGAAATCTCACCGGATGCTCTTAATGAAGGAGTTGAGGTTCTCTCTGATTTAGTGGCTGCAGCGATGAAAGACGCCTATAGCAAATCTACAGCAACTATGCGGGAGCGTATGGAAGAATTGACAGGGGGCCTTAACCTTCCCGGTATCGGCTAGTGGATTGGCTGGAATAGCCCGTTAATTTTATAGGCGATGGCCCAACAGCTTATCTCGTAGGTGTTTAATGCGATCGCGGTACTTGGCGGCAGTTTCAAATTCTAGATCCTTTGCTGCCGCTTTCATCTCGGCTTCCAGTTGGGTAATTAGGTCGGGGATGCCTTCTAGGGGCAGTTCCTCAATTTGCTCATAGGCTTTATCCAGTTCTTCTGTGTTGAGTCGCCGCGAGATCGCGAGAAAGGCCAGTATTGCATTGCTGGACTTTTTGACAATCGGCTGGGGAGTGATGCCGTACTTTTCGTTGTGCTCCAACTGAATGACCCGGCGGCGCTCTGTCTCACTGATTGCTCTTGCCATACTGTCGGTCAAATTGTCTGCGTAAAGAATTGCCTGTCCCCGGACGTGGCGGGCAGCGCGGCCAATCGTCTGAATCAACGATCGCTCAGCCCGCAGAAACCCTTCCTTGTCAGCATCTAGGATTGCAACCAAAGACACCTCGGGTAAATCTAACCCTTCCCGCAGTAGATTTACCCCAATCAGCACATCAAAAGTGCCTTCTCGCAGGTCTTGGAGAATCTCAATGCGCTCAATGGCATTAATCTCAGAGTGCAAATAGCGGACCCGCACCCCCTTGCCCTCAAAGTACTCTGTCAAATCTTCTGCCATGCGCTTGGTCAGTGTGGTGATCAGTGTTCGTTCCCGCCGTTCGATCCGTTCTCTCACTTCCCCTAGCAGGTCATCGACTTGTCCAGTCGTTGGACGGACAAAAATTTCTGGGTCAATAACCCCCGTAGGCCGAATGATCTGCTCAACAACCCGTTCCTCAGATATCTCCAGTTCCCAGGAACCCGGGGTTGCTGATACAAAAATGCACTGGTTCACCTTGGCCCAAAACTCTTCAGCTTTCAAAGGACGGTTGTCCGCAGCACTGGGCAGGCGGAAGCCATGTTCAATTAAGATTTTTTTCCGGGCCTGGTCGCCGTTGTACATGCCGCGAATTTGCGGCACAGTGGCGTGGGACTCATCCACAACCAGCAACCAGTCTTTAGGAAAGTAATCAATGAGACTCTCCGGCGGCTCTCCGGCTATACGTCCAGCTAGGTGGCGCGAGTAGTTGTCTACTCGATTGCTGTACCCTACTTCCCGCAGAAGCTACTCGTCGTAACGAGTCCGCTGTTCCAGTCGTTGGGCCTCCAGCAGCTTTCCCCCTGCTTCTAACACCGTTAGCCGTTCTGTTAATTCCTGTTCAATGGCATTGCAGGCTGTCTCCAAACGTTCTTGCGGAGTAACAAAGTGGCGTGCCGGATAGATGTTCAGGGCTTCCAGGCTCTGGAGAGTTTCCCCTGTCACCGGATCGACGTAGCGAATTGCGTCAATTTCATCGCCAAAAAACTCGATCCGGACAATTCGGTCTTCGTAAGCTGGACCAATCTCTAGCACATCGCCTTTGACGCGGAAGCGCCCACGGCCCAGATCTAGGTCATTGCGGGAGTACTGGACTGCTGCTAGATCACGTAAAATCTGCCGCTGATCAATTTCCACACCTACTTTCAGGGGGATAGACGCTCTCAGGTACTCCTCTGGAATCCCTAAGCCGTAGATGCAGCTAATCGAGGCCACCACTACTACATCCCGGCGCTCAAACAGCGATCGCGTTGCCGAATGACGCAGCATGTCAATCTCGTCATTGATCGAAGCCGTTTTTTCAATATAGGTATCCGTTACGGGAATGTAGGCTTCGGGCTGGTAGTAGTCGTAGTAGCTCACGAAGTACTCCACTGCATTCTCAGGAAAGAACTCCCGTAGCTCATTGCACAACTGGGCAGCCAAAGTCTTATTGTGAGCCAGCACTAAAGTCGGCTTGCCAATGTTCTCAATGACCCGCGCAACGGTGTGGGTTTTCCCCGTTCCCGTTGCCCCCAGCAAGGTTTGAAATCGATGGTTGGCCTGCAGGCTTGCAGCCAGTTGGGCAATCGCCCTGGGCTGGTCCCCCGTAGGCTTGAAGGGAGCTTGAAGAGAAAATTTTGTCATAAAAATTTTTCAGTATCCGGGTAGGTTATTTAGACTGGCAAGTAGAAGCGGTTAACCAAGGCAACAACCCTATTTCATTATCCATAATGTCTGGCTTATCCGTTTTTTGAGGAAGCGAAGTCTAAACTCTGCTGAAAACAACTAAAGCTAAGGGGCTTACAGCACCTTGCTTACAACTACCATCGACTCACCTGAATTGTTGAATTTTATACATTTTAGTTTTTGCTCCTCATCCAAAATTAAGGTCCATCTGAGACAATTCAGATTGTCGTCTTTATTTGTGTTCAAGAGGAGCGCTGTATGCCAAGTTACAAAGTTAAATTAGTCAATGAAGCCGAAGGACTAGATATAACAATTGAAGTTCCTGATGACGAGTACATTCTTGATGTTGCCGAAGAACAGGGAGTAGATTTACCCTACTCCTGTCGTGCAGGTTCTTGTTCTACCTGTGCCGGCCAGTTATTGCAAGGATCAGTTAACCAGGAGGACCAGTCTTACCTAGATGACGAACAGATCGAAGCTGGATATGTGTTAACTTGCACTGCCTATGCCTCTTCCGACTGCACTATTAAAACCCATCAAGAAGAAATTCTAGCTACTGCTTAGGTTGTAATCGGAGCAGCTTTGTTTCAAATTATGATGGGTGATTGGGTGTGGACTAGCCTCCAGAACATACCCAATCTCTGTTTCCTACAGCTCTAGCCCCTCTAGAGGTTGTTATAAGTAATTCAAGATCATTAACAGAAGATTAATTATAAATCCCATTTAGCAGATCTACCTATCAAGCGTTCAGGGCTTAATTTTTCTCGTAGTATCAGAAATGGAGTCTATCCGAAACGCAGGTTCTCTCTGAGCACATGACCTACAGAGACTTGCCTTCGGAAAACTCAGACTGCCGTTTTCACTAATGAGAGGATTGCTAAATGCCAACTTACAAGGTCAGATTAGTCAATGAAGCCGAAGGACTAGATATAACAATTGAAGTTCCTGATGACGAGTACATTCTTGATGTTGCCGAAGAACAGGGGTTAGATCTACCGTTCTCCTGCCGTGCAGGGGCTTGCTCCACCTGTAATGGCAAACTTGTTGAAGGTTCAGTTGATCAATCTGACCAGTCTTTCTTAGATGATGATCAGATTGAGGCAGGAAACGTTCTCACCTGCGTCGCCTATCCTACCTCAGACTGCACCATCCAAACCCATCAAGAAGAAGCACTCTACTAAAAACCCGTGGTGTAATTCGTAAGGGAGCGCTGGGGAACCGATCCCCAACGCTCCCATCTTTTATAAATACCTGGACTTTTGAGCTTCACAGCAGCAACGTAGGCGACACTGAGGATTGGGCTAGGATCAAAGTTAAATACTGGGCTAGCGGTAGCATAGTGACCTAGCATTACAGTTGTAGATAGTCTAAATTATATTTATAAGTAAATACAGTTTA
>JAUJON010000418.1 GCA_030447595.1 Thermosynechococcaceae cyanobacterium YX3bin19
ACCGAAGGCGGGCTGAGCATGGCTCAAGTGGCACGCGACCTTGGCCTCAATGACAACCTGGTGAGCCGCTGGAAAAAAGAGGCGCAGGAGAACGGGCAACGCGCTTTTCCCGGCCAAGGCCACCCACAAGATGAGGAACTGGCACGGTTGCGGCGTGAAAACGACGTGCTACGCCAAGAACGGGACATCTTAAAAAAAGTCGTGAGCATCTTCTCGCAGCCGGCCCGCTAACGAGTGAGATGCGCTACCAATTCATCCAAGACCATCAAGGTCAGTTTCGCCAGTGCATCCTGTTTCGTGTACTGGGTGTTTCCTCCAGCGCATTCCACAGTTGGAAAAAGCGTCCAGTGAGCCAGCCTAAACAGCAAAAGGAAACCTTAGTGACTCACATCAAGGAAGTTTTCCACGCCAGTGACAGGCGCTATGGCAGCCCGCGCATTCATCGAGATTTACAAGGTTTAGGCATCCGTTGTAGTCAGAAGCGGGTGGCCCAACTGATGAAGGAACATCGTCTGGTGGCATACAAGCCTCGGAAGTTCGTGGTCACCACCGACTCCAATCACGCCTTTCCCTTGGCACAGAACCTCTTGAACCGTGAGTATCAAGTCGAGAATGTGGCAGGTCTGGACCGAGCTTGGGCTGGCGACATTACCTATGTGCCGACCGCTCAAGGCTGGTTGTATGTCGCTGTCGTGCTCGACCTCAAAAGCCGCAAAGTCATTGGGTGGAGCATGAGGGACTCGCTGGAGCAGACCCTCGTGCATGAAGCACTGGAGATGGCACTGGGGCAGCGCCTCTCAACTCAGGCGGCAGGTAGTTCTACAGTAGTGGTGTGATAGCCTACGGTTTATGGTCAATCATGCGGTTTTATGTCCTCATTGCCACGCGGGTGAGCGAGTTCGCAAACATGGAGTTCGTGGCAGTAAAGCGCGCTACTTCTGTGCCGCTTGTGCCCGTGCCTTCACTCTTGATCCCACGCCTCGTGGTCTGTCACCAGAAAAAGAGCGGCTCATCCTCAATGCCTTAAAAGAAGGCATCAGCTACTCCGCTATCACGCGCACCTTCAACTGCAGCTTTTCCACCGTCTACGCCCTTTTAAAAAAGCCGTAGAGTCTTTGCCTCCTGTGCAGGAGACGCTTTTGCCCCTGGACTTTGGGGACTCGCTGGAACTGGATGAAGCATGGACGTTTGTGCAGAAGAAGACACGAAGGCGTTGGATCTGGTGCGCCACCTCCTGCTTGACCCGACAGGTGTGGGCGGTGCAAGTGGGCGGGCGCGACCTCAAGACGCTGCACTCTCTGTGGCAGGATTTGCCCGCTGACAAGAGTTGGCTGCCCTGCTACAGCGACCCTTATCCGGTCTACCACGAGTTCTTCTCCCGCCAGTTCCCCTTCTGGAACCACTTCCCCTCGCCCAAAGGCTCAGGCGAAACCAACCGAGCCGAAGGCACAAACACCTCCTTGAGATCAGGCGTCTCTTATCTTGTCCGCAGAACCTGCGCTTTTGCCCGCTCGACCTTCTGGCTCACCGCCCGCATTCGCTACTTCATCTACTTCTACAACCTCAGGAGAAAACGCAAACTCACACCCACACTGTAGAACTACCCCCGCGCAGAACCACTTCCGGTTATTCTCGATGATGCACTCGTAAATTTTGATCCTGCTAGGTTAGAGGGAGCTATTCAGAGCATTATCGACTTTGCTCGGCGCCACCAAGTGTTCTACTTTACATGTCACTCAAGTACTCTAGATCTGTTTTCAAAGGCTGGTAAGCCAGCAGCAGCTTATTCCATTCGTGATGGGCGCTTTGCTCCACTTGAACTTTCGGCGTGATTAGGGGCGCGTGCCCGATGACTCGCCCAATTTTGAGGAGCTGATGATGCTGGTGTTCAGCGGGCCGATGTGCTTCGAGTGCCTGGAGGAAGCCAAAGACGAACACCACGCCTGTGATGGTGGATAAAATCTTGCTGTGGAGAATGACTTTTTGATTCGGACGCGCGGCCTCACTCGGCGCTATCAAGTGGGTCAACGGCCAGTGGTGGCTTTAGATGGCCTCGACCTAGACGTGAGG
>JAUJON010000419.1 GCA_030447595.1 Thermosynechococcaceae cyanobacterium YX3bin19
ACACGACACACACAGACCCAACACGACGCTCATACGATCGAAGGAATCTAGGTTTTATATTGAGTATCAGCGATTATGAATACCTCAAGTTTTACTCACAGTTTGGAGAGGATCGATGGATTTTCGAACACATCAATCCACCAAAAAAGGTAGTATTTGTTGATGTTGGAGCAGGGCATCCCATTCACCTTTCAAATACTTACTTCTTTGAAAAAAATGGTTGGACAGGTATCTGTATTGATGCTGATCCGACTCAATATAAAATTTTAAAAAAAGAGAGGAAAAATGTAGAATGAGCTGCTATTCTACCTCTTAAGGGGGAAATCGGCTTCTCCCAGTCTTATCTTCCGGAGCTCTCGAGTGTCTTCGGAAGAAGCCAACACAATGGATTGATGAAGATATTATTTAAGGATAGTATCCAAGTTCGCGCTGTAAAGCTTGAAACTTTGTTGGATAAATATAATATTACAGAAATTGATTTATTAGATATAGCTGTTGAAGGAAGTGAGTTGGAAGTATGGAAGAGTTTCGACTATGAGAAACACAGACCTAAAGTTGTGATTATCGAATACTACACACTAGGTCTACCTGACCGTTCAGTAGAAATTAAAGATTTCTTCTCGAACTTACCCTACAACTGGTCCATACCACTTGTTCGAACTTTATTTTCCTGATGGATGGCTTATCTGTGCAGCCGGCAGACATCAAGGGAAAGAACATTGACGCTGCAGCGCCTGCTTGAACAGCATTTGATAGTGATGATCTAAAACAGTATAGGCTCCAAACCGCGCTAGATGCGGGTTCATCATCTGGGCATCGAATAATACAAAGTTCCGCGATCGCAGCAGTTCTACCAACTTCACCAAGGCCACCTTTGACCCTTCGGAAATCCGGTAAAACATGGATTCCCCAACAAAGGCTCCTCCAATGACAATTCCTAGGATTCCCCCAGCAAGCTGGTCTCCTTGCCAGGTTTCAAAGCTGTAGGCCCAACCTGCTTCATAAAGCGCCCAGTAAATCTCCTGCAACTCCTGAGAAATCCAAGTAGACTCGCGATCGGCACACCCGGCAAGCACAGCGGCAAAATCCTGATTCACGGCAACTCTAAACCGCTCCTGGTTCAGCACTCGCTGCAGCGATCGCGGGTAATGGAACCGTTCATCCAAAGGAATCAACGTGCGATCGCGGCTGGAATACCAACCCAGATTACTCCCATCATCATCCGCCATTAGGAAGTAACCCTGAGCGTAGCCTTGAATAATCGCCGGAATATCAAACTGCATGACGGTACATGGACCTAAGGTCCCTTCAAAACAATCAGGGCCTGGTTCAAACCAGGCCCTTGCTCCAATTAATCTTCTAGGACTTCCCGAATACGGCGTTCTAAACGCTCCAGATCTAGGCCACCCTCATCTCGCATGATTCGCCGGACAGTCGCATTCACACCGCTTAAGTCTAAGGCTAAATCCCGCAGAATTTGCTGCTGCTGATGGGACTGAATCACCTCGCGCGGCTCCTGCACTAGATCCCGCACAATCGAGTCTTCAGCCCGTGAGGCAATGAGCGGATCGGCTTGCCCTTGCACATTCACAAGAGTCCGCCGCCCGGGTCCCCGATCTTCTTCAATCGGCACTACCGTAGTCACTTGATCCGAGCGCACATACTTGCCGTATCCCAGGTGTACTAATACCGATGGCTGTATTTGCATTCAGTCTTAATAATTCTCTCTACTACTCTCTATTGTCCGCAATCTAGCACTGCTCTAGTGGACCAGCGCAGGGAGGGATTTGCGATCTAAAAGGTCGTATTTCCCACAAATCGCTAAAGGGTTTTGCCAGACTAAAGATAGCTAAGTGCTCAAGGCTTAAGCTGGAGTGAGGCAGAGCATTTCAGCTCATCTAGAGTGGCATTGCCCGTACAGAATAGGACCGTGGTAATCTCAGCAATTAAGATATCAACCAAGGCTTGAACCTCTGCTGCTGACTCATGGGCAGCCTGCAAAAAAGGCCATGCAATACCCGCCATATCCGCCCCTAGCGCGATCGCCTTAGCAACTTCCAGGCCATTCC
>JAUJON010000420.1 GCA_030447595.1 Thermosynechococcaceae cyanobacterium YX3bin19
GTACGGAGGTTTCGCGGAAGATGACAAAGAGAGGCTTCGGCGGGATAAGTGGATCCGGGATTATATACTTGACACAGCGGTGCGGTAGAATGGTAGGGTGCCTGCCAGGTGGTTATCTGCCCTCAAGTCGAAAAAGGGATTCGTCGGCTCTACGATCCTGGTCTGTTACGCGATTTATGGCTTGATGGCCGTGTTCGGGGTGGCAGATCTTCTCTCGGACAATGCGATACCAACCTTAGAGTGGTTGGGTACCGGACCGGGGGTCTTAATCGCGGTTTTATTCGCCGTCGTCTTGATCGTATGGGCAACAAATGCGCAACAACCGGAAACCCCGCCATTGAGCGGGCCGATGCCCCAATCCGAAGGAAACCGCGAAGTTGAACAACTACGAAAGAAGCTACACAAGGCCGAACAGGAGCGCGACGAATTGCGCGCTTTTCTGGCCGACCCAACCGCCAAGAGGCAGCGTGACGAAAAGATGCTACGAAGAGCTTGTCTCAAGGTAGCGCAGGAGGTTGGCGTCTTTGCAAGGGAGCGCAGGTACAAGAACGATGACGAAACGGTAAACCGCTTTAAGCAGAGGCACGAAGACAAGGTAACTAAACTGCGCGATGAGCTAGACCAGCACGGATGGCTTACCGCAGAAGAGCGCGAAGCCCTAACTTTCCGCGCCGACGACCATTGGCGCAAGATCGGATACATAGCAGAAACACTTCGGTCCATCGGGATGGGGCACTAAGCAGCGCCCCGACTTCGACCCTCAAGACTGAACCGGCAAGCGGTAGGGGGAACTTCACCAAAGCGACGGTTTGCTGATTTTCTCTCCACTGGACAAAACGTAGGGGTCGGGGAACTGGTGATTCGCGTAACTCTCTTTGCCGATCCTGAACGATTTGGGGGCGATCTTCCGAAGATCGTTGTTGACCCGGTTGTACGGAAACGCAAAGCGAACGTCCTTTTGGGGAGATGCGCCTTGCGCGGTTTTGACGGCAGGTGCAAAGTCCGTGTCTCCCGTCACCAAGACGACAGTATCGCAAGCATCCGTGAAAACCAACTCAAGTAGCTTTGCTGCTACGGCTACGTCTGTCTCTTTTTCTTCCCACTGCTTAAGCCTTTGGCCGCAATGACCGCAATCGGTATTGCCACAGTGAAAGCAGCGATAATCCGGCTTCCTCTTGAACCTTGCCAAGTCAACTTTGACGCCGGTGTCCTTCAAACACTCGATAAACTCTTCGTGCCTTTTGACTTTGCCAGGATCGGAGGCTTCAAGGTGCGTAGCAAGGGCAGAAAAGTAGTAAACGTCTTGGAGGTGAGCGGTCTTGCTAATTGTGTATAAGTAGGACTCGCACAATGCACGAATATCGAGCCACTTGGTAGACTGCCCGCCTAAATGCTTGCTCGCAGTCCTGGTTGAGTGGTAAAGGTTGAACCCGTCGATGATAAAAACCGTCCGACTCATCTGGGTATTTTACAGCAAGGCTTTGTTCCGAAAGAAAACCCCCAGGTCGTAACCTGGGGGGGCCCGGTGAGCTTTCGCCCATCCGAGGATGATATATCTTGTATTTTAACAGAGCCGCTTTTTGGCGCAACTTCAGATCGGCACAAAAGCGGCTTCTATATACAATATATTGTGGTTTTTGCCCTTCAAAGCTCCGATCCCTAGCTTGCACGGGTATTTTGCAGTGAAGCCTTAATCCCCGATCAGCTTCGCATAAGGCAAGCAGTTAGCGACTAGCAGCTTGCACAAAGCGTCCCGGAACATGTACGGATTCTCCCGGTTGTTAAACCGGAACTCTAGCTCGTCAAGGTGCTTCGCGGATACTTGGTGGTAACTGCCGACGATAGACCGCTTGAGTAGGGACCACACGTTCTCAATGCTGTTCGTGTGAACCTCGCCCCTTGCCCACTCTTTAGCGCGATGCTTTACCGCTTCGTGCTTCGTATCCACGTCTGCGATTCCTTTGTAAGCGGGCCACTCATCGGTGTAGATAGCTTCGGTATCGTCGGCGGTATTCTCTCGGATGAAGCCGTGCAAGGTCTCCCGATCCGTGCCGCGTACTACCTGCAA
>JAUJON010000037.1 GCA_030447595.1 Thermosynechococcaceae cyanobacterium YX3bin19
CAGCCTCCATAACCTCTTGTTCGGTTCTTGGGATGGAACCGGGATGATTATAGTCGAAGGCTGGCCAGGGACAAGTACTGAACTACTCAGCTTCGCCGCTCTTCATCGCCGTGATTAGCGCTTGCTGCGCTACCTTGGTATAGATCTGCCTCAGCGTTTCCATTGCCATCTGGCTGGAGGTATTAACGCCACTGGCAGGCCTAGGCTCTAAGGGAATATCCCCCAGGACGTTGAGGACCGTTTCGCTGCCGGGGGGTGGCGCAATGACTACCAGAGAGGCATCTAACTGGGCGTTGTAATCCCAGAACTGATCTAGCTTCGGCGGTGTGAATTGAGTGATCGCTGTTTGAGCTGTTTCCGGGGCAGCCTCTGTGCTGGCACTCCGCACCTGTCGCAGCGCCTCAATGGTTTGCCGTTTGGTGCGGCCTCGCAGTTGAAACAGGATAAACGGGTCTTGACTAAAGTGCTCCCCCAGCAGATAGTAAACCGCGCCAACATGCTTACAGGGATTGACCGGATCGGGACAGGAACATTTGCTGTGGATGTCAAACTTGCTAAAGGGGAATAAGCTTAAACCCGCAGCTGTAAATGCTTCTTCAATGTTCTGAGGCATCTCTCCAGCCAGCAGCTTGGCAGCAAAAATTGCCCGCTGGGACATTTCCTCAATCACATAGCCCCACTGCTCATTGCTAAACGGGTCTAGAGACAAGGAGACATCATAGGGCTCTGGAGCAGTGCCCTGAACTTTAGCAATAACCTGAGGGCCCTGGAACTCTAAACTCAAAACCCTACCCTCGCGGGCATAGATCCGGGCTCGTTCGAGGCGGCGTCGCCAGCCAAAGGACTCTAAGACATCGATCCAGCGTTGGGCCCACCATTCTCGACTGCCCATACTGCTGTCTGATACTTCGGTCGAGGCAGCGATAGGAGCGACGGCTTGCGGTGGGTGTTTCGCTTGGGTCCGCTCGACCTTGACGACCTTGAGTAGCTGGGGCTGGTTCTTAGGCCGTCGAGATTGATTGGGTGAACGGGACGAAGATTTCTCTCGGGTCATAGGGCCTCTTCTTCAATTACAGCACTGCGCTCCAGTAACAGCAAATTGCGGAGCTGCTCGGTGTCTAGATCCGCCAGCCAGTTTTCTCCGGCTCCCACTACTTGTTCTGCCAGAGCTTTCTTACTCTCAATTTGCTCGTGGATCTTTTCTTCTAGAGTGCCAGTACAGACAAACTTGTGGACCTGTACGTTACGAGTTTGGCCAATCCGAAAGACACGGTCCGTGGCTTGATTTTCCACCGCTGGGTTCCACCAACGGTCAAAGTGAAACACATGGTTGGCGCGGGTCAGGTTCAGGCCTACCCCTCCCGCTTTCAAAGAAAGAATAAAGATCCGGGGGCCGTAAGGATCGTGCTGAAAGCGGTCCACCATTGCTTCTCGCTCCTTACGGGAACTGCCGCCGTATAAGAACAGGGTTTCCCGGCCTAGATGCTCTTCTAAGTAGTGCTTGAGCAGTTTTCCCCACTGGGCAAACTGAGTGAACACCAAGGCGCGATCGCCCTCAGATAGAGCTTCCTCCAGCATCTCGCTCAGGCGCTTCAGTTTGCCGGAGCGATGGTGTCCATTCAACCGCTTTTCCTGTAAAAACTGAGCTGGGTGGTTGCAGACCTGTTTAAGTTTAACGAGAGTTGCCAGGATAATTCCTCGCCGTTGGATGCCCTCAGCCGCCTCAACTTGCGCTAAGGATTCCTGAACCACCTGCTCGTAAAGCGCTGCCTGTTCCGGCGTTAAACCACAGAAGACCGCCATCTCCTGTTTTTCCGGCAAGTCCTGGATAATATCGCGATCCGTCTTGAGGCGACGGAGAATGAATGGCTGCACCAGCGATCGCAGGGTTTGGAGCGAATCCGTATCTCCGTAGCGCTCGATCGGTACTGCAAACCGGCGCTGGAAGAAATTGCGGGGTCCCAGGTAGCCAGGGTTGAGGAAATCCAGAATCGACCAGAGTTCTGTCAGACGATTCTCCAGGGGCGTACCCGTCAGAGCAATGCGAAATTGCGCCGACAGTTGGCGCACAGCCTGAGATTGTTTTGCCTCTGGATTTTTGATGTTCTGGGCTTCATCCAGGACAATGCCCTGCCAGGTGACGCTTCGCAGGGCTGGTTCATCTCGGTAGACCAGTGGGTAACTGGTAATCACTAAATCTTTACCTTTGACCGCTTGGGTGAATGCTTTCCCAGAGGCCCGCTTATCCCCATGATGAATCGACACTTGCAAACTGGGAGCAAACCGCTTGACTTCCCGCTCCCAGTTCCCTAGTACAGAGGTGGGGCAAACTAACAGAGTGGGTCCAGTCAGCGCCTTTTGTTCTTTTTGGTGTAATAAGAAGGCAATCAGCTCGATTGTTTTCCCTAAGCCCATATCGTCTGCTAAGCAAGCGCCTAAGCCCCAGCGGTCTAGAAAGGCTAGCCAACCAGCTCCCTTGGCTTGGTAGGGCCGGAGTTCCCCCTGAAAGTCTTTGGGAGTTGAAATCGGCTCCAGCGTTTGATTCCCGGTTAGGGCCGTCATCAGTTCTTGTAAAGGCCCTGCGGCCTCAAAGCTTACAACCGGCAGCTTTTCTAAGGCCAAGGTATCCCCCGTACTCAGCCGCAGGGCATCCTCCAAAGACAGGCTGGTCTGATCTTTACGGGCTGCAAAGAATGTTCGGGCCGCTTTCACATCTTGTGGCCGGAGTTCAACCCATTCGCCGTTGATTTCTACCAGCGGTGTGTTGAGCTTTACCAGGCGATCAAACTGGGCTTTAGACAAGGTTTGCCCGCCGATTGAAAGTTCCCATTTGAAGTTAAGCAAACTCTGCAGCCCCAAGCGACCCACAGATTTTGATAGGGCCGGGGTTTCGGCTCGAACTTTCAGACCCAGCCGGTTAGCCCAGCCCTTTTGATTTTTTAGGCTTGGGGGCAACACAATGCCGAAGCCACTATCTTCTAAACGCCAGGCTACTGTTTTGAGAAATTCATAGGCCTGGGGAGGGGTGAGAAACTGCTGTTGTGGTCGCGCAGTTTGTAGGCTGGATTCAATCGGTAGATAAATTCTGGAAGCCAAACCTAAGCCGAGCAATAAAGTTTCCTGAGGACGCTCAACCGTACGGCCTCGGTAGCTCAGATGCTCAGCGGAAGTACTCCAGATCGTCTCGGCGTCAATCAGGATCTCTGGTTCATCAACAGCTTGGAGGAAGTACTCCAAACGCCAGTCGATTTGTTCTGGCTCGGGAGGGTGCAGGTAGAAGCAGGTGCGAAACGAGCGGTGCTGCTGCAGTGTTGCCTGGATCGGTGTTGTCCAAGTGTCTAGAACAGCCTGGAGATGCTCAATATCTCCAGGCTGAGCTGACAGCATACTAGTCCCTGGTCCCAATGCTTGTAACCAGTCTTGGATCAGCGCTTCTCCCTTATGGGTTGTTTGCATCAAGGGCTCCAAGGCCGAGCGAACTTGAGCATCAATGGTGTGCCTGAGAAATCCAGCTAAAATCTCTTCCGGTTCTGCAGGAATTTCGACGGCGACTGTCGCTGGAACAGGTACTGACTGCTGGCACCGGCAGACGCTCGGCATCCGTTGACTAAAATTCTTCAGCCGCAGCCGATCTGTGGCGCTATCGAGGAGGGGCTGCCAGTAAGCTCGCCCCTGGCCGTTTTCTAATTGCTCGACTCCTGGCAAAAACTTAGACCGGGCCAGCAGATCTAGGCTCCAACGGGCAGTGTGGGACCAAAAACGGAGGTCATTCCCAAAAGAAGCTTCGTCCAAGTGGTCAGCCTTCAAGGGCAGAGCAGTCAAGAATGCTATAGCAACGTGCGGATCGAGGTAAAGCCCCGGAATGCACCACGGTTGAAGGACAGCATCCTCAGTTTTGGGGGCTGGCGTCGCCGAGTACCAGGGTACTGCAATTGTTCCCTCCAGCTTGGAAGGCAACGCTAGGGCCCACTCACCCCAGCGCACGGGTTGTTCTAGGGATAGGGTGCCATTCGTTCCAGGTGGTAGAGACTGTTCCTGTTCCGGTCGGGTCGTCAGTATCTGCTGCGGGTTACGCTTCTGTTTACTGGCCTGTTGTCGGTTGTCTGCCACTACTGCGCGGACTGTCTCAGGTAAGCTGAGACCAGTAGTCTGTTGCAGTGAATTCATAAATTCAGCGAGTTCGGTAGGAGCCATTGCAAAAGGATGGCAGGGTACGCCATTCTTCTGGAATTGGCTCGGCTCGAATGTACTGCCGCGCCAGGTTTCTCCCCAGATAAAAAGAACTCCCCCTGGGGTTGCAGATAACCAATTACCATGCAAAATTGCCATGCGTCTATGAAGCTTTCAATCCCACAATTGATTTCAAGACCGAATGCATGACTTGGGCCGCCTGAGTTCCCTCAGGCAATAGAGATTAATCTCAATCCCCACGAGGCTGGTGTTGGTCGTGCGCCATGCCTTCTTATGCTACCAAGCTGTACCATTTCAGGTTCCGACTGGTCGAATATCCCCTGAGTAGGTGATTGGTTGTGATTACAAGCGTTATAATTACAACCAATCACAGAATGCACAGATTCGGTCGAACGAATCAGCTATAAACCGGGTATATAACCAACCTGAATGCTTTCTTTGGCGCTCTCAAAGCGACCAAGTGCTGCTCCAGCCACACTGAGAGCTGCTGTGGTGTCGTGTCTTCTTGCCTGTGACTGTTACTGGCGGACAAGCAGTACTTGTTTATCAGTGCTAGGATTGCCTCAGAAAGAAGAAGGACAAAAAACTGAATGTCAGAAATAGAGAAGTCAATATCCTTTAACGGACGGGATATTAGACTTAAAGTTGGCCTACTCGCTCCACAGGCCGGCGGTTCCGTTTTAATTGAATCGGGGGATACAGCGGTGTTGGTAACCGCAACCCGTGCTGCCTCAAGAGAGGGAATTGATTTTCTGCCCCTGTTAGTGGATTACGAAGAACGACTGTATGCAGTCGGGCGGGTCCCTGGCGGGTTTCTGCGTCGGGAAGGACGTCCTCCTGAGAAAGCCACCCTGGTTGGTCGGTTAATTGATCGCCCCCTGCGTCCGCTCTTTCCCCAGTGGCTCCGCGACGATATTCAAGTGGTGGCGACAACCTTGTCAATGGATGAGCAAGTTCCACCCGATGTGTTGGCTGTGACCGGGGCCTCCATTGCCGTTCTCCTAGCTGAAATTCCCTTTTACGGGCCGATGGCGGCTGTGCGAGTCGGCCTGGTGGGGGATGATTTTGTCATTAACCCCACCTACTTAGAAGTTGCGGCGGGAGACCTGGATTTGATTGTGGCGGGAACCCAGGATGGCGTGATTATGGTTGAGGCTGGTGCCAAGCAATTACCAGAGCAAGACGTCATTGAAGCGATTGACTTTGGTTATGAGGCGGTGCAGGAATTGATTCAAGCCCAGCGAGATTTGATCGCAGAATTAGGGATTAATCTTGTTCAAGCCACACCACCAGATGTGGACTCCACCCTGGAGAACTTTATTCGCGATCGCGCCACGACTCCAGTAAAAGAAGTTTTGGGCCGGTTTGACCGAGATAAGCATTCCCGTGATGCCTCGCTGGATGAAATTAAAGCCACCATTGCGGCAGCGCTCGCGGAACTGCCGGAAGATGATGCGGTGCGGGTGGCAGCTACAGCAGAACCCAAAGCCCTCAGTAATACCTTCAAGGGAATCACGAAGGAACTGATGCGCCGTCAAGTCATTGAGGAGGGCGTGCGCGTCGATGGCCGTAAGCTTGATGAGGTGCGTCCAATCACCTGCCAAGTGGGAGTACTGCCCCGGCGAGTGCATGGTAGTGCCCTGTTTAACCGGGGGCTAACCCAGGTAATGTCCGCAGTCACCTTGGGAACACCTGGTGATGCCCAGGAGCTGGATGACCTTCATCCTGACGAGCAAAAGCGCTACATGCACCACTATAATTTCCCCCCCTACTCTGTGGGAGAGACAAAGCCAATGCGCTCACCGGGGAGACGGGAAATTGGTCATGGAGCCTTAGCAGAGCGGGCGATCGTGCCGGTGCTACCAGACCAGTCAGATTTTCCCTACGTGATCCGGGTTGTATCAGAGGTGCTGTCTTCCAATGGCTCGACCTCAATGGGGTCCGTTTGTGGCTCCACCCTAGCTCTGATGGACGCCGGAGTGCCGCTGACCAAGCCTGTCAGTGGTGCGGCAATGGGTTTGATCAAAGAAGGTGATGAGGTGCGGGTTCTCACCGATATCCAGGGGATTGAAGACTTTTTAGGCGATATGGACTTCAAAGTGGCAGGGACCGCTGACGGGATTACCGCCCTGCAGATGGACATGAAGATTACGGGTCTGCCCATTGCTGTGATTGCTAAAGCCGTTGAGCAAGCCAAATCAGCCCGCATCCACATCTTGGAAAAAATGCTGAGCGTGCTCCAGCAGCCGCGCCAGGAAATGTCACCCTTCGCCCCCCGTCTACTGACGATTCAGATTGAGCCGGAGCTGATTGGCATGATCATTGGTCCGGGTGGTAAAACCATCAAAGGTATCACTGAAGAAACGGGTGCCAAAATCGACATTGAAGACACCGGTGTCGTGACTATTTCCGCAGTTGATGGTGAAAAAGCTAAACGGGCCCGCCAAATTATTCAGGGGATGACCCGTAAACTTAACGCTGGAGACGTTTACGTCGGGAGAGTCACGCGGATTATTCCCATCGGAGCCTTTGTGGAATTCTTACCGGGTAAGGAAGGAATGATTCATATTTCCCAACTCGCAGACTACCGGGTCGGTAAGGTCGAGGATGAGGTGACATTGGGGGATGAGGTGATTGTTAAAGTGCGGAGATTGACAGCCGCGGTCGAGTCAACTTAACCCGGCTGGGGATTCACCCGGATGAAGCCGCCGCTGCGCGTGAGTCAGTCACCGCTTAAGCCAAAGCCAGCAGCGATCTAAGTATCTTGAAAAGCCTCTAGAGTGTAGAGGCTTTTTTAAGCTTTAGACTTGCTATCTATGCATACTTTGTGAACTTTTATCGTAGGTGGAAGCTAACATTAAAGTAATCGTCAGGTTAAAACTTGCTCCAGAGAGATGGGTTAAAGAGCTGGGGAGCTAGATTTTGAGGATGTGGAAGTTTTATTAGGAAGAGCGCATTGCTTGGGAGGTAGCCTCAATGACTAAAGCGGAGATTGAAGCAGCTCTTCAAGCAGCCTTTAGTGAATGTGATGCCACAGGATGCCCATTAAGCGAACAGCAAAAGCGAATTCTGCTGCAAGTTGCAGAAGCACTGACGGAAGATTTATTAGAAGGCTCACCCCCAGTAACGGAGACTGTAAACCCACTGGAGGGTTTAACCCTGACCAGCGACAAGCACTCTTGCTATTTGTTGCCCGTTTTGATCGGACCAATGACGCTTGGAAAACTAGCTTGCTAAACGATTGGCTACATGGCAGGGATTCAGGCCCTGTACAGTTTATTCGCGATCGCTACGGCCTGCAGTGGTTAGACACGATTCAACCCAGCCACCTCGCTGCCTACGATCAGGACAGCCGGTTGTTAAAAGTCAAAGTTGGCGATCGCCTGGAAGTCTCTAGTAGCTTGTGGGAATGGGTGCCAGCAACCGATACCGATAATCGGGAATGGCTGACCTGTACTGTCATTAGAGTGTTTGAATCCTCTGACCATGAGCGGTTACATCTGAATTGCACAGTACGGCTAGTGAATGGCCTTGAATACGACATTAATGGCATGTATGACTGGAATCGTCCCAATTGGCGCTGGCCCTAGGAATCAGTACCTTCATTTGCGGACAAACCACTTGCCATCTTTCAGCCGCAAACTTTATTCGCCAGCTAGGAGATGAGTAGCCGCTTCTAACTCAATAACGTTCTCTATGTATGACCCCAATGTATACATCATTACTCCCATAAAAATAATTGCTAAGCCTGTAGCAAAAGCTAACTGAGAGTATTGATCAATTGCCATGAACTTTCTTCTCTGCATGGTTTACTCACGAATAAATTAATTACAAGTTCTAGCGACCTTTCTCTATAAAAATATCAAGCCTTAAAAGTGCAAGAACTAGTCTGAAGTACTAAATTAGCCTGCACTATGGAAGTAGTTGTGTGACAACCTTTCTAGAGGCCGGCTGAAAGGGAACCATTCAATGCAATTGACTGCCGGCCTTAGCAGTATAGGTGTTGCTGAAGGATGCCTCAGATAAGTTTGACTAAGAAAGCGGTTAGCAATTTGTTCTAAAAGTTATAAAAGCAGTACTACAGAGCCTGCCAAGCTTTCAGAAATGCACTAAAGTGCTTACCCCAAAATGCCTTTGCAGCCCTTTTCACTCAGCATATTTTAGGTAGCTACTGATAGTCATTAGCTTCACAGAACGCCAAACTAGTTCACTTTTGGAAATATCCTGTCAAATTTATCGCTTTGTTGTTGGGGCTGTTGTGTTTTGGTTGTTACTGTGCGTATGAAACAGGTACATAGCGGCACAACATTATTGGACGGCAGCTGTGCTCCATTGAGGCGTAGGTCAGACTCAATTGCAGAAGAGTTTAGACTTTGGCTGAGCTAATGCATCCGGCGTTGACTAAGATCAGCCCCTTAGTCTCCAAGGCTTTGCAGCGATCTACTAATTTCGCTAACGCTGGAACTTTACCCTGTTGTAGCTGGGTTAAAGCTGTCGCAGTTGTCGGTTGAAACTGGCTCATCCACTCGTGCTCAGCCACGTAAGCCGGCGTAAATGCACCTGGGTCTAACAAGAAGAAGTCCACGCCATACTTCTGGATGAACCGCTGCACCTGCGTTAGCTCAGGGCTGTACTGAGCCTGGATTAGATCAATAGTCCGCTGGCGAATCTGAGCGTAGTACCGCGTGTGGTAAGGATAAGCATATTCTCGTCCGACCAGAATTGAACGGGCGGCAAAACTGGGGAGGTTATTCACCTCCTCAGCGACAGAGGCAATCAGGGTGTCTTTGGGTTGTTGAGACAAGAACTCACTACAGTCGCGGTACCTCACCGGCAATCTGAAGCTGGCCTGGTAGATTAATTTGCGGTAAAAATGGTGCAGTCATCAGTGTTGCTCCGAGCAATACAGTGAGTCCCAGCGATAGAAACTGTCGACCCGTCAACCCCGCTGTAATTTGTTGGGATACTAAACGTGATTTTGCCTCCAACCAGACTGTCCAGGCAATTCCTGCTGCCAGGGCCGCCACAACTCGCAGGCTGTGGTATACATATCGGTTGGGAAAATACAGGTGAAATAGAAAAGCATGGGCGAGAAAGAACAGTCCCAGTGATGCCAGGATGATCTGTGGTAGCAGACCCGTTTCTTTGACTTGTTTGACCAGGGAAAATTTGACTGGCTGTCGCATCCAGAACGGTAAGGCCAACCCGAGAAGAATGAGCGGGGACATCGAGCCTAAAAACAACATACCGCTGGACGGTCCCCCTAGCCAGTAGATAACTGGATTTTCGTGAAAGAAGAAGGCGCGTCCGTAGACTCGTCCCACCTGGAGAAACTCCGGTTGCACCTTTGCTTCGGCCACTGTCACGACGGGGCCAAATGGGTTGGGGATAATATAGGGTGAAAGTACCAGGACTGTAGCGAGCAATCCTATGCACCAGAACCAGTAGTCAGTTCTGCTGAGACAGTTGGGGCAAATTTCCTCGCCAGCGCCAGAGTCGCAAAGTCAGAACTGCCACTGATAGTAAAGCAAAGGGGGGATAAAACAGGCCCATCAGGGCGATCGCCACTGCCACTCCAAATAAAGATCGCCGCAGTAGGTAGTATAAAAACGCCAGAAATAAAGGATAGAGAAAAGCCCGTGGTGTGGCTGAAGCCAGGTCATCCTCTAGCCATAAACTTTGATTCAGCATCAGGGTTGCTAGAAATGCCCCAGATGGAACCGGAAAATCTGCATACTCACCCCAAAGCAATAGCCTGTTGTGGCCAATCCCAGCCCCAGAGGTAAAACTTTGTTCAGCACCAAAGGGTCAATGCCAATTGCCGCTATCAGTCGGTAGAGCATAGTATGTCCAACTGAGGCAACGGATTGGAAATAATCAGCAATTAAGTCATCGGGAAACAGTGCTGGATCAAAAAACCGCTGCATCCAAAAGACATGCTGTCTGGCATCGTCTTGAACAATGTAAGGGTTGCTGAATGTGTACTGGAGTGACTGGCAGCCATAGAACGCGGCAATAGCTATGCTCAAGCCTAGCCAAAAGGTCGTCCGGGGGAAGCCTTTAGGGTTAACGGATTGAACAAACTGGGTTGATTGGTCATGAGTACAACAATCACTGTTAGCAAAATTGCTCAGAATGGGGTGCGAAAACCTTCAAAGCTTGGCTTCATTATCAGAGGGTGAGCTAATGCATCTGGCGTTGACTAAGATCAGCCCCTTAGTCTCCAAGGCTTTGCAGCGATCTACTAATTTCGCTAACGCTGGAACTTTACCCTGCTGTAACTGGGTTAAAGCTGTCGCGGTTGTCGGTTGAAACTGGCTCATCCACTCGTGCTCAGCCACGTAAGCCGGCGTAAATGCACCTGGGTCTAACAAGAAGAAGTCCACGCCGTACTTCTGGATGAACCGCTGCACCTGCGTTAGCTCAGGGCTGTACTGAGCCTGGATTAGATCAATAGTCCGCTGGCGAATCTGAGTGTAGTACCGTGTGTGGTAGGGCAGGGCGTATTCTCGTCCGACCAGAATTGAACGGGCGGCAAAACTGGGGAGGTTATTCACCTCCTCAGCGACAGAGGCAATCAGGGTGTCTTTGGGTTGTTGAGACAAAAACTCATACAGTCGCGGTGCCCCACCGATAATTTGCAGCTGAGTGGGTAAGCTGAGCTCGGGGAAGAAGGGTGCAATGGCTAGTCCCCCGACAAGTAGTATCGTCAGTCCCCAGGATAGAAGCTGGCGACCCGTCAATTCTGTTTGCCGCTGCTGTTGAGTTTGTAGGCGATCGCCCCACAGCGTTAGGGTAATGCCGGCGGCGAATGCCATGACAATCCGTAAACTGTGGTAGGTATAGCGGCTGGGAAAATGCAGCCGGAACAGCAGTGCATGAGCGACAAAGAACAGGCCAAAGGAGGCTACGGTAATTTGGAGCAATAGATTCGCCTGTTTGACTTGTCTGGCAAGTGAAAATCGGGCTGGCTGTTTTAACCAGAAGGGTAAAGCGAACCCGACCCAGATCAGGGGCGGCATTAACAGAAACAGTGCGCCACTGCGCGGTCCAAATAGCCAGTAGATGAACGGGTTGTCGTGGAAGAAAAAGGCGCGTCCGTAGACTCCTGCTACCTGGTGGAACTCCGGTTGTGTTCTGGCTTGGGCCGCTGTGATCAGAGGACCAAACTCAGTGGGGGTCAGTTCGTAGGGCAGCAGCACTAGCGCAGTAACGGTAACGCCTACTCCCCAAAACCAGTAGTTCCGGTGATGCTTTACCAGATGGGGGTAAAGGCCCTGCCAGCGCAGCAGTCGCAGGGTGAGAATTGCGACCGACAGTAAGGCGAAGGGGGGATAAAACAGCCCCATGAGCGCGATCGCTATCCCGACCCCCAGCAAAGAGTTGTGCAGCAAGTAGTACAAAAAGGCGCTGAATAGGGGATAGAGAAAGGCTCTAGGAGTAGCAGAAACCAGGTCGTCCTCCAGCCAGAGACTTTGATTTAGCAGCAGCGTACTGATAAACCCAGCAACCGGGATTGGCAACATCTGCAGACAAACGCCAAAACTATAGCCTGTGGTGATGAGTCCCAACACCAGGGGCAAAATCTTGCTCAGCCAGAGCGGGTCGATGCCGAGTGCAGCCATCAGTCGATAGAAGGCGGTATACCCGGGTGAGGCAGCCGACTGAAAATAATCGGCAATCAAATCATCGGGAAACAGCTGCGGATCTAAAAACCGCTGCATCCAGAATCCATGCTGCCGGACATCATCCTGCACTATATACTGGCTGCTAAAGGCATACTGAATGGACTGCAACCCGAAGAAGGCAGCCACAGCCAAACTCAAAAACCAAAAAACCTTGCGGGAGTAGAGAGTTTTAGCGGTTGAGCTCCTCAAGCCTAAAAGATCCATCATCGGTGCGATAGAAGTCTCGAACAGTGACAAACTGAACAAATGGAAAGCCTAGCACCTTTAGTCAGGCAATGAGTATCCCACCTGCTTGAAACTTGCGATTTTAGTCCAATGAAGCATTGGTCACGCCTGAAGCCCTACTTGCGCTGGGTAATTTTGGGAGGAACGCTATTCTTTCTCGCTAAGGCCCTCAAGGATCACGGGCAAGAAGTCGCATCAATCCGGATTGATGGCAGGGGCTGGGTTTACCTGGCGATCGCCCTGTGTGTAACTCTACTCGCTCACGTTTGGACTGGGTGGGTATGGGGCTGGATTCTCCAGACCCTTAGTCAGCCTGTCCGGGGGCTTTGGGCGGTGCGGGTGTACCTGACGACCAATATTGCCAAGTATGTACCCGGTAATATCTGGCACTACTATGGCCGAATTCAAGCAGCGACAGCCGTAGGCATTCCGCCAGAAGTAGCAACGCTCAGCGTCTTGCTAGAACTACTGCTGCTGGCGGCTGCTGCCCTCCTGGTTGCCTTCCTGGGTGTTCCGCCAGGCTGGGGCCTGCAAGGGCTTGGCTTGGCTGTAGTCCTGACGGTGATTCATCCGGCGTTGTTGAATGTTACAATCCAAGTTGTCAGCAAAATCAAAGGTCGTGCTAATCCAGAGGCTGTACTCTTGAGAGTCAAGCGCTATCCCCTGCGGCCTTTGCTGGGGGAAGTTGGTTTTCTGGGACTGCGCGGCACTGGCTTTTTACTCACGTTGCTGGCCTTAGGTCCAGTGAATTCTGACCAGGTGCTCTTGCTGCTGGGTAACTTTAGTCTGGCTTGGCTGTTGGGCCTGGTGGTTCCGGGGGCACCGGGAGGGGTGGGCGTGTTTGAAGCAACCGCGATCGCCCTGCTTCATCCATTGTTGTCACCCGCTGTGCTTCTTGGCGGGATTGCTCTCTACCGCCTGATTAGTATTCTGGCAGAAGCAGCAGGTGCGGGACTGGCTTGGCTGGGCAAAACGACTTCCCGCCCTACAGTCTAGGAGTGATTTTAAATGTTGTCTACAACCGTACCAATGCTCGGGCCCGGGCAAAGCGTGGGTCATCAAGGCGAAAGCTATCAGGGTTCGTTCTGCGTTCTAGCGCTAGATAGTAAGCAAATAGTTGCAGCGGGACAAGGCATGTTAGGGCAGTGAATGGTTCTGGAACTGGAGGGACGGTACACCACCCTGCTGATGCCGGTTGGATTAAGGGGTAGGTGCCATCACTGATGATTAAAAAAGCAGTACCGATTTCTTTCAGTAGTCCCGCTAGCTCGACTACTCGTCTTTGTGCCGCACCCGCTGGTGCAACCAAGATGAAGAGATCCGCCGCTTCAGCACATTGGAGTGACCCATGCAGCATCATTTCGATTGAGCTACCCTCAGCCTGTAGATAGGATGTTTCTTTAATTTTCAGTGCAATTTCGTAAGCAGTGATGGCACTTGGGCCACCTCCAACTAGCCAAAATCGCCGTCGATTAAGGTGTTCTCGTGCCAGGAGCGCAACATCACCCTCAGTTGTGAGAGCCGTGTGCAGCACTCTAGGGAGTTCTTCGAGCAGAAAGCTTGTTGGCAGGATTCTTCTTCCATTTTGGTGATAACCAATACGTTCTGCAAGAGAAGCCAGGACAGCTAAGCTACCAACGTAGCTAACGGTGTGGGCTGAAGACTTTTCCTGTGGAACAGTACTAATGGTGAAGTCAGCCTGTACTATCTTAGTTCCCTCACCAGTAATCATTGCAGTGCAGCATCCTGCCTCACGGGCACGCCTCAGCGAGTCAAGCGTGTAGAGCTTATTCCCGCGATGACTGATGCCAATGACGCAATCCTTTGAGGTGAGGTTTGGGCCAGACAGCGCGAAGTCAAAAGCATGAACCCCTTGTGTAAAAAGCTCTCCACCATATACACGCATGAAGTGTTCACCCACTTGTGCCGCATGATAGGAAGTACCAATACCAACAATAAAGAGCCGTTTGTAGGATGCGATAAGAGCAGCAAGCCGATCAATAGCTTTATCATTGTGCCTAATAGTCTGAGCAAATGCATCAGGCTGTGCCAGGATAGCCTCATACATGTGAAAAGGGTGCTGCGTCCTTTGTTCAACAAGCATGTAATTCCTCTTCAGCTTTGACTTTACTGTTCCAATACCGTAACTCACAAGTCCTCAGAGGCTAAAGATTCAATCTACCTGTCACCCTGTCAAGTAAAAAGGCTGCAATGCTTGTGCCGTCCTGCGGAGTATAAGTTAGAACATTCCCTGACGTTGTTATGGGATGTTACTCGCTTGCCCCCTATCCCTGTGATGTTGAGAGTAGTCGGACCTTTCTCCCTTCAAAGTTAGGGGCCAGATCAGCCAAGTGGATGACCTCGGTCAACTGTTTAAGTCCTGTAACTGAGACTTATGAAGCTAACCCAGAGGTTTGAAAAAGTAATACCTACAAGTATCCCTTTGCAAGCTATGGCAATGGTGGCCCACTGGCACTTACAAGCATTAACCGAGTCTCTTTTAAGGACTTGCTGAGATTCAACCCCGCTGCGGCCTATGACAAAACTGATTATTCAAATCCCTGCTACAACGAGGAAGCAACGCTGGGAGTTACTCTAGCTGAACTGCCTCGTAAACTTCCGGGTATCGATGAGATTGAGTGGTTTGGTGATTAATGATGGCAGTCGCGATCGCACGGTTGAGGTTGCTCAGGCATGCGGGGTGGATCATATTGTCAACTTCGCCAGCAATCAGGACTTGCAAAAGCCTTTATCGCCGGACTGGCTTTTGCCTGCAAGCCGGAGCCGATGTAATTGTCAATCTGGATGCCGATAACCAGTACTGTGCTGAAGATATTCCCCGGCTGATTGAACCGATTCTGTTGGGCCAGGCAGAAATTGTCGTCGGTGCTCGCGCCATTAGCCGCATCAAGCACTTTTCACCTGCTAAGAAGTTTCTGCAAAAATTGGGCAGTTGGGTGGTTCGCATTGCCAGCAACACAGACATCCCCGATGCCCCAGTGGCTTTCGCGCTATCAGCCACGAGGCGGCTCTGCAGCTCAATGTGTTTAATGAATACACTTACACCTTAGAGACCATTATCCAGGCAGGCCAGAAGGGTATAGCGATTGTATCGGTGCCCATTCGCACCAATGGCTACCTGCGACCATCTCGGCTGGTCAAGAGCATTCCCTCCTACGTTCAGCGATCGCTGTTCACGATTCTCCGCATCTTTATTACCTATCAACCGCTCCGCTTTTTCATGATCCTGGGGACTATTCCCTTCACCCTGGGATTTCTGCTGGGGTGCGCTGGCTGCTGCTGTTCTCTACCGGCACACCGCGAACCCATGTGCCAAGCTTGATCCTGTCGGCAATTCTAATTCTGATTGGTTCTCAACTGTGGGTGGGTGTTTGGATTGGTTGCCGATCTGCTGTTATTGCTGTCAATCGCAAGCTTTTGGCAAAGAGGATATCCAGTTGCGGATTCGCCGGACTGAGACTCAAAGGACCTCCAACCCTCGCCCAGACATCAAGAACACAACTAGGTATTGAAACTGAGCACGGGCACTACTCAAAACTACCCAAAGAGATTCAAAAAGTGCTTCGAGGGCTCCCTGAGCTCCAGACTGGCTGCGCTGGGACTAAGGTTTATTCATTTGCTAGCTAAAAAGACGGGTAACAGGAGAATGAACTGCAGCAAAAGCTAGCGGATAATGGAGCCTAGCAACTGCAAACTGACCTTTCAAAACAAGCACGGTATCAGTATTTTTCAATGACTTTTTGGCAGCGCTTCCAGACCGAGTAATTCAACCGGGAAACTGTACCCATTGTGGTGCTTGCGTCGGGTTACATCCCTAATTTGTTGGAATTTCGGGAAACGACTCGCTGTTCTCTACCTCACCAACGACAAGCGTTAACGATGTCAGAGGAACATTCTCTGGCGCTAGCCTGGGTCGTGTGCTCTGGTCGGGGTGTCCCCTATCCTGAAGTTTTTGCCTATCTCAACCGTAGTCCCAGTAGCTGGTTAACTGGGCCTTGCCGTCAAGTGTTCACAGGCTTTGCTACTGATCCGGCAATTCGCCGTCGCGGGGCTTCTGGTGGGGTGATTAGCCGCGTATTGATTCACCTGCTGGAAAGCGGCCAGGTGGAAGGGGCAGTAGTCCTGCGCCAGGGGTTACCGACGCCAGAGCGGGCAACACCCGTGATTGCCAGGAACCGGGAAGAAGTGTTGGCGGCAGCCCAGAGTGTTTATGCGGTAACCCCAATGCTGACAATTTTGCCGGAGATGGCGGCCTTCCCCGGTCGGCTGGCCTTTGTCGGTCTACCGGAGCAGGTGAGTAGCCTGCGGATGCTGCAGGCCGCTGGACATCCCGTGGCTCAAAAGGTTGTGTTTGTTGCCGGACCTTACACTGGCACCAACATGTACTTAGGGGCGGTGCGAGCGTTTTTGCGATCGCAGGGCGTCTCGGACACTGTGACTATTACCGCCCTACAGTGGCGGGCAGGGGAGTGGCCGGGTTACTTGCAGGTAGAAACAGCAGATGGCCGGGTTTTTCAAGCGAAAAAGTTTTACTACAACTACCTGATTCCCTTTTATATTTCCCGCAATTGTCAGATCACCCCTGACTTCAGCAATGAAGCGACGGATCTCTCTGTGGGGGATGCCTGGTCCCCCACCCTAGAACAGGCAGGAGGCGGGCATTCCGTAGTTGTGGTTCGCAGTAGCAAAGCTGAGGCAGTCCTGTCAGAACTCCAAGACTGCGATGAGCTAACGCTGGAGCCCCTTGCTGTGGAGCAAGCGCTAGCCATGCACGGTCACATGCTGGATTTTAAGAAACGCGGGGCCTTTATTCGCCTGGAAGCTCAAAAGCAACAGGGGCAACCCGTGCCCGACTACGGCTACCGGCCTAGAGAAATTCCTCTGTCCCGCCGCCTAGTGGAAATTGTCATCAGTGGCTCCTTTGGGATTGGCCGCCAGCCCTGGGCCAGGTGGGCTGTATCAAAGTTGCCTCTGAAACTCGTAGGTTCTAGCTTCAACGTCCTACGGAAAACCTGGAAAGCATTATCTAAACCGACGAAGCGTAAAGGATTGGGTGAAACTCACTTTGCAGTTACCTGCAGCCCTTCCCGCTGGCAAGAGTTGACCCTTGCCGATCAAGAGACAAGATGCGAACATCCAACCATTGATGAGCCAAAAAACTTATGAAAGCTATTCCTTTAATTGCCCGGATTTGCTTAGCTGCTATTTTTCTCTGGTCCGGTATCGGTAAAGTCCTAGACCCTGCTGGTACCCAGCAGCAGATTGCCGGTGCTGGAGTTCCCCTCCCGGTTCTGTCACTGGTAGGGGCAATTGTGTTTGAACTGGTGGGTGCCCTATCGGTGTTGCTGGGCTATAAGGCGCGCTGGGGAGCGATCGCGCTAATTGTTTTTCTGATTCCCACTACTTTGCTCTATCACACCAATTTTACCAACCCCATGCAGCTGATTCAGTTTTTGAAGAATTTAGCGCTGATTGGGGGCTTATTAATGGTAGTTTACATTGGCTCCGGCCCGTTCAGCTTAGATGCACAAACTACATCCCGTAACAGATGGTAGAGAAAAGCCTTGAAAGCTTAGCGATAACGCCTCTTAGGGTTTCCAAGTCTCACCATACTGATCTCGTAGGGCTTGCCAAGCTTCCACCTGGCCAGGCTCATATTCACCGGGCTTGCCCCACTGCAGAAATAAGCTGAGTCCAGGCTCTGCTTTTTCATTGAGGAAACGAATCGCGTAGGTGGTAAAGTTGCCCCGCTTAGCCTCCCCGGTTTCAAACTTGATTTGTTTAACCTGATCCATATTCAGATGGAACTCGAAGGCGTCTTGGTGCATATTGGCATACTGGCCCTTCGGGAGTTCAGCATAGAACAGCTTCTGAATTGTTCCCCGCGTTTCCAGTACTGCCATGTCACTAGTGACAATAAACCGGAGGATTCCGAGGCTTTCACAGGCTTCTAAAAATTCTTTCAAAGTAGCCGTCATAACAGAGATAGATCCAAGGGTTAGCTGTAAAAAGTGTGATGATTTATCCCGCTTGGCCATCGGTGCTAGCGGCGCTAGAGGTAGCTATCAACACCCAGCGGAGCGTTTATGATAGCCTCTATCTTGCTTTGTCTACTTCCGATAACTGCCAGATGGTCACTGCTGATAAAAAGCTGTGCCATGGACTCACAGGTACGCTATTAGCTGTATACCTGCTGTGGATAGAAGCAGTTCTATGATAACGCCCATCAAGGGTCAGTTTTCATAACGTTCGTAGGCATCAATAATCTTCTCGACCAAAGGATGACGAACCACATCCGCCTTGGAAAGGTAGCAGAAGGCAACTCCCTCAACTTGCTGCAAGATCTTCTGGGCCACGACTAAGCCGGATTGCTGGTGGGTGGGTAAATCAGTTTGCGTCACGTCTCCAGTAATCACCATGCACGAGTGAAATCCCAACCGAGTCAAGACCATTTTCATTTGGGCAGGGGTGGTATTTTGAGCTTCATCCAGAATCACAAAGGCATTATTTAAGGTACGACCGCGCATGTAGGCTAGGGGTGCGACTTCAATCACGCCCCGTTCCAGTAAACTAGGAATTTTCTCCGGGCTGATTAGTTCGTAAAGCGCGTCGTAGAGAGGACGCAGGTAAGGATCAATTTTTTGCTGCAGATCTCCAGGAAGAAATCCCAATCGTTCTCCCGCCTCCACGGCCGGACGAGTCAGAACCAAGCGTTCGTATTGATTGGCTAAGAGTGCTTGTACCCCTAAAAGAGCCGCTAGAAAGGTTTTACCTGTTCCTGCAGGACCAATACCAAAGGTGAGTGAATGGCTACGAATTGCTTTGACGTATTCTCGTTGGCGAAACGTTTTTGCCCGAATTGCCTCACCCCTGCGGGTTTTCGCCAAAACATCCCGCTGCAGATCTCTCAGCTCGTCTTGACGATGGGTATCAATCGCTTGGCGGACGGTCAAGATATCGGTTCCAGTAATCGCTTTACCTTGGCTCCAATAGTTCTCCAGGGAGCAAACTAGTTGCTGACATAAGTCAACTTGCTTGGCAGTACCTGAGATAAATAGCTCCTGACCTCTGAGTACAAGCTTGGCTCCAGTTTGCTGGGCTAGAGCTTTGAGGTTCTCTTCTTGTTCACCTGCTAAGGCGATCGCGCTTGTTACACTAGGCAGTTGAATCGTCGATGCCTCTACCATGCGAAATGTTGACCTAATTTAAATTAAAAAATAGACAATTGTTCATGGTTTAACTTTCTCTAGAGACAATCTTGATGTTCTCTTAAGTTCATAAAATACCTATAAACTGATCTAAAGCACTGAATACAAAGCTTAGACCCAGGAATTGCTGCAATTTTCAAAAATTGGCTCAAAGAACAACCTGTCCGCGTAGACCTACGCGGACAGTATATGAGTATTAAACCTAGTTCCTTGATAAAAGTTCCTTGATAAAACCACCACTTAGCGGCGTTGCTTCCGAGAAGCTTCCACTTTTCGCTTGCGGCGAAGACTAGGCTTCTCGTAGCGTTCCCGGCGTTTAACTTCTGATAGAATACCAGCTTTCTGAATTTTTTTCTTGAACCGTCTTAGAGCAGATTCTATTGATTCATTGTCACCTAAACGAACTTCTGACACGCGCTGATTTCACCTCCTTCGCGTTAGTAAAAGTTGTGACCAACCCTAGTTTAGATTTTCACCTATTCAGCCCTCGAAGGCGGTCGCTTGGGAAGAATCTTTTTGCTGACTTCTGGCTTACGGGACTGGTCGTGGCTACCGTAAATATCCAAATGAATGGCATGACCGTGAGCTTGAGCTGCCGCCGTCAAGACAGTACGAATGGCCTGAATTGTGCGCCCGCCCCGGCCAAAAACACGCCCCTTATCTGAATCCTCAAATGCTAGCCGCAGCCAAACTCGGCCATTCGTGGGGTGAACCTCACAGTCAACTCTCAGGGCCTCTGGGAATTCCAGTAAGGGCGCGACTAAAAGGCGGATAAGCCCGGTGTAATCGGGACTCTCTAGATGAGATTGCGGCATTCTGGCTGGGGTGGTCTCAGGCACGAACCTGCTCAAAGATGTTGGCTTTTTCTAGAATCCGGCGAACCGTTTCAGTCGGTTGAGCCCCTTCTTTAAGCCGCTTGAGGATCGGCTCTTCCCGTAGCCGCACCTCATCCGTACGAGGATTGTAGAAACCAAGTTCTTCCAAGGGGCGACCATCCCGGCGCTCGCGGCTGTTCATCGCCACAATTCGGTAACTGACTTCACGCTTTTTGCCGTATCGCTTCAATCGCAGCTTAATCATGTAGGTGAGGATTACTCCTAAAAGGTAACTCTAAAATTTTAGTAGTTCTGCTACCAGACGTCAGCTCTTTAGTCCCTAACTTCACAGGTAGCCGGCTAAAGGGTGCCAAAACCTTTCTTCTTCTTCTCTTTCTTCTTCTTCTTGGCAGTCATTCCCCCTGCCTGGCCTCGCCAACCGGGACCCCGTGGCGCGCCTCCAGCCATCATTGGGTTACCGCCCATACCGGGAAAGCCGCCTGCCATGCCGGGAAACTGACCGCGTCCCATCTGCTGCATTAGCGATCGCATCTTCTGGAAATCACTCACCAACCGGCTGATATCCTCCAGGCTATAACCAGAGCCTTTGGCAATCCGGCGGCGACGGCTGGGGGAACTTGCTAGCAAATCTGGGTTACGCCGCTCCTCTAGGGTCATTGAGCCAATCATCGCCTCCGCCCGCTTCAGCTGCGTCTCGCCCTGCTGGAGCTGCTCGTCGGACAGCTTGTTCATACCGGGAATTAACTTCATGATCCCACCGAGAGACCCCATGTTTTTCAGCAGCCGGGTCTGTTTGATGAAGTCGGTAAAGTCGAAGTTGGCCGATAGCATCTTCTGCTGCATTTTCTCGGCGTCGGCCAGGTCAAACTCCTCCTGGGCCTTTTCTACCAGGGTGAGAACATCGCCCATCCCTAAAATCCGAGAGGCCATCCGGGTAGAAGGGCTGCAAGGCTTCCACCTTTTCCCCAACGCCGACAAACTTAATCGGTTGGCCGGAGATCTGCCGCACTGATAGAGCAGCACCGCCCCGAGTATCGCCATCCAGCTTGGTGAGAATAGTGCCGGTAACCCCAATTTCTTCCTGGAAGGTGCGGGTTAAGTTCGCGGCTTCTTGCCCGGTCATGGCATCGACGACCAGTAGGGTCTCGTGGGGCTGCACGGTTGCTTTAATCCGAGCCAGCTCTGCCATCATCTCTGGGTCAATTTGCAGGCGGCCTGCCGTATCAATGATCACTGTGTTGACCTGGTCTGCTCTGGCCTGCGCTACCCCCTGGCGAGCAATCTCTACAGGGTTGACCTCGGTGCCCAGTTCAAACACAGGCACATCAATTTGCTTGCCCAACGTCACCAGCTGATCAATTGCTGCTGGGCGGTAAATGTCGGTTGCTACCAGCAGGGTATCGCGATTTTGCTTGCGCAACTGCAGCGCTAGCTTCGCTGCAGCAGTCGTTTTACCTGTTCCCTGCAGCCCTGCCAGGAGGATAATCGTCGGGGATGGGTTAGCGTCTGCGAGGGGGGCATTGGTTTCCCCCATCACCCGCACTAGCTCATCGTGGACAATTTTAATAAACAGTTGATCTGGGCCAATCCCCCGGACTACGTCAGCACCCAGGGCTTTTTCCCGCACTTCTTCGACAAAGTTCTTGACGACCTGAAGATTTACGTCCGCTTCCAGGAGTGCTCGGCGGACTTCCCGTAGGGCTTCTTGAACATTGGATTCAGAAATTTTGTCCTGGCCGCGGAGCTTTTTCCAGGCTCCATCCAGGCGATCGGAAAGCGCTTCAAACATAGATCCTAACTGTGGCTAAGTCTCCATTGTCACACACCCTGAGTCTCCAAAAGTGTCGACTGCAATCATTAACACCTACCGACTAGTAGGTAGACTGAGGGCAGGCAGCAACCAGCAGGCTCAGCTCAGCAAATCTTGGATACAGCACAACAGATGGTTCAAAGCCGTGGCTACAATGCCTTTAGCGATGCCGATATTTCAGCCGCGGTGGGTATCCGTAAAGCAAGTAGTCACTATCGTAGCTATAGAGTAGACCTACTGATTCTTCCGCTGTCCTGTCAAGCTACCTAAAGCATCAGTAGTGAGCGGTTGGCAGCGAAGTTACCGCTACCTTTTCCTACTACCCTTGGCAATAATGATGGAAACGGCACAGGAAAGATAAAGAAATGTATGGCCTACAGTGATTTTACCCTTCAAAAACTGAAGAAAGACTTCGGGCTACAGATTGATGAACAGTCTAACTTATTTGCAGTAGTTGAACCTGTTGCCGGGAGCGATTTACTGAATCACACGCTGCAAGAAACTGTGCAGCTAGCGATCGCCATCAATACCGAAAAAGCCCGCTCCGAAATGATTATTGCTCCTGTGCTGTTAGAGGTCCGGCGACAGGCGAATAGCCAAGTCAGCCTGTTTTCAGGCACAGAATTTAATGTAGACGATGAGAAAGGACTCGTTGGCTACTGTGACTACATCCTCAGCCGCTCTAAAGAACAACTCACCATTAATGCCCCCGTGATTCTGATCACCGAAGCGAAGAATGAAAACATCAAAGCAGGCTTAGGTCAGTGTAGTGCCGGTATGGTTGCAGCCCAACAGTTCAATCAACGAGAAGGACAGCCAATTGATGCGATTTACGGATCAGTAACTACAGGCGAGATCTGGAAATTCCTCAAGCTGGTCAATAGGACTGTATCCATTGACTTAACCGACTATTACATCTCCCCTAACCTCAACAAAATCCTGGGTATCTTGATACATGGCTTAGGGCTGCCTGTGTCTGCTCACTCATGAAGTGAGCGCCTAAACTAAGCAATGCTGCCGCGTTTGCGAGTCTCTTTGTAAGACGTACCGATATTTTTTAGTCCTGAGCAGATCATTTCTTGCTCTAGCAAGGCAAAAAAGCGAGCGCGATCGCCACCCCGAACAACTGCCTGATTATGGGCCTCTGCCAGAGTAACTGGGTAACCGTAACCTTTATGGACTTGCGCCAGGGGCAAGACTGGAAACAGACTCTAGAAGTGCACTGTCCTCAGCGACCCAGGCAGGAAACTCCACCCGCACTACCTCTGAACCGGCATGGACATAGCAAAAATAGATGGGTCTGAGCACCGTACAGCTCCAACACACGGGAACTGCGCCACAGGGGACCCGCTTGGCCTGGTTTTAGTTGGGACCACAGGGCTGCGTCCCGCAGGGGTCAAGCACCTGGCAGGGGGTCGGGCTGAGAGAGACTGGGATCGCAGTGGGTAGTGCAGTCAGGGGCGTCGTGAGGCAGGTGTGCAGGCGCAAGAAGTTCAGCGCGCTGCTGCGGGAAGCGCTGAGATAGCCAACGAGCGGCACACCTAAAGCCTGCAACTGGTCCCAGGCTTGGAGGATCGGCACCAAAATGCGATCGCAGGCCTCCCTCGGCAGGGGTTCCAAAAACCAGTGAATTGGGAACCATCCACCATTGCCAGGCTAGGTACAGCCGGACTGGTTACGATAACCCGTAATTCTGCCAGCAGAGTCGTCTCTAATTGAGTGCGGCGGTGTCCCATCCATTCTTCGGTGCGGATGCCCCACTGCCGGAGACATAAAGGTCTTCGGGTTGGTAGACCACTTCCTGGCAAACTGTCGAGCAGGGGTGCCGGCTTTGCCCGTAGGCTAGCACCACCCGGCCGACATTGATTAAGTAACAGTAGGCAATCTCATGGTGGCTGGGGGCAATCTGGGAGCCATCGGTCGCAAAAGATGTTGTGGCTGCTTGGGGCTACTGTCAGCTCTACGCGGGTATCTAAGGGTTCCACAGGTTCGGCTGCGGTAAATCTCAGAGAATCGCCACACCGTTGCCAAGTTCCTGAACCATTGCTGCAAGAGGTGCTGGGCAAGTTCAGCCTGGACAGTCAACCGTTGAGCTTGCTGCATCGACGGCCTCCCTGGGCAAGTTCTAACCTATGCGTTCACAACGGTGGGTAACTAAATAAGGCACAGTGGGGCTCGAGAGTCAAGTTGGTGTTGCCTGGCTCTGGACCCTGCGCCAGAAGATCATCCATGCCTATACAAATCAGGAAGGGTCAATTCGTTGTGGCTCAAGCTTGGTCAGAGTTTTGTGCAAAAACTCCAGCATCGACGGCTCCCACAGGGAGGTGGATTTGTCCTTCAATCTCCACGTCGTAGGGTGGTGGTAGACGCTGTTAGCAGTTATGTGAGCGCCTCTATGCGTTCACAACGCAACAGCTGCAGCTTATCCCTCCATGCCACTCAAGCTGAAACGCGGCAGGTGCAGTTTAGGAAATCTGGCAGGTGGATCTTTAATGGCTGAAACGCTTATTCAAAGGCCGAAGCTGATGGTGGGCGTCCCTGTTGAGCATATTTATGGATTCCAAGACTACCGCCGATGTCTTTAAAAGAGACTGGTCAGAGCCTGATAATCCTTGTACTAGTCCGATGCATTCTGCAGGGGCCCGGCTTGTGTATTTGCCTTTCCAAACCTTATGGAAAACTCCTGGTCGAAGCTAAAGGCATATCTGCGTTCTGTGGCAGCTTGAACTCGAGATGCTTTAGACTAGGCTGAGGTGCTGCTTGATGACGCTCAAAGACATGAGTTTGACTTGCTGCTACTGCCTGAGCGATCTGAAAAACCGGATCGAAAGAGAGCCTGCCCCGCCTCAGCCTGACGAGCGATGCTGCCGCCGGGGTTTTGATTTGCTCCTCCTGTACTGATGGATGTGCTGCACTACACCCAGGCAACCCTAAATGTGCCGACTATCCTGTTGCTGTCAGTAGCAACCAACTTAAAGGGTCATTGGATTACTTTTGCAAACTCAACAGACCTTTCTAGTGATTGAAGCTAAAAACGAAGACCTGGAGCGGGGCTTTGTGCAACTGGCTGTTGAATTGATTGGCCTAGACCAGTGGATTGACTCTGACCAACCCATTCTTCAAGGGCTGTTTCCACTGGCAACATCTGGCAGTTTGGTACAGCCTTCAATCGCTTAAGGCCGCCAGGTCAAACAAGACTTAAACCTTTACCGTGTTCCTGCCGATCTAGAAGATTTGCTTCGCATTCTCGTTGGCATCCTGGAATCGTAAAGCCTAGGCGACAACCATTGAAGCCGCAGTTGATGCTGAAGTCCTTGCAGCTATGTTGCTAACCCGGCCAGCGCAAAACGACAACCTCCTCTCGCAATTGTGCTTTGGTTGCTGTAGCCAGCCGGGTGCGAAATAAGTCAATACTGACCAGTTGATAACCAAAGGATTGAGCAATTTTGACGATACTGCCAGCAACTGGCCGGTGCGGATCAGGATCTGCGGGTAAGACGCTTGATCGTCGACCACATAGGCTAGCTGGGCACCCGGTCGCAGAATAGTCCTTAAGTCTGCCAAGTGCCGCGTCATGCCACCAAAATGCCGGTTTCGTTACTCTCGCATAGAGACGCTCAAAGCCAGAAGTTTTATCCAGTTCAAGCCGCCGGGCTTCGATCGCTTCAGCAAGTTGTTGAACTGCTGGATAGGCGACAGTCCACTCGTCATCATCGTCTTGCTTGTAAGCACCACGGGTATTAGAACGCACCATGCCACGCTTCAGGGCTTGTAGTTCAACCTTGTTCTGGATAAAGCCCAGCAGTACCAGCTCCAGGCGGGTCGTGCGAGTATAATCTTTTCTCATTTGGGTAGGGTGAAGTAATTACCGCATCCACAGACTCAGGCTCAAGCACCGCTAGAGTTGGCGATCTGCCTGTCAGACGAACGGAAGCAGTTTTACATTTCAGCTTGCGGAGGTCATTTGCCATTGCCTGGATATTCGCTAACCAGGAAGCGAGTACTGGAACATCGGTTTCATAGGACCTACCCCAACTTCAGGAGCCAAAGTGCAGATTGCTGATAGTGGTCAAAGCTTTAGCAAACGAACCAGCCGTTGATGCTGGTGGTACTGCTCGTGCTGATATTGCTGCAAACAGTCCAGCAAAACCAGGGACTTATGGAGCGGTAGGGGCTGATTGAGTGCTTCAGTAGCAACTTATGGCGATCATCAGGCAATGTCCGTAAGGTTTCACCCGCATGCAGGAGTTCTATCTGTGCCGCTTCCGCAACTTGGCAGGACTGGGTAATAAGCCCATCAGGATCAACGCTCCAATCTACTTTTACCTGGCTGGCAAAGTGAGCCATTGGATTAGCTTCCACCCCTACACTGGGGATGCCCAACTTCTGGCATTCAACAAGGGTGATACCTGTACCACAAAACGGATCTAGAACTCTGTGATTGCTGCTGGTACCAAATTGCCTCAGGTACTCACGAACTAGATGCGGAGGAAAGGAGAGTACAAACCGATACCAGTCATGGGCGGTGCGATCTGCAGCCTGGAGTTGATTGATCTTCCCGTTTTGCACCGGCAACTGCAAATGAGTAGGTTGATAGAGACTGCAAGCAAGTTAGGCTGGCTAATCGAACAGTAAATTTCTTTAAGAGGCGGGCAGCAAGCCATCAACCTTGGCAGCACAGATAAAGTCGTTTTCTGAAAGACCATTCATGGCATGGGTGCTGAAGCGAACGAGGCAACGGTTGTAGCTAACTTCCATATCAGGATGATGGCCCTCTTGATTGGCAATCCAGGCGATCGCATTCACAAACGCCATAGTTTGGTAGTAGTTCTTGAAGTCAAAACTGCGGCTAATCTCGCTGCTGGTATCGTTAAGTTTCCAGTTAGGGTTAACTTGCTTCAGTAGTTCTTGAGCTTTCTCCGGTTCTAAAGGTGGAATACCTCCTTCACAGGGCTGACAGCTCTTTGTAGATAAACTGTTCATCGAACCTCTCTGAACTCGTCGAGACTTAATGGTAAATAAATTTGCAGATTAAGCGGTTAAAAAAACAACCAGCTTATAGGTAAAACTGGTTGCTGCAAAAAGCAAATACGTTGTCATCTCATGAAGAAATTCTGCTGCGCGTTCCCATACTTGCAACAGGTTCTGGCTAGTAATGCCTATTCCTTATAGTAATGTAACGCAAAGCACAAATACCTATTCATAAAGCTTTACATTGGCTGAGATTGAGTGTCATAACTCCCGCTAATCATAACCAGTGAAGCAATCAACCTCAGCATTAACGGTACTTCTGCTGAGGCTAATCATTAAATTTTTCACTCGCCGAGTCAATCTTTTTGCTAGCGAGCATCTCAGCTTCTACCTGGCGGAAAGAAGATAACTGGGTGCCAGCTCCGCCGCAATAATTCCCCAGTCGCACTAGGAATCGACCACTCCCGCAGCTTACCCAAGTTTTGAGAAGAGACTGCGATCGCGCTGATATCAGTCATCACGGCAGCATCCAGAGTCTCAGCTAAAAATTCACCCTGGCGCACTTCGACACTCACCTGCAAACCTAACTTTTCTAGCTCAGCTTGAACCGCTTCCAGTAAAGGCCGAGCTTGTTTCAGCTTGCTCTCATGCAGTTCCCGATGGCCATCTTTACTGACAACCCAACACAGCAGGCAGCACTGCAACGATTGGGGCTGGCGGTTTTGAGCGTACCGCTTGATTTGTTCTATCAGGTAACGCGCAGAATCACTGCCATCGTAAGGAATCAGTAAATAACGAAAGAGGTGACGGCATCGCAAGGCTAACTCTTCTTCTGTGTAGGCAGAAATTAGCTGCGGACGCAGGATCATCAAAGGAATTGAGGAGCGCTGAGAACAGTTAACCATCGTACTGCCAAATAGCTTCTCATCCAACAAGCTACGGGTCGGCGTACCTAATAAGATTAAGTCGCTTTGATACTTTTTAGCCGTTTCCAAAATAGTATCAATTGGCCGGGGGCCTGAGGGTATTTCTATCTTGACCTCGACCCCCTCTGGAGCTTGCTCTAAGGCAACTGACAGCCGCTGAGTGGCTGTATCGACTTTCTTCTTGTCCACCCTAGGAATGGCTCCTTGTTGCCAAAGGGGAACATTATGAAGAAAGACTATCTGGTTAATACCACTTGCTGCTAAATCTGGAACGAATTTGGCCAGACGGTATAAACCATCAGAAAAGTCTGTAGAAATCAGGATTCGCTGGAACATACTGCTAATCGCCTCAGGCGATAACTTTGTCGCAGTATTACTCTAACTTTAATTGGCCCAGTGGATGACCAATGTCTAGTGGGCGTTCTGGTAACAGCTTTTATAGAAGCCGAAGATGCAGTTTAATCCGCGACAGACTTATAAAATACTTGTGCTCTATAAAGGGGGTAAAAGTGACGCCCCAACATCCCCAGCTTCTTTCCCTTTTAGGACTAAAGTTCGAGACGGAGGTCGTCCAATACAGTCTGGGAGAGACCCTAGCTATATTGTGGGCCTGATTCTAAGCCCCATTCGTGCTTCAAGAAGTGCTTATACATGGTTTCTTTCAGCATCATCTGCTTGTAAAGGTTAACCAGAAAATCTTGAGCCTGTTCACGGGACATGTGCTGAACCTGATCAGCAAAGGAACGCAAGTTAAACTCTTGTTCCAAGGACAATTCAACCGGTTGAGACATGATAGCCACCTCAGAATGGACTTCAATCTATGTTGTTAAAAAATATAACAACCATTTGACAAATTAGCCATCTTTCCAAGTGAGTAATTCTATACATGTCCTCTGATGAGGGAATGTATAGAATTGTTAAGGAGAGCCTGTAGAAGTAGGAGTAGATAGAGGGAACGAAACA
>JAUJON010000421.1 GCA_030447595.1 Thermosynechococcaceae cyanobacterium YX3bin19
CCACCTGTGCACACAGCCACAGGCGCTCAGCACCTAAGAAGCGAACCAGGGCGATCGGTGTGCTACAGGTATAGGCTGCTAAATCAATCAGGTCGTTCAAGACTGCTTCAGGATCAGCTTCCAGAATCTGATACTGGCGCAAAGCTTCTAGCTGTGCTGCTTCGTTCTCAAGCCGAGGGGCTTTCATGGGAGGATATCGGGTTAATAGTTAGTCGGACTGAGTTCTGTTTTTCGGGTTCCAGTTGAGGCAATGTGAACGGATAAGTCAGCGCTTGCTTTGTGATCGCGTCCAGCGACCTTTGCCTGATGTAAGGCTGTATCTGCAGAACGGTATAAGGATTGCAGGTCGGCACCGTCTTCAGGATACTGGGCTACCCCAGCGCTGAAGGTGACCTGAAGTTGGGGGTCGGGGATACCACCCTGAGCGTTGAGGCGAAGGAAATCCTGCTGGTGCAGGATTTTTAGCACCTGCACTAGCCGCTGTACCCCATCCCCTTTTGTCATTCCATACATACCGACGACGAACTCTTCTCCACCCCAGCGGGCTACGACATTTTTACCCCGAAACGATTGCCACAACAACTGCCCCAGCTGACGTAGCACCCCATCTCCGGCAGCATGGCCGTAGTGATCGTTGACCTGCTTTAGGTGATCCAAGTCTAAAACTGCTAAAGATAAGGGCTGGTGGGAGTGCTTAGCAAGGCTCAGGAATTTATCCAGATCTTGCGTTGACTTCTGACGGTTAAACACTCGCGTTAGTGGATCAATTTCAGCCAGACTCCGCAGGAGTTTGACTCGCTCCAAGCGATTGATAATCCGGGTAACCAGTTCTGGGCCAACGATGGGCTTACTCACAAAGTCATCGGCACCGACTGCAAACACCTGATTCACGGTATCGGCATCAGTATGGGCTGTCAGAAACATCACCGGCAGTCCGCTCCAGCGCAAATCATTTCGCACGACCTGGCACAGTTCAATCCCGTTTAAGTGCGGCATTTTAATGTCCAGCACCAGCAGATCCGGTGAGGTGGCTTCCAGCACTTCCCAGAATTGCTGAGGGTCATCCAGGGCAATTACCCTCAGACCCCAGGGCTCAAGTAAATTGCTGAGGGTGGCTAAAATCTGAGGATCATCGTCCATCACCATGACCCTGGCTGCGACAGGATCAGCTTGTTGCAGTACCTGCTTTACTGCCTCCAAGACTTGACCAGGAGGAATAGGCTTCTGCAAAAAAAACCGTCCTCCTAAACGGGCAACCTCAAGCCGAGTGGTCAAATCATCGTCAGTGGTTAAGACTAGCACTGGCACTGGCGGGCTCCGCTTGCCGATCTCGGTTAATAGCGCCAAACTGCTTGAAGCTCCAAGGTCGAGGTCAAGCAGCACAACATGGGCCTGCCGAAAAACGACTTCTCTCGCTGCAGCCAAGCTAGCGATAACTTCGGCTCGGATTCCCTGATGATTTGCCTCATTCACGAGTTGCTTAGCCAGCTGGCGATCGCCTGAAACGACTAACAATCGGGGTCGCTCATCCGGGTCCAGCGTCGGCTGGTAGGAACGGGGTGACGTTTGCTCGACTTCCTGGCGCAAGGCTTTTACCAGTTCTTGTAAACGTATCGTCTCACTGCGTCCCCCAGACTGGCTTTGCAGCAGGTGCTCAATTTCACGAGCCAATTGGGAACCTTTTGGTTTACCGAAGGTACCTAAAGAACCGGCTAAGTTATGGGCTTCAGTCGCCGCTGCAGTGCATAGTTCCTGACTGGGTTTCTCTGCCAAGGCGGCGACAGCCTGCTCCAAAACTCCTATCTGCTGGTTGATCCGGGGTTGAAATCGCTGCCAAACTCCCGCTAGCGCTGCCATTGTCTGCTGCTGTTGTTCATCAGGCTGGGAAGCTGGCTGCCTAGCCTTTTCTTCTAAAGGTTTCAGGCGATAGCCAATACCGTACACGGTCTCAATGAAATCGGCGGCAGCCCCCGCCGCTTTTAATTTTTGCCGCAGCCCTTTAATTTGAGTTCTAACCGCTTCTTCTCCAGGGGTTTCTTCGTAGGACCAAAGGTGTTCAAGAATC
>JAUJON010000422.1 GCA_030447595.1 Thermosynechococcaceae cyanobacterium YX3bin19
CTGCCCCCCAGACAGTCCTAACGCTAATTTGTTGAGGTTATCTTTGACTTCATCCCAAAGGGCGGCACTGGAGAGTGCAGATTCGACAATTTCATCCAACTCAGCTCGGGAGCGACGTCCAGAAACCCTAACCCCATAGGCTACATTATCGTAAATGCTCATTGGAAAAGGGTTCGGCTTTTGGAACACCATGCCAATTTGCCGGCGGAGTCGATTTAGGTTAATGCCCCGGCTGTAGATGTTTTGACCAAAAAATTCGACAATTCCTTCGACACGGACCTTGCATTCTAGCTCACCAATCCGATTCAAGGCTTTGATAAATGTTGATTTACCGCACCCAGAGGGTCCAATAATTGCCGTGACCCGACCTTGGTAAATATCCATTGATACCGCTTCTAGGGCCTTTTGGCTCCCGTAATAGAAGCTGAGATCTTTGGTCTGGAGTGCTGGAAGAAGGTCTTTTGGGGCTGATTCTGTCACAGTTGGGTTGTTAAAGTTCGCAGCTGGATTATTGAACATCATCTGCTAGCGCATTAAATTTCTACGGGTGACCAAGCGGGAGAGAATGCTAATTAGCAAAACCAAACCAACCAGAACTAAAGAAGCGGTCCAAGCTATTTGGTTTTGCTCGACAAAGGGAGAGAAGGCGTAGTTATAGATTAATACTGACAGTGAAGGAGTTGGGTTAAACAGTCCCTGAGGCCAGTTTTGGCTAAAGAGGGCCGTAAACAGCAGTGGAGCCGTCTCGCCTGCAGCACGGGCGACAGCAAGTAAAACACCCGTGGTAATTCCTGATAAGGCAGAGGTGACAACGATGCGAAATATAGTTTGCAGTCGATTTGCTCCTAAAGCAGCAGAAGCAAGGCGTTGAGAGGTTGGAACCAGCTTTAAGGCTTCTTCCGTTGTCAGCGTCACAATCGGCAACATCAGCACGGCGAGTGCCACCCCGCCTGCGACAGCTGAAAATTGCTTGGTTGCCAGTACAATAACGCCGTAGGCAAAGACCCCGGCAATGATTGAAGGAACGCCACTCAGGATAGTTGCAATAAAACGGATCGCGCTGGCAATTGCCTTAAGTGGGCTGGAACCGCCTGCTCCTTGACCCAGTTCTGATAAGAAAATTCCGGTCATCACCCCAATAGGAATGCTGATCACCGAAGCGATGCCAACCATGATCAGGGTACCTAGGATGGCGTTAGCAAAACCGTTTGCTGTATTCTCCATTCCAGCCGGAGCTGGCAAAGAGACAAAGACTTCCCACTTCAGGTGAGGAACGCCTTGCCGGAGGATCTCGATCAGAATAGCTAGCAGGGGTAGCAGTGCTAGACCTGTCAAGCCAAAGGCGATCGCGCTCATGCCGGTGCTGAATAATACTCGGCCTTTAGGCAACGGGCGTTTAAGCTCTGCAGCCAGTACTTCAGGATTAGAATCGGCGGGAGTTGCGGTCATGGAAGTTAATCTACGCAGCGAAAAGCATTCTCAAAACAAAGCAGCGGACGTGAGAGGTCAATTAGCGGTTCAGCACCATCCCCCGCTGGAGACCAATCAGCCAGACTAACAATACGGCAGCAATGTTGACTAAAAGGGTAATGGCAAACAAAATTAAAGCGAGGTACATCAGAGCACCGATGTGCAAACCCTCTAACGCTTCAGGAAATTCGTTCGCCAGTAGCGCCGGGATCGTATAACCGGCATCTAGCAGGGAGGCACTGATGTAGGGCGAGTTACCAATCACCATAGTCACTGCCATCGTTTCTCCTAAAGCACGCCCCAAGGCCAGCATGGCTGCGCCGAGGATGCCAGAAACGCCCGCAGGTAGCAATAGGCTAAAAATCGTTTCCCAACGGGTTGCACCTAGAGACATAGAAGCACTCCGCAGCTCCTGAGGAACCGCCAACAGTACTTCTCGGCTAATTGCTGCCATTGTCGGCAAGATCATGATTGCCAGGATCACCCCAGCGGTTAACAACCCAGGCCCAAACGGTTCAGTGCTAAACAGGGGAGTCCATTTGAAGTAGTCATAAAGCACCTGTTGAACCGGCCGTAGAACCGGAATTAAAACA
>JAUJON010000423.1 GCA_030447595.1 Thermosynechococcaceae cyanobacterium YX3bin19
GTTTACTCACACTGTAAGGACCAATTTCTGTAAATCCTTTGTGCCCTGAGACTGAAGCAGTGTTGACAATACAACCGCTACCCTGCCTGAGCATATGAGGAATTTCATACTTGAGCGAGTAAAATACCCCAACCGCATTTGTATTCAGTGTATCCAAAAAATCTGCGGTTGACTGTTCATGCAGTTTGACAAGATTGGGATTGACAATGCCTGCGTTATTAAATGCAATATCCAAACGACCATACTTCTGGACACAGCTATCTACAAATGCTCTGACATCGCCTTCCTTCCTGACATCAGCTCGCATGTATGTTGCTTCACCACCGAACTTTTTAATTCGGGCTACGACTTGGGTGCCTAAATTCTCGCGCCGGCCACAGAAAAAAACTTTTGCTCCTTCTCGTGCAAAAGCATAGGCAGTCCCTTCACCAATGCCAGAGGTTGCCCCCGTAATCAGCACAACCTTGCCTGCAAACCTGCCGTTCAGGTTAGTGGTTGCAGCAGGGACAGGAGGTTTCTGGGTATTTGCTTGAGCTGTGCTAGCTACCATTGCAGTGGTCAATCCCGCAATAGCGGCTCCACCAACGACCATCTGTCGTCGCGTTAGTCCTGCTGTAGATTTCTCAGAACGATCTCCTGACCCAGGAACATCCGAATTTGCAAACTGATTTGACATCTCTGAATTATCCCAGCTTTCCTAAACTCTCCCTCCAGAAGGATACTCAACTTAGTCAGGCGTGTCTTGTAGATTTTTGCGATCTTGTAACGATATTGCCCTGGAGGGGTTTGAACAAGCGGCTTATGTGAGATTTATTAACATGAGTTAGAAAGCAAGGCCCTTAGAGTGCTGCCATATCGAGAAGATAGTCACTACAGCGAATGCGCTCTTTTGAAGGGCCATAAGCTGCTCTGCCCTGTTCCCAAGTGGGTGTGCTTGCTGCCAGCCGTTGCCATTTCTGCCAAGGGGTTTGGTTGTGCAAGGAGCAGTGGCGTCGTTGGCGATTGTAGTAGTCCTGCCACTGCTGCAGCTGCTGGGACAACTCTAGTGACTTCAGGTTGACCAGGGAGTAGAACTCCTCGAGGTCTGTTTTCTGGGTGCGCTCGACCTTGCCGTTGAGATGGGGAGAGCGGGGTTTAATCGGGCGAAACTTGATAGCGAGCTCCCGCAATCGATTCTGAACCGCAAGGGCCATGAACTCCTCCCCTCGGTCAGTCTGCAGCCGTTGGATGGGAAAGGGAAAAGCACTAACCATCTGCTCAACGAAGTTGAGAGTGCTCCTAGCAGTTTTGTTGGGATAGAGCCTCACAAGCTTCAGACGAGTACAGTCATCAATAGCTGTGTACTGGTAAAGCTTGGGGCCAATCTTGCATACATCTATCTGGAGGCGCTCACCCGGCGTGTTCTTCTGATAGCGTCTTCTACCCTTACGAATTCGTCTGGCAGCTTTGAGCAGCTTGACTCCTATGTTTGAGGACCTTGTGGATCGTGGCAGTGGACAAGGAGAAGTTGTACAGGCGAATCAGCTCACTCTGGATCCGCCTAGCTCCAAATTTGCGCTGGCGCAGTTACAGAATCCACTCGCGGTGTTGCTCGAGCACTTTGGGTGACGAACAGCGTTTTAGTCTGCGGCTGCGGTCTTGCAAACCAGCCACTCCTTGTGCTTGATAGCGCTGCCACCACTTGAGAAAGGTGGGATAGGAGATCCCACAACGACGACAGACGAGTGAAGCATTGCCGCTCTTCTGATACAGCTGTACCCACTGCAGCCGAGCCTTCACTTTTCGTGCTTCTTCCATGCCTAGTTCCCTCGAAAATGAGAGAACTATACCTCAATCATGTTAATAAATCTCACATTTGCCTAAACTTCGGCTCTGTTTGGTAGCCCACTTCATTAGTTTTGTGGAAACATTGCTACCCGCAAAGAACCGCCGCACGGCTTTGTTGCAAAAACAGAGTTCATGGTAGGGTAGGAGGCTCGTGTCTGTAGAGTCTCTGCTTCATGTCTAAGTCGCGTCTATTCAAGTGGCGTCACTTTGTGCCCGCAATCATTATCCGTTGTG
>JAUJON010000424.1 GCA_030447595.1 Thermosynechococcaceae cyanobacterium YX3bin19
ACCTCTGCACTTTCAGTGCAGAGTGGTTTAGTCCAGGCTAATTCAGGAAATTTTAGAGCAAAAGATTCCGCCCAGGCAGGGAAGAAGTAATCCTAGAGTTGTCAAAAAGCCTCGCTCCAAGTTCTCATCCAAAAAGCCAATACACAGGGGAGCAGGATTCAAACTCATGCCGCTAGCTTTTTCCATTACTAATACTACTTAGCGCTTAACCAACAAGTATTGGAAACTAGGGGCTAACGCACTTCGAGTTCGGTGGGTTTTGACCCAGCTATCAATAACCCAGCTATAACTAAGAGCAAGCCGATGAAGAAGTAGGCGATCTCGTAAACCAGAAAGTTTGATACCTGACGAAGTTGGTGCAGCCTAAGCAGGGTATGAAAGACGATACTGTCAAACAGGGCCAATCCACCCCAACCGACGATGTTCCATCCAATGAATGCTCTAGTTGACATGGCGAGGTGAGCGCCTTGCTTGATACTCCACCACAACAACCCCAAGCCTGCTACGGCAATCAACCACATAGTTAAGTCAAACATTCCATCGGAGAAGATATTCACCTGAAGTCCCGCTAGGGTGTTCATAGGAAAGATGTTTGAGAGTATATAACTCCATTGCAGCAGCAGATGCACAACAATCTCGATGATTAACCCACCCAGACTAAAGCCAAGTAACAAGCCTGAAGCGGTCAACGTCTTGACTCCTGAAGAAGTAGGGCTAGGAATTCTGTCTGAACTATCGGGGGTGACAAGGCTTTGGTTAATGATTTTATCAGCCATTGCTTAATTTCCTTTCAAGATTGCGGTTTTGCTCAGTTAGCTGAATTTCTATTTTCTTGTTGAGTGCTGGTTTTGCTGTCTGCAACAAGCCGCTAAATTTGAGGTTAATTTCGCTTCTGGCTTCCATGGCAAATCCTCCCTTAAGCCCATCTACTACCCAAATTTGGGCAGTAGACACAGCTTAAGCCCTTGAAACTTCGAGAATGAAAATCGCTCAAAATTTCTTAACCGAAAAGTATTGGTCCGCTTTGGGGTTTTTTGACTTGTTGACGCACTTTAGAGTGCAAGCTAGTCGAAATTGTCAGCACTGAGTATCCAAGATTGATCCGGGAGCACCCCTCTGATACTATCGGAGCTTATTCAGTGCCTTTAGCTGCTTGAGTTTCATGGATTGTCCTCACTGCTCCACGACCCGAGTCTCTTTTCTACAGCGGAGAACGAACCTTGGGTATTCGATGTTTCGGTGCCAGGCATGTCGCCGGGCTGACAACGAGCGCACGGGCACTCCGTTCAACTTTATTGAAGTCCCAACAGACATTTTATTCCAGGTTCTGCTCCTTCGCGTCCGGTACAAACTCAGCTATCGGAATGTGGCTGAGTTCTTCTTGATCCGAGGCTTTGAATTTACCCACGAAACGGTACGAGATTGGGAAGAGCGATTCCTGCCTCATTTTACCGAGCAGATCCGTTCTAACAGAAGCGCAAAGGTAGGCAAAGTATGGCTTGTGGACGAAACTTATGTGCGAGTCAAGGGGGCTTGGTGCTACTTATACCGAGGGATTGATACCGATGGCAACCTCGTCGATGTTCGCCTCAGTGGAACTCGGGATATGGCAGGGACCAAAGCCTTCTTCGCCTAAGCAGTGGGACTCCATGATGATTCCCCAGAACGGGTCGCGACCGACGGCTTGGCTTCTTATCCTCGGGCTATCAAAGAGGCGCTAGGAGAGGATGTAAAGCATGAGGTCCGCGCTTGCCGTGAGAATCCAGTGGAGCAAAGTCATAGAACGGTCAAACATCGGTACTATCCGACCCTAGGCTTTGGTGAGTTTGAGGCGGCTCAGAGGTTTTGTAAAGCCGTCGATGAAGTCGGTAACTTTTTAAGACCTCGAACCCACATGAGAGAATTCGTGTGTCTATCCGATCAACGAAAGAAATTCATGAAAGGCGTTGAGGATCTGGAAGCATTATTCCGAGCTGCTTAATAAGTAAGAAAGGAGATAAGGAATGGGGTGCCTCATGGCAATTTTAGGTATTTTGGCTAACCAGGACTGACAATTTC
>JAUJON010000425.1 GCA_030447595.1 Thermosynechococcaceae cyanobacterium YX3bin19
GTGATCTAGAGGGAGGTGATGGGGCTTTGGAGAGAGGGAGGGACAGCGGGCGAGTCAGATAGGCTTGGATTTAGAGTGTTTGATTTTGGCTGTAGTCTACTCTTTGTTTGTTATTCTTCGTAATAGTCAGTGACATCTAACTTTGCGTAGGCTGGTGGACAATCTAAGGTAACGGTACTGCCTTTCTGAAAATCAAACTCTTTTTTCACGGCGCCAAAAAGATCCATAAAATAGCCGCCTTCCTTAATCGTATACACACCATACACGAACAAATCACCCTGCGGGGTAAAGCGGATGTCGAAAGTACCGGCTCCAGCCGCTTCAATACGATCCTGCGTCCGGGGGTCAAGCAGAACAGTAACCTTGGCTTCGGGCGTAACCGTTACTTTGGCATTCAGTGCAAATCCGCTAGGGGTTTCTACTTTCTCCTCTTCCTCCTTTTTATTGCCCTGCATTTCAGGTGGTGCATCCTTGTCTACGAAGGTGATGTAATTGGCTTGTTCTACGCTTGCCCCACCCGTCTGGTAGGTAGCCAGTTTTAGATCTGTTCCTTCCAGGGTACGCACCGTCCCATCGATACGCAGATTATCAAGGATACCCAATATCCGGACACTGGCCGAAATCAGGGCATCGCCATAGAAGGGTTGCCCGGTATTACTAGCCGCATTCACGAATTGAAAGCCTTCCGTGCGGAAGTCAAGGTCAAGGGCTATTTTGTCCAGATCCCCGTAATTAATATTGCCGTTTAGTACCGCTTGCCGATTTTCCTGGTCAGTTAGCGTAAAGTTGTTGAACAACACCTGCTGGTTGCCAAACTGGATGGTCTGATTGGTTAATCCAAAAGCGGCTCCCAGGACTTTAGGACGTAAAACAGTAGGACCGGCAAAGGTAAGCTGCCCCGTAAGGTTAGGGTTAGATACCGAGCCGCGTAGTTTCAGGTCAGCAGTCAGGTTTCCGCTCATTTCGAGCTGATTCTTCACGAAAGGGGTAAACTGCGCCAGCGCTACTTTGGCAATAGCAATATCAAGTGATACATTATTGACCGTATCTACCGGATGATAGCGCCCCTCAGCCCGAATATCATTGTCCCGTCCCAGCACTGTTGTTTTTACCCCGATCCAGCCGTTTGCCTGCCGGTCGGCCAACAGTTGAATAGTACCAATCGTATTCTGATTGACCTTAAACGAGTCTACTTTTACATCCGCTTGCACTGCCGGTGTTTCGAATAGCTGGGTAAGCGTAGCATCGCCATTCACCAGCCCATCCAGCTTATAACCCATTGCCGGTAGTACTTCCATTATGTCGGCAATGACAATATCGCGTAGTGCCAGATTGAGTGCTGTATTACTATTTCCATCAATAGCAATCTTCTGTCCCTTTCGTTGCAGCAGCAGGTTGGCTACTTTTAAGTATTTGGGTGCATAGATAATTTGCCCGTGCTCTTCCAAGTCCCATTCCTGCTTCTTCAGCCTCAGTTCAGAAGGCTCGAAACTGACGATGAAAGAGTCTTTCCGGATCTGGAAGCGACCATTAAGCCGCAATCTTGAATCAGCTTCATCGGAGGCCAGCCGCACCTTAAACCGTAAGTCGTCTTGATCGATATTAGCGGTAATTTCAGGCACCGGAATCGACGAATCATCACTGATCTTTACTTGGGCAGCTGCAGCCCTGAATTGTAATTTATCATCGGTAGTACCAGCACGTAATTGCAAACCCGTTACGCCTTGCGTGCCAAAACCCAATTGTGGTACGTCGGCTTCTAAATTCAAACGGCTGCTATCACTGGCAAAATAGCCTTTAACTGTGATTGGTTTTACTATGTGCAGATCAGGCACTAAGGCTTGCAGCAAGGTAGGATATGGATTTACCCGCATATCAAACCAGATGGTCTGGGACTTCGCCAGCTTTGTTTCCTTTACCGGATAGTTGGTCAGGTACTTCTTGACAAAAAGATTAAGGGCTATCGGTAATTCTTTCACGGTAAACTGCCCTTCGGCATACGCATTCAGAATATTGGAACGCAGGTTGATAATCCGGACCGGACCTTTTTTATCCAGT
>JAUJON010000038.1 GCA_030447595.1 Thermosynechococcaceae cyanobacterium YX3bin19
CTGAAACCTTTAGAGCACGCCGCAACAGAGCCAAATTCCCTGCAGCTAAAAGATCTTGGCCGCAACGGTAGCTACCTTGTATTTCGGAAACTGCACCAAGATGTCGCCGGATTCCGCAGCTATCTCAGGAATAACTTCAATGATCCTAGAGAGCGGGAGCTAGTGGCAGCTAAGTTCGTTGGGCGCTGGCCCAGTGGTGCTCCCCTAGCACTTGCCCCCCATCAAGACTATGATCCCGACCTGGAGAAACACCCGCAAAACAACAATTTCTCTTACCGAGAGGACCTCCAGGGATATCGCTGTCCCCTAGGGGCACACATTCGCCGCGTTAACCCCCGCGATTCACTGGCAGGGGAGGCCCAGGAGTCGATTAAAAGCGTTAACCGCCATCGCCTCCTCCGCCGCGGAGGGCTTTATGGCGATAAATTACCCGCAGGAGAGTTTGAAGATGACGGAGAGCCTCGCGGGGTTCTGTTCTTTTGCATCAATGCGGATATTAAGCGCCAGTTTGAGTTCGTCCAGCAAACCTGGATTAACAACCGGAAGTTCAATGGCCTTTACGACGATAAAGATCCGCTGCTGGGGGACAATGACGGCGGCTATATGACCATCCAGCGAGAACTTGTACGCCTGCGGCTTAGCGGCCTACCGCGCTTTGTCACAGTCAAGGGTGGCGGCTACTTCTTTTTACCGAGTATTGCCGCCCTAAAATTCCTCGCTAGCAGGCCAAAGATTTAAGCCAGGACATCCCTATTGCAGTTTTTTAAGCGGAGGCGAGGCTGTGATAGTTGAAGCTGTCTCACCTGCTGAGCGATTAAGTTGTGACCCGCGTTTTGCCAACCTCAAGATGCAGGCCGTGGATTTATAGTCTTTCAGCTCCTTTGAGAAAAGATGGCTCTGTTCCTTTGGCTTGCTGGATATTGGGCAGTAAGAGTGGGCTTGCTGGTGGGTTAAGCTGACGAGAACTTTCTAAAACTTGAAGACCCTCTAAAATAGCGTTTTGAATCATGGCTTCCGGCTCCTGCCTGAGCATCAACTGGAAGTACTCAGCAACCACAGATTTACGAGCACTGTTAGCTTGAGGACCTTGGCCCCATTGGCTCAGTTGGCGCACGGCAATCAGGCGTTTCAGCGGGTCGGAGTGGGTTAGATTAATCACCCACTGGTCGATCTGAGTATCTTCTAAGTCGGCTCGCTGGTTGAGGGTTTGCCATACCAGCAAGACGAGAACCAGAAAAATACTGAAGCCTTGCAGAATTGTCCCAACAGCAATCCAGGGATGCTTCGCTTCGATCCAGACTGAAGTGGCTAGGTAGGTGCCAACTACGGCGATGCCACCAATGGCTCCTGGAAGGATAACTTGACGGTGCGGGCCCTTCAGAAATGGGTGGAGGCTAGAACAAAGAAACAGCACTGGCTGCGCCTGCATCCGGTATAGCACCATACTTAGTACCCCAACCCCGATCGCCAGTAGTAGTTGCCACCCCATCAGCAGAGCAATTGTCCCAGCAAGCACCCAAAGCCAAGCGCGCGATCGCCGGAAGAGATTGAGAGGAGACTTAAGTTGATCAGCCCACAGTTCCGACAACTCGTAAGCAAGAGACAACAGGGCCTTCTGTTGCACCAAGCTTAGAACTGGATACCGCCACAATGGAGTCTTTGCCACCTCAGCTTACCTTTTGGAAGAAATTACAGTAGCCTGTCCAGACTACCCTACACACTAGAATACCCTCAGCTTGGGGTGTTGCCATTTTTATGGCGTTAGGGCCATGCCAGTCTCAGGTTCAAATAGATGCACTTTGTCCCCTTGAATGGATAGCCAGAGCAATTCACCCACGCGGACGCTGCGAGCTGGATCAATGCGAGTGTGGAGGAGCGGCGGCAGCGCCAGGGAGGTATCCCCTGCAGGTTGCTGGAAAGCCGTAGATAAGTAGGTTTCATTCCCCAGTGCCTCCACTAGTTCAACCTGAACTGGCAGATTCTGCTCGTTAGCCTCGCCTAAGTGCAGATGTTCTGGCCGGATGCCCAAGAGGAGAGATTTTCCTTCATACTGTTGGAGAACTGCCGCCCAAATCTCTGGCAAGGCCAGCTTAAATTGGGGATGGAGCAGCCAGGGTGATTGCACCTGCACAGTCAGAAAGTTCATCGGGGGTGAACCAATGAACTCTGCCACAAATCGGTTCGCCGGTCGATTATAAAGCTCTAAGGGGGTCGCAAGTTGCTGAATTTGACCGGCATTCATCACGGCAATGCGATCGCCCATAGTCATGGCTTCCGTTTGGTCATGAGTTACGTAAATTGTCGTTGTTCCTAGCTGGCGCTGGAGCTTGACAATCTGGGCCCGGGTTTCCGCCCGCAGTTTTGCGTCCAGGTTCGAGAGGGGTTCATCCATTAAGAAAACCTGAGGAGCGCGGGCCATAGCTCGTCCCAGCGCCACCCGTTGCTTCTGCCCCCCAGATAGTTGTTTCGGGAGTCGCTGCAGCAGTGAATCAATCTGCAGCATCTGAGCGACTGTCCGCACTCGTTGATCCACCAGCCGCTCACGGTGGGAGCGATACCGCAGCGGCTTCGGCAGCGATCGCGTTGTCGAAACAAAAAAATTCTCGGCCCAGATAGGCAGCCTGGATTTAGACTGGATACCTGTGAGCGTCCGTCGCAATCCAAAGGCTAGGTTGTTGTAAACGGTCATATGGGGATATAGGGCATAGCTTTGAAAGACCATGGCAATATCCCGCTGCTTGGGGGGTAAATCATTGACCTGGGTTTCACCGACCCAAATGTTGCCCCCGGTTAATTGCTCCAGCCCGGCAATTAAACGCAGTAAGGTACTTTTACCGCAGCCAGAGGGACCCACCAGCACCATGAATTCTCCATCCTGCACTGCCAGGTTAATCCGCCGCAGAACACTCACCGTTGTGGCTGTTGGCGTAGGCTTACCGGCAACCAATCCTGTCTGATCCACTGGCGAGACCAGGGGTTCGACCGCTACGGGGGCATCTGCCCGCTCACCTTTTCGAGCTGAGAAGCTTTTATAAACATTCTCTAAGACAACCTGCGCCACGATTGTTAATCACTCCCTAGACCTTGAGGCTATTTTGCCTGATCCACAGGACAATTACTGGTCAATTACTAAGAATCTTCCAGATTTGATGCAGATGGCGTGACGGTAACCGCAATAATTTTCTCGCCACGATTGGCTTTCAAGACGCGATCGCCCGGTCCCTCTTTCCCCCACAGGGGAATGGTCTCAATTTCTAGGTGGGCAGCACGATTGGCATCGGTCAGTAGGGACACCTCGGCCTGAGCTAGAGCTGGGGCAATCGCTACTAAAGCGTCCGTCTTCGTGGTGAGCTGTAAGGCGTGAGTACCAATATCCCCCGGATGGGCGGGACGAAGGACACTAACGGGAATCCGTTTGCCGTAACCGGACTGGGACACTAGTATCAAGTTGTCATTGGGGTGAAGGGTAACAAATCCGACGAGCTGTTCCTGCTTATGCAGTCGCAGTGCCTGGTCCCCTAGGGTGGTACGGCTGGCTATGGGAAGTTCATCGACATGAAAGCGCAGCAGCCGTCCGCCAGAAGTGGCAATGACAATTTCAACCCCTACTGTGGCTAAGCCAGCACAGAGTAATTCATCACCATCCTTCAGCTTTAAAGCACTCAACCCCGACCCGTTAGCTCAGCAAACTCGGAAAGTAATACCCGCTTGATCCGGCCTTGTTGGGTTAATAAGATGACTGAACCGTTTCTGGATAATCAGACCGAAAATGGCTTTGCGACAACCCGTTCTGATTGAGCAGTGTCTGGCAGGAGGAGTCACCAGCGGTCTGCCCCGCTCGCCCGGCTGTGGTAGGAATATCCTGGACTTTGGATGGTGTCTTGCCACTGCCGGTGAATACCAGCAGTCTGCGGATAGTTTTGTTGCTTCACTAGTCACAACAGTGTCTTTCGCCTCCACAATTCCCCGATCAGGTTTGGTTTTTCGGGTAGATCGTCCATTGAGACGGCGAATATATCCCCGGTGAGTAATCTCAATCACCACCTCCTGATTCAGATTTAAATCTTCTCCAACGGTTAATAACCGCTTCTAATTGAATCTGGGTGCGACGCGGATCGCCGCGGTTTCCGCTTCCAGACCGCGCAACTCTTCTTCAGTGCCTTGAGCAGCTCCTGGCGATTTTCTAGTACCTTCTGAAGTTCACCAATCTCGTGGGTTAATTCTCCAAACTCGCTTTGAGATTCTGCTGCTCCAGCCCGTGCTTTGGCGCAGCGGCATGGCTAAGATCGCATCAGCCTGGCGTCTTTGAGTTCAACTCCGGTTTGTAACGCGGCTTTAGCAGTTGTCCCGTCCGCTGCGTTGCGAAGAATATCAATCACCTGATCGAGGTGCGCCAGGGCGCTCAGCAACCCCTCTAGCAGGTGTAACCGACTTTGACGCTGTTCCACCAGGGGTATAGCGCCGAATTAGGGTTTGCTCCCGGAAGTTCAAGAACTGCTGCAGCAACTCTTTGAGTGACATTTGCTGGGGCTGCCCGTCTACTAGAGCCAACAGGATTGCCCCAAAGTTAGTTTGCAGCGGCGTCTGCCGGTAGAGGTTATCAAGAACAACCTGAGGTTGGGTTTCTCGCTTCAGTTCAATTACCACCCGTATCCCTTCGCGATTTCGTCCTGGATATCGGTACGCCATCGAGGCGTCCCTGGTTCGTCAGGTCAGCCATTTCTTCAATCCAGCCGGTTTGTTAACCTGGTAGGGTAATTCCGTGACCACGATTCCATTACGACGTTGGCGGCCTCGGCCAGACGAATCTCTTCAACTTGAGCAATGCCCCGCAGGGTAATACTGCCGCGCCCAGTCGCATAGGCTTCCTGAATCCCCGTAGTACCGATGATTTCCCCCCTGTGGGAAAGTCCGGTCCCGGGATAAACTGCGTTAATTGCTCAACGGACAGATTCGGGTTGTCGATCAAGGCGATCAACGCATCGACCAATTCCCCTAAATTGTGGGGTGGGATATTGGTTGCCATACCCACGGCAATGCCGGAGCTACCATTCAGCAGCAAAATAGGCAACTGGGCCGGTAACACCACAGGCTCTTGTTGAGAGTTATCAAAGTTGCCCATGAAGTCTACAGTCGCCTCACCGATCTCGCTCAAGAGAGCTTCCTGGCTCAAGGGTGCGAGACGTTTCGTGTAGCGCATCGCTGCAGGGGGTCATTGTCGATGGAACCAAAGTTGCCATGGCCCCGCAGTAGCGGAAAGCGACTGGAAACTCTTGCACTAAACGGACTAGCGCATCATAGACCGCCTGATCACCGTGGGGATGATATTTTCCTAAAACATCTCCCCACAACCCGGGCACATTTACGAAACGGTCGATCTGGGTTAACCCCAGTTCATGCATGGCGTACAAAATGCGACGATGCACCGGCTTTAAGCCATCTCGCACGTCAGGCAAGGCCCGCCCGACAATCACACTCATGGCATATTCTAGGTAAGACTGTTGCATCTCTGTATGCAGGGCAGTGGTGATCACTTTTCCTGAGACAGGATGTTCAACTGTCTGGCCATGAGTCCTTTTCCTTGTAAAACAACTGAATTCTTAAGACGATGGGATACTAATGTCTAGACCTGGATCCGAATCTAGTACATATGTACTAATGTACTAGAGCAGAAGATTTTTGCTGAAACCGTTCAACTCCGTAGTGCCAACTCCTAACGCGCTCACAGGCAGTTTTGAACCTTCAATTGAAGGATTTAAGCCTGTGATTGAGACGCCACGTTTATCTTTTATAAACCTTCAAGACCTGGGAGCAGTCACGATGATAATGCTCGTTCTCTACTCAATACTGAGTTTCTGGATTGCTGCGATCGCGATTCTATCGGTTCAAAATGCAACAGCCGTTGCCATTCAATTTCTCTGGTTCCGACTATTGAGTTGCCGCTAGGAGTGATTCTGGCCTTCGGCGTCAGCGCCGGCCTACTCGGTGTCGCCGTCTTACGACTACTCTGGCAGCCAGCTAGCTTGCGATATAACGACAGCTCGGAAGAGGAGTGAATAAATTTTAACCCAGCGCTCCCGGCTGATAGATTAGGCCTCAGAATTTGCAGCGGATGAATGAAGTCGCTCTCGAATTGCCGCTAAGCGGGTTGCACTACTCACGGGGAGGGCGCGGCTGGGGTAGCTCGGTATTTGGCCAGGTTGGTAGGTCAATACAGGGACATTCCAAAGCATTCATACCAATACTACGCATCGGCACAGGCATGGCACAGCGGGCACAATCGGTAACTTCCCACCTGTCGGACAACAGCTCCGCAATCGTTTGCTCAGTCCCCTCCAGGTAACAGTCTCCAGAATCGGGTGATTGGATCTGCTGCCAGCAGGCTTCAAAGGAGTCACTGTAGCGATCGCCCGCGATCACCGGCTGAGGCAGCACCGCTTTACACCCCCTGAAGCAGCACCTGCTTACCTAACTGAAACCAGTAGGCTAAATACTGTCTGACTTGGTCGCTGGAGGCCATGATTCGGGGTCTTGTAGATACTCCTATGCTACCGTAGGCAGTTTTGTGTTGATCAATTCAGTTTTGGTCTTTCCAGGGGAACACCTAAATCACTTAAGTTGAGGACATATCCCCCAGTCACTAGGTAGACGGGATTGGCGATCGCGCCCACTTGTCGAATCAAACCACCCAGGCGATCACGGAAAGTGCGACCCAAGGGATAGGCGGGAACAATGCCCCAGCCCGTTTCTTCTGCCACCAAGATTACTGAGCAGCGGGCCTGCCGCAGGCTTTGTAATAAGGCTTGTTGGGTCTGCTCCCAGTGTTTCTTATCCTGGTCCAGCAGATTGGTTAACCAAGTCCCTAGGGAATCAACTAGCAGGCAGGTGGTTTCAGAAGCTTGCTGAATCACCAGGCACAACTCAGTAGGTACTTCTAGCGTCCTCCATTGTTCTGGCCGCCGGTGCCGATGTACGGCAATTCGCGCCTGCCATTCGAGATCAGTTGTATCCACTTGAGAGGTAGCAATATAGACCACAGCATGTCCAGACTGGGCTGCTGGCGACTCGGCCCATTCGCTTTTACCAGAACGAGCTGGACCCGTAACCAAGATCACTTGACCCGGCAGGGGAATCAAGGATTGTGTTGGGATTGATAACATAGCATCAGAGTTCAAACCAGGTTTGTGGTGGAAAAATCCTGCAGTCCGATCGTCAAAGTTATCCTCATTGTGGCAGCGCTTGCCTTTGTCGGCTTTTCGATTATTCCCATCTTTAGCGCCATCAAAGAAAACCAGGCTGTCACGGGAAGCCCAGCAACGTCCGCAGCCGCAACACCCAGCGCCCAAAAATCAGAACTCCAGGCCCAGGAAAAGGGCTACGAACTCGTCTTAGAGCGGGAACCTGAAAACCAGGTAGCGCTGCAAGGACTGCTGGAGGCTCGCTTGCGGATGGTGCAGTTGGGCATCAGGGAGGTCAAACCGTGATTGACCCCCTGGAAAAGTTGGTTAAACTCAATCCCGAGCAAACTCAATACGCTGTATTGTTAGCGCAAGCCCAGCAGCAAACTGGCGATCGTGAAGCCGCAGCCCAGACCTATCGTACTGTTCTTGCGACCAAGCCAGGAGATATGAATGCCCTGCAAGGAATTGTGGGATTACTCATTCAGGAGCAACGTCCCGAGGCGGCAGTTGGCCTGCTGCAAGACACAATCAAGGCGGCACCCCAAGCGAATCAGCTTAAATCTGGCAGCGTCGATGTCCCATCAGTTCAGCTTCTGTTGGGTCAGGTCTATGCTGAACAAAAACGCTACGAGGAGGCGATCACCCTTTATAACGAGGTGAGTGAGACGAACAAACAGGACTTTCGCCCGATTTTGGGTAAAGCCTTGCTGCTTCAGCAGCAGGGCAAGGCTGAAGCTAGATGCTAAACCTCTATTTCAATCAGCTACCAGCTTGGCGCCGCCTCAATACAAAGATCAGATCAAACAACTCCCAGATTTGCGAGTGATTTTTGATAAGTCTGCTGTGCTGGAAGCTGCTCTGTAGCAGTTGTTAGTTCTAGTTCTGGAACAACGGACTATCGGTACAAGCGAACAACCGGCAGAATCCCGAGTGGATACCTCGGCTGTATTCCTGCAGCCAGGAGAAACTGGCACTGCGCCTGCTGCACAACCAGTACCCAGTATCATTTGTAAATCCAGACACACGGCTCAACCGACTCCCTAACAACTAGAGATCGCACCCGTAAGAGTTGGTTGCCACCTTCTGGTGAAATTCATAGGAACCTGTTTAATTTCCACCTGATAGCCCTGGTTCCTGAGGGCACTGGTCACTGGCTGCAGCAGAGGCGATAGCTCTCCGGTCATATTGACCAGTAAGGGAAAATTCGCACCTCTTTGGCAACCCGGCACATTTCCAATACAGAGTTTAAATGAAAGGTTGCTGAAAGCTGGTCAGAATAGGTGAACAGAAAGTGGGAGCACAGGGCCAAATCAAATTGACCTGTTTGGAAGGGTAGAATCAGGTAACTCATGGGTTAGATAGCGTTCCTCCTGTAACCCAGAGGGAAAATCCTCAAGAAATTTCTGCATCGCCGCCATCCGGATTTCTCCAAGTTGCTCCGGTGACTGAATATCTCGCCAGACAAACTGATTTTGGTTTGCCTGCACCCCTGCCAGACTGCTGGAGAAGCTTCCTGAATCCGCTTGGCTATTTCTTCTACCGTGAACTGGTAGAGCGGATCGCAGGAAATCACTTTGTAGCCTTTGGCGGTCATTTCTGCATTGAAGCTACTTGAGCCCACTGGCACAGTCGAGAATTGCCAACTGCAAGTCGCGCTTAGTCAGACTAAACATGCGGATGTACTCCTGCAGGCAGCGCCCCAGGGAATCACGTTTTCCAGCTTGAATCCATCGGTTTCTGCTAATGGCTACGTTGAAGGTGAACAACTTTCATCTCAATCAGGTATTGGGCTGCAGGTGTGGCAAATACCTATGGACAGGAGAAGAGACTGATCCAGATAGGTTGCAGTAAGGCTGCTTACAATGGCAGTAACAAGATGAACCTAATGTGTGCGCAGAGGGGAAGTGAACGATGCAACCTACCAACCCCAATCAGTCAGACGAAAAAGCCTGGGAGGCGATTGTTCGAATTCCGGAGATCGTCAAGCAGAGCCAGCAGCAACAAATTGAAAGTGAACACCTGATGAAGGCCCTTCTAGAGCAAGAGGGCTAGCAAGCAGCTTTTTTACAAAAGCAAATGTTCCGGTCCAGCGGTTGCGCGATCGCACGGATGAGTTTATCAGCCGCCAGCCGAAGCTTGCCAGTCCCAGCGCTTCGGTTTACTTGGGCCGCAGCCTAGATACGTTACTGAACCGGGCAGAGGACTATCGTAAGCAGTATGGCGATGAGTTTATCTCCATTGAGCATTTGGTTTGGCTTACGCTAAGATGACCGCTTTGGCAAAGCACTGTTACAAGAGTTTGGCTTAGATGAAGCCAAATTGCAGGAATTATTGACCGGATCGCCCGGTAGTCAAAAAGTGACCGATCAAAACCCAGAGGGCAAGTACGAAGCTCCAGAGAAGTATGGCCGTGACCTGACCCAACTGGCCCGTCAAGGTAAGCTAGACCCAGTCATTGGCCGGGATGATGAGATTCGGCGCACGATTCAGATCCTCTCTCGCCGGACGAAAATAACCAGTGCTGATTGGTGGGCGGCGTCGGTAAAACCGCGATTGTCGAAGGTTTGGCCCAGCGGATTGTTGCTCGGGATATCCTAGTGTGCGCGATCGCCAACTGGTTGCCCTCGATATGGGGGCTTTGATTGCCGGAGCCAAGTACCGGGGTGAGTTTGAAGAGCGTCTGAAGGCGGTGCTCAAGGAAGTCACCGACTCTCGGGGGCAAATTATTCTCTTTATTGATGAAATCCACACTGTCGTTGGTGCCGGGGCTACCCAGGGGGCAATGGATGCCGGAAACCTGCTCAAGCCAATGCTGGCTAGAGGAGAACTGCGCTGTATTGGGGCCACTACTCTCGATGAATACCCGCAAGTACATCGAAAAAGACGCAGCCCTAGAGCGGCGCTTCCAGCAGGTTTATGTGGACCAGCCCGACATTGAAGACACAATTTCTATCCTCCGGGGACTGAAGGAGCGCTACGAAGTTCACCACGGCGTGAAGATTTCGACAGTGCTTTGGTTGCGGCGGCAACCCTTTCCACCCGCTACATCAGCGATCGCTTCTTGCCGGATAAAGCAATTGACCTGGTGGATGAGTCAGCCGCCAAGCTGAAGATGGAAATTACCTCAAGCCTGAGGAACTAGACGAGATCGACCGCAAGGTTCTCCAGCTAGAATGGAGCGGCTGTCTCTCCATAAAGAAACTTCTCCGGCTGCTAAAGATCGCCTGGAGCGGCTGGATAAAGAACTGGGCGGATCTCAAAGAAGAGCAAGCCAACCTCAATGCCCGCTGGCAGTCTGAAAAGCAGGTCATCGATCAAATTCAAGCCATTAAAGAAGAGATCGACCGCGCTAATGTAGAGATCCAGGAGGCCGAGCGCAACTATGACCTTAATCGAGCCGCCGAACTGAAGTACGGCAAGCTCACCAATTTACAGCGGCAACTGCAACAGGCAGAAATCTGGCCCAGGCTCAAAACCAGCGGGCGATCGCTGCTACGTGAAGAAGTGACAGAAGCCGATATTGCCGAAATTATCTCTGAAATGGACGGGCATTCCGATTACCAAACTGGTGCAGTCGGAGATGGAAAAACTACTGCACCCGGAGGATGAACTGCACCAGCGGGTGGTTGGTCAAGACGAGGCCGTGACAGCCGTAGCAGATGCAATTCAGCGCTCCCGTGCGGGTCTATCTGACCCTAACCGCCCGATCGCCAGCTTTATCTTCCTCGGACCTACGGGTGTCGAAACTGAGCTAGCCAAAGCGCTGGCGCCTACCTGTTTGACACTGAAGAAGCAATGGTGCGGATCGATATGTCCGGTACATGGAGAAACACTCCGTTTCTCGTTGCAGGGGGCACCTCCGGGAGCGTCTGGCTACGACGAAGGCGGCCAACTCACCGGGCGATTCGCCGTCGTCCCTACGCGGTGATCCTGTTTGACGAGATTGAAAAAGGCTCACCCAGATGTATTCAACATCCCTACAAGTTCTCGATGATGGCCGCGTTACTGACTCTCAAGGTCGCACGGTAGATTTTCAAAAATACCGTGATCATCATGACTAGCAACATTGGTTCCCAGTACGGTAGATGTAGCTGGCGATGACTCCCGATACCCAGAAATGCGCGAGCGCGTCATGGAGTCGATGGAACAGTTTCCGGCCAGAGTTCCCGAACCGGATTGATGAGGTGATCATCTTCCACAGTCTCCGCAAAGACGAACTCCGGCACATTGTTAAACTGCAAGTCCAGCGCCTGGAGCAGCGCTTGGCCGACCAAAAGATGTCTTTGCGGCTCTCTGATGCCGCTCTAGATTTCCTAGCCTGGGAGGTAGGCTATGACCCGGTCTATGGTGCGCGTCCCCTGGAAACGAGCCATTCAACGGGAACTGGAAACCCAAATTGCCAAGCAGATTCTCCGTGGCGAGTTCAATGAAGGTGACATGATCTTTGTTGATGTCCAAAACGAGCGTCTGACGTTCAAGCGTCAGCTAGCCAGTTAGGAGGAGACAGCCTTTGGGCAAAATTGCCTGAAAAACTTGTGTAGGTTTGTTTCGCTATCGGCTTACTAGCCAGTTAGTTACCAGATCCATCTGCAACAACCAAAAGCAACAATACCAAAACTCCTCTGCAAAGATTTGGACTAGGAGGAGTTTTCTCTTAAACAGAGCTTTGGGCAAAATCGCCTAAAAAACCGAACCTCCGGGTTATAGGTTTTTTGTTTTGCCATCGGACTATCCGGGAGGACTGAACCGGCTTACTCAGTGAGAACGGCAAAACAAATCTCGCAAACGACACCACCGTTGAGTCGATGTTCTGTGACGAGCTGGAGCAATCACGAAGGATCTTATACGCGTTGGATGCTCGAAGCGTGCGGATAATGGCAAAACCAAACGCTGGGTAGTTGAAGCAACAATTGGTCACGTCGCTTGTCAATGGTGCGGATCGATATGTCCGAGTACATGGAGAAACACTCCGTTTCTCGCTTGGTAGGGGCACCTCCGGGATACGTCGGCTACGACGAAGGCGGCCAACTCACTGAAGCGATTCGCCGTCGTCCCTACGCAGTGATCCTGTTTGACGAGATTGAAAAGGCTCACCCGGATGTATTCAACATCCTGCTACAAGTTCTCGATGATGGCCGCGTTACTGACTCTCAAGGCCGCACGGTAGATTTCAAAAATACCGTGATCATCATGACTAGCAACATTGGTTCCCAGTACATTCTAGATGTAGCTGGCGATGACTCCCGATACCCAGAAATGCGCGAGCGCGTCATGGAGTCAATGCGGAACAGTTTCCGGCCAGAGTTCCTGAACCGGATTGATGAGGTGATCATCTTCCACAGTCTCCGCAAAGACGAACTCCGGCACATTGTTAAACTGCAAGTCCAGCGCCTGGAGCAGCGCTTGGCCGACCGCAAGATGTCTTTGCGGCTCTCTGATGCCGCTCTAGATTTCCTAGCCGAGGTAGGCTATGACCCGGTCTATGGTGCGCGTCCCCTGAAGCGAGCCATTCAACGGGAACTGGAAACCCAAATTGCTAAGCAGATTCTCCGTGGCGAATTCAATGAAGGTGACATGATCTTTGTTGATGTCCAAAACGAGCGTCTGACGTTCAAGCGGCTGCCAGTTGACATGTTCGCAGTTCAGCCTAGCTAGTTAGTTACCTATCTAGACAATAAAACTCCTCCTAATCCAAACTAGGAGGAGTTTTCTCTTAAACAGAGCTTTGGGCAAAATTGCCTAAAAAACCGTGTAGGCTTGTTTCACCATCGGCTTACCTAACCCTTACTCAGCCAAACAAACTACACCGTTGAGTCGATGTTCTCAGACGCTGGAGCAATCAGGGATCTTATACGCGAAGAAGCCGGAAATAACCAAAAGCAACAATACCAACAAGCACGATAACTCCGATTGAAACAGAGATGATAAATTGCAAAGAGGTTTTACGGTTAAGCTCCTGTTTGTTTTCAGGCTGCTTATTGAGCTTTTCAGTAATATTGAATTTGTCTTGATTTTCAGTTGCCATAGTTATTGGGAGTACTTATAGTCTTAAACATTTATCTTTACTCCCGTTACCAAAAACGGCATCTAACCTCCGGGCTATCAATGAGATGGCTTTTGCTGACTCCCATGCTTCCTGGCCCCGCAGCTTAATGTCGTGGGTGTTCTAATTTAGGTAAGTACCTGGGTACCGTCTGGACATCCGGAGATGATTGCCGTGGATGCTCCTAACCTGATTCCTAAGGCTACGGGAAGGGGACGGTGTGAGCGAGTAGCTCATCGTTAGGGTCGCTGCCCCGCGGCTTGCTACCTGGCGAACCTCTGACATTGTGGGGCCCAAGGCCGCGGCTGGACTGACATACAGTTTTGGGTATCACAGGGTGTCGGAAAAATGATATTTACCTTTTTGCTAGCATCCAAATATTCCTAGTTGCTTGAGCTTCCCTCAATGTTTCAAGCCACCCGCCGCCGTCTTGCACTTTGGTACGCAGCTGTTACTGCGGTTCTGTTACTACTCTTTGCTACAGGATTCTACGTCTATGTTCGCAGCACTTTAATTGAGCGGATTGATGACACCCTCAGCCATGTGGTGGAAGTCGTTGAGCGATCGCTAGTCCTAGAGCCAGATGCCTCCTTGAATTCCACCAGTCGTTTCTATCAAGTCAATCTAGAAGCCAGCTTTCGTAGCAATTCCGAAGTTGTGGAAGATGATCACATTGATTTAGAGTGGTTCAGCCCCACCGGAAAGTTACTGTGGTCGACCCTATCTGAAGCTTCAGATCTGCCGATTCACCTCAACGCCAAGGGCGAAACGGTTCACCTAGCCCATGACCGTCTAGCGCGACAGGTAACGGCAAGCGTTCAAATTGGGCGGCAAGTCTTGGGATATCTCCGGGTCAGCCACCCCTGGTTTGAGGTGACCAAACCGACACAGCGATTAATCGTTGATCTAATAGTGGGCGCTATACTCATCATTGGCTTAGTTGCCGCTGTGGGCTGGTTCCTTTCAAGACTGGCGATGGAACCGATCCGCGAATCTTATCAACGCTTGAAGCAGTTCACCGCTGATGCCTCCCATGAACTGCGAAATCCCATCGCCTTGATCCAAACCAATGTGCAAGTTGCCTTAGCTGACCCCCAGGCTGATCCCCAAGAGCAACGGCAGCAGTTAGAAGTCATCGAGCGCCTAACTCGCCGCCTAGGACGACTGGTGGATGACCTGCTGTTTCTAGCCCGGCAGGATAGCAGTATCGCCCAGTCTCAGTTCCAGCCGTGCCCTTTGGATGCGCTGCTCATAGAAGTGGTCGAGGAACAGCAGGCGATTGCCCGCGCCAAGGACATTACCCTGACTTTAGATTTCGATGAACCTACCAGTAATGCCATCATTCCTGGGGAAGACCCTTTCACGTTTCCCGGTGACTATGATCAAATTGTGCGCTTGTTTACTAATTTGGTCAGCAACGGGATTCAGTACACACCACCAGGTGGTAAAGTCTGTCTCAGTTTGCAATCTCTCTCCCGGAGCAGCACTGCTTACCTGCAGGTGCAGGTTAGGGATGATGGAATTGGTATTCCAGGCGATGACCACGACCTGGGTGTGCTGCATCTGTTTCTGGAAGAGCAGCGTGGGGTATCTGGAACCGAACCGGAAGCCTTGGTTGAACTGATTTGAAGGCCGTAGGGGCGAATTGTGCAGCAGTCGGCTAGGCTGTTAGGAGAGCGAATCTATGCTGAAAAACCCAGCGCCTTTATCAAACGTATCGAGGCTTACTGGCAGGCGCAAGCGGCGGTCAAAAGGCAGCTTTGAGCCTGTTACTTCTAACTGCTAGCAGGGTTCTCTAGTAGATCGCTGGGATTTTTCATTGTTCTTTGTAAAAAAACTTTCCTTGTGGCAATCAAGGAAAGTTTTTTAATTAACGCCCTAGATGGGCAGGGTGCAAAAGTTTGCTTTAAGGACTAACTGCCACCCTTACGCTTGAATGAATCTAGCCATCCTCTGACCTCTCCGGCAGCAATATCCATGCTACCTAAGCCAAAGGCCAAAGCCTACGCAACCGCGATCGCGCTCAAAAGCAAGCCAAAGGCAAGATTCACAATGCTGCTGGCAATACCCATTTGCTGCAGCGCGCCATCGCCGATACCAAGGGCAATGATCGCGATTCGAGCAGTCTGGGCGAGAATATTTGCCTGACCACTACCAGAGCTAAAGGTATTCGGTGGCAAGATTAGCAAGGTAAAGACCGACCATAAACACAACCAGACCGGCCAAGATACGGCCGAGAATCAAAATCAAGCCGCTGACAATCACCGTCAGTGCTTCAAACCCTAAGACATTGGTTGCTGTGACGGTGGCAAACAGCATAATGCCAACTAGGACAACGATGCCAACGATTTCGAGAGGAGTTTGTAAGCTTCTGTAATGCCGCTTCTGTCGCTGGGGCTGTCCCTGGAGTAGGCTCACTAAGCCCAGTAGCTGGGGGATTGAGGGAGGGGTCAGCGGAATAATTGTCTAGTTGTTGTTCCGGGTGAGGGTCTGGGAGCCGGAGCTGCTGGCCTACCGGGTCTTTCTTGAACGCCCAACCAGTGAAACACATTATCAAAACCAAGACTTGTCAGGATATTAGTGACTAAGTCAGCAACAAACTTGCCGATAACGTAGGCAATCGCCAAGATTAAAGCAGCCGTAAAAATCAGCGGCAGCGAATTGAGGATCTGCTGCAGCATGGCAGTGGCTGGCTCTCTGAAATTGCCTCAAGCTGCAAAGCATTGAGCGCAGCGATCGCCGCCGGAATCAAGATTAAAACGTAGACAATATAACCAATTAACCAGGAGAGGCCTCGGCCTCCGGTTGCTTGGCTCATGCCGAAATTTTCGGCCCAGCCGATCAACACCGGTTGCCGTTAATAAATTCGTTACAATCAGCCGCACAATCCGGGCAATAAACCAGCCGACCACACCGATCAATATAGCGGCCAGGACTTTGGGTAAAATACCGAGAATCTGATCGAGGAGATTTTGGACTGGTAACAGTAGCCCTTGGAGTCCTAAAGTCCCAAGAATGGCGGGAAGAAATAGTAGAAAAATGAACCAGTACAGGGCATTACCCAGGGTATCGCTGAGCAAAAATGGACTTGATGTTCCTGATGGTCCACCAGTGGGTTCATTGAGCTGGCTTTGGGTTGTTCCGGTTGCAGTACCCGTGGGCGGTTCCATCCGGCTCCCCGTCGTCCTTGGGGTGCCGGCTTGGTTCAGTTTTTCATCTAAAGAAAAAGCTTGTAGCCCACGGGTTAGGAGGAATTTCGCTAAAGTTGCGATCAGCCAAGCGACTCCCAGTAAAATCGCTGCCCCGGCTAGTTTCGGCAAGAAGGCAAAGATTTGACCGAGAAAGTCATTGAGTGGCTCTGAGACCGCATCGAGCTGAAGCCGCTGTAAGAAGGCCACTATGACGAAGATCATAATGATCCAAAAAACAGCGCTGGCCACCCAGCTTTCTATGTTGGTGACCGTCCGTCCATCTGAGCGACCTGTAATTGAAGCTGCCAGACGATTATCTAGATTGGTCCGTTGTAAGATTCCCTTCACTGCTGACGCGGCAATGATAGCAATTAGCCAACCAATGACTAGAATTAAGATCGCATACAGTAAGTTCGGAACTGCTCGACTCAGCTCGCCTGTAATATTTTGAAGAGGGTCACCAGCCTGGGCAAAAAGCAGCGCCCCACTGGAGATTTCTCGGGAAGTTTCATTCATTAGCTTTTCGTATTAACTTGACGTGTCTGACTGCTACTTGAGGGCCTAACAGCTTTGCACCCGACTGACCTCTGAAACTGAGACCACTAGAGGCTAAGCACCAAGCTTGAAAGCATGTACTTCAGGCAATTCATGAGATATGAATAGCACAGATCTTAAAACATGAGTAGCACCACGATTCCCCCCTCAGACTTATTTTTTGCTAAAAGTTCTAATAACTTCTTTAATCTGGCGATATCTGATTCACAATGTCTAATTTCCTTGACCTAATCCCATCCTGGACACAAAAGCATACTATTACAACAGGGGACTGCCACAACCAAAGCTAAACGATCGCCAGTCTGGCTATTAACCACCGCTATGCCACCAGGAACTTTGTACATTGTCGGCACACCGATTGGGAACCTGGAAGACATGAGCTTTCGGGCAATCCGCAGCCTCCAGGCAGTTCATAGAATTGCCGCTGAAGACACTCGCCACACGGCTAAACTGCTCCAGCACTTCCAGATCACAACGCCTCAAGTGAGCTACCACGAGCATAATACTCGCACCCGGATTCCAGAGTTGCTGCAATGGTTATCCCAGGGCCTGTCCATTGCGCTAGTGACGGATGCAGGCATGCCAGGAATTTCCGATCCCGGTACTGAACTCGTGCAAGCCTGCGTTGAGCAAGGCATCCCCGTTGTGCCAATTCCCGGACCGACTGCTGTGATCACGGCCCTGAGTGCCTCTGGGTTGCCCACCCGTTTTGTGTTTGAAGGATTTTTGCCCCCAAAGGGACAAGCCCGCCGCGATCGCCTGGAAACACTTTCCATTGAAGCTCGCACGTTAGTTTTATACGAATCCCCCCACCGGCTGCGGCAAACCCTACAAGACTTGGCAGAGTATCTCGGGGGTGAGCGCGAACTCACCTTGGCCCGAGAGCTGACTAAACTTCATGAGGAGTTCTGGCGCGGTACCCTCAGTCAGGCGATCGCACACTGTACCAGCCGTGATCCCCAAGGGGAATTTACCCTGGTAATTGCAGGTGTCCACCGCAGCCAACCGCTGCTCTCAGAATCAGCCTTGAAAGCTGAACTACAGACGTTGCTGCACCAAGGAGTTTCGCGTTCCCAGGCCAGCCGCCAGCTGGCCCAGCAAACCTCCCTCTCTCGCCGCGAGATTTACCAACTTGCCTTGGCAATCCCCGATTCAACTCCTACTTCAACGGGCTAGAGCCGGATCTGGGTAATAGCAATACAACCTGAGAAACAGGCATCTTCGTCAGTTTGGCAGTGCGATCGCCCGGTTCTGGGATCTAAGTTATCTAGGACCTCGCCGCTGGAAATATCTAGAACAAGACTAGGTACAGCACTCAAGCTCAATTGGACTCAGCTCGTCTTTCGTCTGCATTCCTTGGCTTTATTGCTAAGCGGAAGATGGATCTCCGAGATTCTTCGTCCTAAATTTCCGTTCATACCAATTTATTAAAGGCGTCGCACTTGCTCCATGCAGAATGATAGAAGCAACGATAGTGAGATAAGTGATCCAAGCGATCTGCTCGCTGACTTCTGGGGTTTTCTGTAAGCCTTCCCCAAAGGCATAAAACAGATAGTACAAGGAGCCAACGCCGCGAACGCCGAACCAGCCAAACAGCCAGCGCTTTGGTGCTGGGAAGTGACTGCCAATAGTACTAACCCAGGCTCCGACTGGCCGGATGACAAAGAGGAGTAATCCTGCTACTAGGAGCCCTGCACCTCCAAACCGGAGGATAGGCCCAACTTGCAACAATGTACCTAAGACTAAAATTGTCCCAATCTCTAGTAGTTTTTCAATCTGATCTGTAAACTGAAGCTGCGAAAGTTGCTTTTCCCGGTAGTAACTATGCTGGACTACGAGCCCGGCAACAAAAACGGCAAGAAAACCATAACCATTGACAATTTCTGTCAGGGAGTAGGTTAGCAAAATCGTACTTAGGGCAACAAAATCCTCCCTCATCTCATCCACGGGCCGAAATTTTTGCAAATAGCCATCAAGTCGGACCACTGCCTTTGCTACCACAACTCCCATGATGACTCCAGCCACGATCGCCCAGAGTAAGTCAATTGCCGCCCACTTTACAAACCAGCTTTGCCAATTTTTATCCTCTAGCCAGTGGAGCCCAAAATAGACAAACGGGAAGGCGAGTGCATCGTTCAAACCCCCTTCAGAGGTCAAGCCAAATCGCAACTCATTCTTCTCGTCTCCATCAGAAACTTGGACTTCAGAAGCCAATACTGGGTCAGTGGGTGCCAAAATAGCGCCAAGCAAAATGGCGGCAGCCCAATTAAGACCGACAAGCCAATGACCCACTGCAGCCACGGCAAAAATCGAAATCGGCATCAGAAACCCAATCAGCCGCACTGTTGAATTCCAGGCCCATAGCTGTAAAGGACGATTCACTTTTAGGCCACAGCCAAACACCGAAACAATCACGACAAATTCTGTGAGCCTGCACGAGCAGAATTCGGCATCGGGTCGAAATTGAACGAAGACGAAGCCCAAGGGGTCCCAGACCAATGCCAACGACCAAGTAGATTTGGGCATAGGTCAGGGCAAGCGCTCAATCCAGCCTGATCCGAGGGTGACCAGAAGCAGGAGTAAGCCGAATACCAGTAAGTAAAGAATGTGGAGATCCATTTTTTTGGGTGAGCCAACCGAGGGAAATGGAGGACTCACAGATACTCATGATAGACAACTCAGTAACAATACGCTCTACTAGAGCTGGATCTGGGTAATGGCAATGCAACCTGAGAAACAGACGTCCACGTCAGTTCCGGGGGTGCGATCGCGGCTGGCATAGTCACCTACGTAATGAACACAATCACCCTCGACCCGGTATTGAGCCGGTAGGGGCAGGGTACAGGGTTCACAAAATACCATTTCCGGTGCCGGAGATCCCGGTTCTAGATGGGGTAAATTGACATTCCAAAGCTTCCGGGCTCGCTGGGAAGTGGCTTGTAGCTTTGACGATCACATCAGCGGTCCATTGGGCGGCAACCTCCCAGTTAATCGGACGCTTGGGTTTACGGTAGTGGGACACAGCAATGCCAGGAATCCGGTGAAAGGCGGCCTCGCGCACTGCGGCAATCGTGCATCGGGAAATATAGGCATCAACCCCCAAGTTACCGCCAGAATTAATGCCCGAAAGCACCAATTCGACATCCTGGCACAGATGGCTGAGGGCAATTCTCACACAGTCAGCGGGAGTCCCGGCAATCCCAAAGGCAGCGTTTGAGCGCCGCTGGATGTGAATGAGACTATTGGTCGTGACTTGGTGGCTGCAGCCCGACAGGTGCTGCTGGGGTGCAACGATTACCCCTCACCACTGACTGCTTTGGCTAAAGCCTGCAATCCCGGTGCATCGATGCCATCATCATTAGTCAGGACTATCGTCATACCGACAATAGCTGGGTAGGTTTCAGGGGTAAAGAAGGTTTCTTTAATTTTGTTGCTCGCCTCGATGATTTGCAGCTGTAAGTGGTCCAGAAACTCATGTAAACCACTTTGAGTCACTTCTTCAATCGTCAAGCAGTCCAGCTCTCTGAGCGCAAACTGTCCAAAAGTTCGCTCCACAGAGTTTCTCCAGGTGCCAACAGGTGCTCCGGTAATCTGGTGCAGGGATGTCTCAGCTTGCTGCAGGCAAAACCGAATTGAGCGCGGAAACTCCCGGTCCAACACCAAAATTTGTTACCCCGGTTGGTGTAATTCGCTGGCTGCGCTTGCGATACATCTCGTAGGCACTCGCGGACTTGAGCAACGCCATCCAGCCGAGCTGATCCAGCGTGCTGCCTACGGCTTCGGCCTCAGACAGTGGCATAAAATACTTGACGTCCAGAAGCCGGGTGGTTTGATCAGCCCGCTCTAAAAATCTTTCCCATCTGGCCAAAGTGCCACCCTTCGTTGTGCGACATGGTTGCATCCATCACCCCAGCGAATAAGTGGCTTGCCAGCTTCACTTGCGTAAAAAACTCCGTGCCTCGCAGTAGTAGCTGTTCCGGAGCTGCTTCCTGACCATAAAATAAAAGCTGTTTACTTGCTGCCACATTTCCCGAGAAATCATCTCCTGCACAGAGCGAGCATTTTCACGGGCGGATTGGAGGCACGACAAGATGGAGTGGGGGTACTTACTATCAAAGGCGAGAAACTGGATTACGTTTTGCGGTAACCTCACCATAGCGCTCCTGGAAAGGGCAAATCCCCAGCCGTGACAACCAAGGGTTCCCACATCGTTGGCCGACTCCGCCGGAGAGTCCAAAAAATTAAATTAAAGTTTACATCGACAAAGCGGGCAATGTTCTCCGCCCGCTCAATGTAGCGATTCAGCCAGTAGATCGATTCAGCAACACGACTCAGCATCCAAGTTTCCTCCTAGTCAGTGAGCACCAAGCGTCTTTACTGCCCCCGCCCTGAGAGGAGTTAACCACTAAAGAACCTTTCTTGAGGGCAACGCGGGTGGAGTCCACCCGGATTGACATAGATGTCTTCACCGTAAAGAATATAAGGCCGTAAGTCTACGGCAACCTTCAAAGTGGTCTTGCACCAGAGCCGGAACACGGGACAGGCTTAAGGTCGGCTGAGCAATATAATTGCGGGGTTGGGCCTGAATGAGCTCAGCAAACTCCCTGGCGTTCTTCTGTAGAGGCGGCGGGACCGACTAACAGGCCTGCACCACCATATCCACCGGCAGGCTTAACCACAAGTTTGTCAAGGTTTCATAAGACGTGGTCCTGCTGCTGCCGGTCCCAGCACATATAAGTATCTACGTTGGGTAAGATCGGGTCTTCACCGAGGTAATAGCGGATCATTTCCGGAACATAGGCGTAGATTACTTTGTCATCGGCAACCCCGGTACCCATTGCATTCGCGATCGCTACCCGGCCCTCACGGTAGACCTCCATTAGCCCAGGAATTGCCTCAGGGTCATTCCGATGGAAGGCCTGGGGTCCAACAAGTAATCATCAACTCTGCGGTAGACCACATCAACTCGCTGTAACCCTTTGGTAGTGCGCATTTTCAAGTAACCGTCTGCCACTACCAGATCCTGGCTCTCAACTAATTCCACACCATTTGCTGGGCTAAAAAGAGTGCTCAAAATAGGCAGAGTTATTGCTGCCTGAGGTCAGAACAACTACCGTTGGGTCGGGGACTACTGTTGGGTACCAGGTAGAGGAGAATATCTAATAAATGGCTGGAGTAATGGTCTACAGGCTGAATTCCCATGGTCCGAAATAACTCGGGGAACGTGCTTTTCATCACCCGACGGTTCTCAGCAGATAGGAAACCCCTGAGGGAATCCGCAGATTATCCTCCAGGACATACCACTGACCATCCCGGTCCCGCACCAGATCGGTGCCGGTAATGTGGCACCAAACTCCCTGAGAGGTTGCTGGCCCAGACAGGGCTGCAAAAAGCCATCCGCAGACTCCACAATCTCGCGGGGAATAATCTGGTCTTGGAGAATTTTCTGGTCATTGTAGATATCCCCGAGAAAGTGATTTAGGCACAGACCCGCTGCTTCAGACCTCGTTCCAGCCAGGCCCACTCTTGAGCCGGGACAATTCGGGGCGTAATATCCAAGGAAAAATCCGCTCTTGCCCTTGATCATCGGTGACATTAAAGGTTACCCTGACTTAAAGAGCGTCTGCTGAGCTGCCTGCTGGCGTCGTTGGAGACTCTGGCGGCAAAGAACTAATTCTTTCCATTAACGGAACTACCGCAGGCCGGGGCTGTCCTTTCTGGGTAAAAAGTTCATCGTAGAAATCTTCCGGGTCGTAAGTATCAAATCGCACTGGCAGCTTTGCCTCATTCATCTACCTATTGAATAAAGGGTTAGGAACCCGCCAACTGTAGCTGTTGATACCACTACTATCATGCTTGGGGAATGCTCACCTGCAGGTTCTCTGCCAACGCCGTGCCGGAGAGGCACGGCGGATTTCTCGCCAAATGGCGGTCGCCGCTAGGGTGCCATCAGCAACCGCAACAGACACCTGATTAATCCCGACTTTGGCGTCCCCCAACGCGAAAATCCGGGGATGGGACGTCCGACACATCTCGTCCACTACCGGCCAGCTTCCCTTCCACTCCAGGTCTAAACCCTGAAGATAATCTGTGTAGTGATGAGAACCCCATGGCAACGAGCCCCGTTTCTAACGCTACCTGGGAGCCGTCGACTAATTCTACTCCGGTCATTTCGTGGTCATGGCCGACAAAACGCCGAATCGGTGTTTCCACGAGTGGGTATCCATGGTCTTGCAGTTTTTGCCGCATCTGTGGACCGACTTCGCAAAGACCCTGGGTGAAGACGGTAATGTAGGGTGTAAACCAGTTGAGCACGAAGGCCGTGGCGATATTCGCTTCCGTGTTGACAAACAGGCCACACTTTTTGTTCGCTATTTCATAGCCATCACAAATCATACAGACGCAGGTTATAGCCAGCATAGTCATAGACATTCTGCATGTCAGCCAAGACTGGCAGATGGTCGATAAGGCCGCTGGCAACAATCAGGTATTTGCAGCGGAAGATCGGGTAGTTGTTGTCTTGACGGCCTACTTTAACCCGAACCGCAAAGGTCTCCCTTCGTCGACAACGGACTCCGCATACCCCATCAAATAATCGCCCCCCAGGGATAAGACGTGCTGCTTCCCCTGCTGCAGCAGCGATCGCCCTGGTGTTTCGGGAGGCAGCCCTAAATAGTTACGTAGTTCTTGCATCCAAAAGAGCGACCCCGGCCTTTTCCACGACAAGACTGGAGAGCAAATAGCGCTGGAGATAGAGTGCGGCGGAAAGACCCCTGCCCCACCCCGACGACAATGACGTCGTAGACGTGATCGAGGCGTTTTTGGAGAGTTTCTTTGGATAGTTTCATGAGAACTTCATCCCGACTTTAGAGTACAGGGCGTTGATTAATTTTACCGCTTAGACTCGCTTGACTGAGTTACAGGGTAACTGCTAGTTTGTTTGTCTCATTTGAGCTTTGGCAGCAAGTAAGTGAGCACTAGGCTTATAGTTCTTCCACCCCAGCAAAAGCCAGGGCTATTTTGTATTGACTGAGCCATGCTAGAACAGCTGTAGTTGCAACAGCAGTACCGCTGATGAATTGGCATCTTCTCGGAATCAGTTTTCTCATGGTTTTCCTCTCTGAGTTAGGGGACAAGAGTCAGCTAGCAGCAATCACACTCAGCAGCCGCTCAAAGTCACCTCGCGCCGTGTTTTTCGGCACAGCAACGGCGTTGATTCTCACTAGTTTGCTGGGCGCATTGATTGGGGGGCGCCGCTCAGGTACTCCCCACATATTTCTGAAGGCGAGCGCCGCCGTGGGCTTTGCCTTTATGGGTGTTTATTGCTGCTGCCTACTGCTAGGACATCCGGCAAGGATCTACAGGACTAAGCAGAATTCAAGTACACTGCTGCCAGTACTTACAGGCTGCATAAGCCATTGTGACAACTCCGGTGACGATCGCAGTCTCATCAATAGCAAATTGAGGGTGGTGCAGGGGTAGTTCGTTTTATCCTTTTGACCTACCCTAGCCGGAACATTGCCCCAGGAGCATGATTGAGGTAGAGGGCAAAATCCTCTGAACCTAACGATGGCTCGGGTAAACCTGCACTCGCTCGTAACCCCAAGCTTCCTGGGCAGCGAGCTCTATCAGCTGCGAGAGTTCCGGAGCATTCTGCACCGTAGGCACTCCCCGTTGATAGTCTATTTCGTAGCGCGCCCCATAGGGACGACAGATACTGGCGACAATTTCTTCAATCCACTGGGGCAGCCTGGCGCTCGTTTCCGGATGCGGCGATCGCACCGTTCCCCGCAGGCGAACGTGGTCAGCAATTACATTCGGTGCCCGGCCCCCTTAATTTGACCAAAGGTTAAAACAACCGGTCGCAGCGGATTTTGGGTACGGCTAATCGCTTGCTGGAGGGACGTAATCACCTGGGCGGCAATCCAAATTGCGTCAATGGCTTCATGGGGTCGAGCTCCATGACCCGATTCCCCCACAATCGTAATTTCTATGTTGTCTGCAGCCGCTGTTAATGCGCCATAGCGAACCGCCACGGACCCGGCTGGTATCGAGGGAAAAACATGCAGGGACAAAATAGCACTCACGTTCTCCATCGCCCCGTCTTGAATCATCCACTTCGCCCCTTGGGAAATTTCTTCAGCCGGTTGAAATAAAAAGCGGATCTTTCCTGGTAGCTCTTCTCGGAGTTGGGCCAAGATCATTGCGGTTCCTAAGCCAACCGTTGTATGCACATCATGGCCGCAAGCATGCATTATCCCTGGGCGACGAGAGGCATAGCTTAAACCCGTTGCCTCCTGAATCGGCAGAGCATCCATGTCTGTGCGAATAGCCAGGAGCCGTGGATCTTGCCCGGGCGCTTGAACCTCTCCCACCACTCCGGTTTTGCCGACAGTCTCCCGAATATGTAAACCAGAAGAAGAAAGCACACCCGCAACGTAGGCTGAGGTTTGGTGCTCCTGGCCACTCAACTCAGGATGACTGTGAAGATGACGACGAATTTCAATCAGGCGAGGCGCGAGGGTTTCAGCTAAGTGCTTGATGCGAGTGAGCATGGAGTCAGGGTATCAGCATCGGTTTTTAGGGTTCTATCCATGATAAGAGCCGCCGTGAAGTAATCATGATTACCACTTGAGAAAGGTGGCCTCAGAACCTTGTTCTACCCTGATCTTGGCTTCTTTCTCAAACCATTGAATAATTTGTTGAGTGTTGAGCTCTGCGATCGCCACCCCGGTATCTTGAGCAATTTGCCGCAGAAGGTTTAGAGAGTGAAGGGCCACTCGCGCCAGATTTTTTTCATAGGATGCCAATAGCGCCTCATTGATCGCTTTGTCATCCTCGAGAGTAAAAAATTGATTGGGTTGGGGTGACTCAACATTCATAACTATCTATCTGTAATTGTTGGTAATTCTGTCGTCGGTGATACGATAACGGTTTAGGGCAATGGCTTTACTGAGAGCGGATGAGATAGCCGCAACGATTTTCACCGTTGATGATCCAGTGCGTCCGTTCGACCTTACAGCCCTCCAAAGTAGCTGCAAACATCTCCAACTCATGCCCACAAACGCTGGGAAATGACTCAGCAATATGGGAAATGGCACAGTTGTACTCCGTAATCACAAACTGAGCCGCTTGTGCAGGGTTAGCGTCCTGGAAATCTACTTGATGCCACTCCGCCATGTATCCCTCAGCTCTACGAAGTTCTACTAAATTTTTAACGCGCTCCCGCAGTGAACCTGTACCCAGCCGTTGGCGGTATTCTATTGCCTTACGTTCCCACTGCTTGCGGAGGATGGAGCTAACTTGGTCATACCCCATGGTTTCTGCTAAGGTATCGAGCAGTGAAACCGCAAATTCGTCGTGACTGTTGGGAAACCGCGATCGCGCTCCTCGACTGAGTTGATAGACATGCTGAGGACGGCCCATCCCAGTCTGAATCGAGGCATGGGCAATTAAATCTTCCGCTTCTAGGTCTTTAAGGTGACGTCTGACGGCTTGAGGACTAACGTGCAGCGCTTCGGCTAGCTTCTGAGTCGTGGCTTGACCTTGCTTCAGGAGTTGCTGCAAGATGTCCTGTTTAGTGGAAGTCTGAGTAGCCGTCATGTCAATCACTCAGTGGTGAGGAACGAAACTAAAAATTCATCTTAACTTTGACAACATCATTGTTGCTAAAGTAACCTAAAATGAAGTTAAGCAACAAGTAGGTTGTTTTAATAATTATAATTGTTTGGATATATTCTCTGTCGCCTGAAGTGACTCTCTAATGAATACTCCAGATCAAAAAACTCAGCAAGCAAGCGATAAGAGCCTAGAGGCAATGCGGCATTTTTCCGAGACTTATGCCAAACGAACCGGTACTTACTTTTGCTCTGATCTCGGTACAACTGCTGTTGTAATTGAGGGACTTGCTAAACATAAAGACGACTATGGCTCTCCCTTATGCCCCTGTCGCCACTATGAAGACAAAGTAGCAGAGGTCGAGGCTGCCTATTGGAACTGCCCATGCGTCCCCATGCGAGAGCGTAAGGAATGTCACTGCATGTTGTTTCTAACTCCCGACAACCCCTTTGTTGGCACTCAGCAGGAGATTAGCTTTGCAGAAATTAGAGCAGAGACAGACAAGTACTAAGGCAACTGTAGTCGCCTCTGCTTGGGATAGCACTGTCTTCGCTAGTAATGCGCCAACAGCCATCACGCCTATCTGGCTGAAATGGGTTCTACGCCCTTTAAAAGGGTATTGAATACAGCCTGCCCTTTCTACCTTGATGACCTAAGAGAAGAGAACACTCCAGATGACTACAACGGTTAAAACATTTGTTAATCAGCCCTACAAATACGGATTTGTGACTGACATCGAGTCAGATACCATTCCTCGTGGGCTCAGCGAAGATGTAGTCCGGCTGATCTCCGCGAAGAAAAACGAGCCAGACTTCATGCTGAATTCCGCCTCAAAGCTTACCGTCAGTGGTTAAAAATGACGGAGCCCACCTGGCCGAATGTCACCTATCCGCCCATCAACTACCAAGACATTATTTACTACTCGGCGCCAAAGAAGAAAGACAAACTGGGCAGCTTGGACGAAGTTGACCCAGCGCTTCTGGAAACGTTTGATAAGCTCGGCATCCCCTGTCTGAGAGCAAAAGCGGCTGTCAAACGTTGCCGTGGATGCCATTTTTGACAGCGTCTCCGTGGCAACTACCTTCAAAGAAAAACTTGCCGAGTCAGGGGTAATTTTTGCTCCATTTCCGAGGCACTTCAGGAACACCTGAGCTCCTGCAGAGTACCTTGGGAGCGGTGGTGCCTGTGGGTGATAACTACTACGCCGCTCTCAATTCTGCGGTGTTTAGTGACGGCTCTTTTGTCTACATTCCCAAGGATACCCGCTGTCCGATGGAACTCTCCACCTACTTCCGCATCAATACTGGGGATACAGGGCAGTTTGAACGGACTTTGATTGTGGCGGAATCAGGCAGCTCTGTCAGTTATTTGGAAGGCTGCACCGCACCTATGTTTGATACCAACCAGCTGCACGCTGCTGTTGTTGAGTTGGTGCCCTCGACAATGCGGAGATTAAGTACTCCACAGTGCAAAACTGGTTTGCTGGAGATGAAAACGGCAAGGGCGGCATTTACAACTTTGTCACCAAGCGGGGCCTCTGTGCTGGGGTGAACTCCAAAATTTCTTGGACCCAGGTAGAAACGGGTTCCGCTATCACCTGGAAATACCCTGGCTGCATCCTGGTGGGGGATAACTCCGTGGGCGAATTTTACTCTGTAGCCCTGACAAACAACAAGCAGCAGGCTGATACTGGCACCAAGATGGTCCATATTGGTAAAAATACTCGCAGTACGATTATTTCTAAGGGGATTTCCGCTGGACGTTCCAACAATAGCTACCGAGGCCAGGTCAAAATTGGTCCTAAGGCAGACGGAGCCCGCAACTACTCTCAGTGCGACTCAATGCTCATTGGCAGCGATGCTGGGGCCAATACTTTCCCCTACCTACAGGTGCAAAACAACACGGCCAAGGTTGAGCACGAAGCCTCTACCTCTAAGATCGGCGAGGACCAACTATTTTACTTTACCCAGCGGGGCGTCTCCAGCGAAGATGCTATTTCCATGATGATTAGCGGGTTTTGCAAAGATGTATTTAACCAGTTGCCCATGGAATTCGCGGTAGAAGCCGATCGCCTGCTGAGTTTGAAGCTGGAAGGAAGTGTTGGATGATCAATGAAAACAGTGAAGTGATTCTCTCGGTCCAAAACCTGACGGCGAGGATTGATAACACCCCTATTCTCAAAGGGGTAAACCTAGAGATTAAAGCCGGCGAAATCCACGCCATCATGGGACCGAACGGTTCTGGTAAAAGTACTTTTTCTAAAGTGCTAGCGGGCCATCCTGATTACACCGTTACTGAAGGAGAAATTGTCTTTCAAGGACAAAATCTTTTGGAACTAGAGCCAGAGGAGCGGGCCAGAGCCGGGGTCTTTCTAGCTTTTCAATACCCGCTGGAGATCACTGGCGTCAGTAACCTGGACTTTCTGCGTGTGGCCTACAACTCTTCGGCAAAACATCACGGCTTGGAAGAGCTGGATGCCTTTGATTTCGATGAGCTAGTCCAGAAAAAGCTGGGGTTGGTTAAAATGGATGCCCGCTTTTTGGACCGCAGTGTCAATGAGGGCTTTTCTGGTGGTGAGAAGAAACGGAACGAGATCCTGCAAATGGCTCTACTAGAGCCAAAGCTGGCAATTCTAGATGAAACTGACTCTGGGTTGGATATTGACGCGCTAAAGATCGTCGCTAACGGAGGTGAACGAACTGGCGCAGCCGGACAATGCAACGTTACTCATCACCCACTACCAACGATTGCTGAACTATGTGGTGCCAGACTTTGTTCATGTGATGGAAGGCGGGCGTATTCTCACCACTGGCTCTAAAGACTTGGCCCTGGAACTGGAGTCTCGCGGCTATGAATGGGTCCGCGATGAAGAGGCTGCTGGAGTAGGAGCATTATGAGCATTGGCGTTCTCTTATTTTTAATTCCGTCGAAGGGGTTAAGCCTGTGCTGCACCAGCCAGACCTCTATCTTTCCCAGCTCTTAAACCAGCGGCAGGCTCTGAACTTGCAGGTTGGCGCTTGGCTGGCGGAACTGCGCGACCATGCGGCAGATCAGGTGCAGCAGTTGGCGATTCCCACCAAGCGGGATGAAGAATGGCGATTCACGGATTTGTCCTCCCTACAGCAAGTGGCGTTCCAAGCCCCCAGCGAGCGGGTTGTGGTAGCAGGGTTATCCCTATCACGCCTCTTGCCCGAAGCCGTTCACAGCCGTTTGGTGTTTGTCAATGGTGAATATGCGCCGGAGCTTTCCTCTCTCAGAAACTTACCAGCAGGTGTGTTTGCCGGTTCTCTAGCCCAGCTACCTAGTGATTACCAGGGTTCGATCCCGGCCTATCTTGGACAGCATTCAAGTTCAGGGGAGGTGTTTACAGCCCTAAATACAGCCAGTTTTATGGACGTGGCCGTCATCTGGGTACCCCAGAATAAAGCTGTTGAACAACCCATTCATCTCCTGTTTATTTCCAGGCAATGGGGCAATTGTGACTCATCCCCGCTGTTTGGTAGTCGCTGAGAGAAGCAGTGCTCTGACTCTGGTTGAGGAGTATACCCAAGCAGATAGCAGTGCTGAGGAGATTGCTCACCCTTACTGGGCCAACAGTGTTACCGAAATCTGGCTCCAGGAGAATGCTCAAGTTAACCATAGCCGCATCCAGCGAGAGCACCGAGAGGCGTTTCATGTCGGTAAGACCGCGATCGCCCAGGCCCGTGATAGTCGTTACACCTGCAATGCCATCAGCCTAGGAGCAAAGCTTTCCCGGCACAATCTGGAAGTGACCCAACTTGGCGAGCAGACAGAAACAGTTCTCAATGGCCTCACCTTAGTTTCGGGAACCCAAGTGGCAGATACTCACAGCGCGATCGTCTATACCCAGCCTCACGGCACTAGTGATCAACTTCACACAGTGCATCGTCGACGACCGCGCTCATGCTGTATTTAACGGTAAGGTCTTTGTTCCTAAAGCAGCCCAACTAACCGATGCTAAGCAGTTAAACCGCAACTTATTGCTGTCTCCGAAAGCTCGTGTTGACACTAAGCCCCAACTAGAAATCGTCGCGGACAATGTGAAATGCGCCCACGGTGCCACCGTAGGTCAACTGGACCCCGAGGAAGTCTTTTACCTGCAAAGCCGGGGCTTGGACCGTAGTACTGCCTTTAGCCTGCTCATTCAGGCTTTTGCAATCGACGTGATTGAGCGAATTCCTGTCCCTTCTCTGCGAGACGCTCTGGGCGCATCGGTCTTGGCCAACCGTTAAACCCCCTTAAGCCACTCTTTCAGATCACTTCTTATCCCGTGTCACTACCCATGACTGTTACTCAGGAAAAAACCCTTGCTGCTCAGTCCCGCCCTGACTTTCCCATCTTGCACCAGCAGGTAAACGGTAAACCGCTCGTTTACCTCGATAATGCCGCGACATCGCAGAAGCCACTGGTAGTTCTCAATACCCTGCGAGACTACTATGAGCAGGACAATGCCAATGTCCACCGCGGAGTGCATACCCTAAGTTCCCGCGCCACTGATGCCTACGAAGCGGCACGGGACAAGGTCGCCCAGTTTGTCAATGCTGCCTCCCGGCAAGAAATTGTCTTCACCCGTAACGCCACTGAAGCCATCAACCTGGTTGCCTATGCTTGGGGAAGTACCCTACAGCCGGGAGATGAGATTATTCTTTCGGTGATGGAACATCACAGCAATTTAATTCCCTGGCAGCTCGTGGCGCAAAAAACCGGGGCAGTTCTCAAGTTTGTCGAACCGAATGAGCACGAAGAATTTAATCTAGAGCAGTTCAAGTCCTTAATCTCTAACAAGACTCGGCTGGTTTCAATTCTGCATGTTTCTAATACTTTGGGATACATTAATCGGGTTGAAGAGATTACGGCGATCGCCCACCATTACGGTGCTCGGGTCCTTGTTGACGCCTGCCAAAGCGCCCCCCACATGCCACTGGACGTGCAAGCCATCGACTGCGACTGGTTGGTCGCTTCCGGTCATAAAATGTGTGGACCAACCGGGGCGGGCTTCCTCTACGGCAAGCTCAACCTGCTACGTTCCATGCCCCCTTTCCTAGGTGGTGGAGAAATGATTGCTGATGTCTATCTCGACCATGCCACCTATGCCGATTTACCCTACAAGTTTGAGGCCGGCACCCCGGCTATTGGCGAGGTGATTGCTCTGGGCGCTGCGGTAGACTACCTCTCTAGCCTGGGTATGGACAAGATTCATGCCTACGAAGAGGAACTAACGGCATACTTATTTCAAGAACTCCAGCCAATTCCTGAACTGCGGATTTATGGTCCTCGACCGACAAAGGAAGGTAAAGGCAGAGCGGCACTGGCTGCCTTCACTGCTGGAGACGTGCATCCCCACGATCTATCTACGATTTTAGACGAAGCGGGGGTAGCAATCCGAGCGGGTCATCACTGTACTCAACCACTGCACCGCTACCTCAAAGTTCAATCCACGGCGCGAGCAAGCCTCTACTTCTACAACACCCGGGAAGAGATTGATGTTTTAGTGACTGCTCTTAAGGAAGCGGTAGAGTTCTTTGGAAGTATTTTCCGCTAGGGGCTTGCCTGACTTGCTATTAGCCAACACTCCCTTTAGCTATGAGCCGGAAGACTGATTCCTGCTGTTTTCCAAAAATGCCAAAATTGCTAGAGGCTGACTGGCTTTTAGGTACTAGGGCTCCGTGAAGGATGAGGGATGATTAAATCATGGATGGTGATTGGGGCTATAACCTTGCTAGTCTTGGCAGGTAGTAGCCTGGTTGGGCGCCGGGATGCTGAGTGGTTTAAGCGCCTTCGCCGTCCCAGATGGCTGACCTTTGAGGCCGCTATTCCTGTAATCTGGACAGTGATTTTTATTTGCGGTGCCTGGTCAGCTGTGATTATCTGGGAAAAAGACCCCGGCACCCCACGAACCTGGTTATTGATGGGGCTGTACCTGCTGTTAGAAGTTATTACAGTTTCATACAACCCCGTGATGCTGAGACGTCGCAGCTTGACGGCAGGTACAGTGATTGGTGGCACAGGTGCAGCTTTAGGAATTCTACTGACCTTGATTGTCTGGCCAATTTCTGGCTGGGCAGCACTGTTGTTACTACCTTATGATCTCTGGAGCCCTATTGGCACCTTTACGACTTGGCAGATGATGCAACTGAATCCTCAAGCCGTCTAGGGTGTATAGGACATGGCAACGCGTAGAGACAAACGAACGACTTATGAAGGTGGTTGCCACTGCGGTGCTGTACGCTTCCGGGTGACAACGGCTAGGCAGGAGGTATTTGACTGTAACTGCTCCATTTGTCGAAAAAAGGGATTTTTGCATCTCATTGTGCCCCCTGAAGAGTTTACTTTGCTCCGGGGTGCTGAGGTGCTGACAACCTACACCTTTAATACAGGGGTTGCCCAACACACCTTCTGCCAGATCTGCGGTATTCATCCCTTTTATCGGCCGCGCTCCCATCCCGGCTCGTTTGATATCAACGTGCGTTGTCTAGATGGAACTGTTCTCAACCAGTTTCAGATTGTGCCTTTTGATGGTAGTAACTGGGAGCAAAATGTTCACTCAATTCGCACTAATTAGCAAATTACTGATTCGCCTTGGCATCACGAACAGCAGCCAGGAATAACCATGCGCCCAGGGGAAGGCTCAAAATCAGAATAATCGTTGTTGTCAAATTACCAAATTTGGGAACGCCGGAGCTTAGTTCAAAGATAGAGCCAACTGCAGCAATAAAAGCAACGCAGGAACTACCTAGAAATAAAGAACTTTTAGGGGTCACGGGTGCAGCCTAGAAACAAAAATTGGGGAATATTCAGGAGACAAAGGGCCTGACATCCCGGTGGAAAAGCCCGTGCTTTGCCAGTTCTTGATTCAGAGCCAGAGAGTTATCCACTCGGTCGATAAAGAGAACGCCGTCTAAGTGATCCACTTCATGCTGGATTACTCTCGCGCTACCAGACCAGCAGCCTGCATCACCTGTGACGGCCTTGGATCATCTTTGTAGGAGATCGCGATCGCTGGTCGTTTAACATCAAATAAAAACGCCAGGAATGCTGAGACAGCCTTCTCTGGGCCATACAGATATCTGACTAAACTTCTTAATCACGGGGTTAATCAAAACTAAGAGGTTAGCAGGCTCATCTGGCTGCAGTCTACAACTATCAGTTGCTTTTGCATAGCAACTTGGGTGCTATGACCGATGCCATCGGCGCTATACATTGTTTGCGGCATGTGGCGAATTAACTGCCGGATCTCTTCATTGACCTGAGATACCCGCTTATTGGGTTGCCGTGCCCGATCGCCTAAATAGCGAATTTGCAGCGTGGGGTTTTTTCAGCTTTTGCTTAGGAACTAAAACCTCTGAGGTCATGGAAGGCTACTCTAAAACTAACAACCATTTCAAATAATTGTGTTTATTTTAACATCTTGCCCTGTCGGTATCGCTGCGGCGTCCTAGGTGAGATTGACAGTGATCTCATGCACGGTTAATAATGATGGTTTGTGTAAACCGTAATATCTTAAGAGATTCTTGCTAACGTAGTTGTAATTGGAGCCCAGTGGGGCGATGAGGAAAAGGCAAAATCGCTGATCTGTTGAGTAAATCAGCGGATGGTGGTTCGTTACCAGGAGGAGTCAACGCCGGACATACTGTCGTCGTCGATCATCAGACTCTCTAAACTCCACTTATACCCTCAGGAATTCTCTATCCTGACACCGAGTGCATTATTGGCTCCGGCACGGTGATTGATCCGCAAGTTTTGATTGTTAGATCAACCAGTAGAACTGAATATCTCGACTCAAAAATCTACTGGTTTCAGAAAACTGCTCATATCACGATGCCCTACCACCGCCTGATCGACCAGGCAGCCGAGGAGCGGCGGGGAGATCACAAGATTGGCACTACAGGCCGCGGCATTGGTCCTACCTACGCGGATAAGTCTGAGCGGACTGGCATCCGGGTTCTGGACTTGATGGATGCAGAAGGCTTAAGTAAACAGCTACGTTGGGCTGTTGGCTATAAGAACTCTATTTTAGAAAAGCTCTACGATCTACCTCCTTTAGATCCAGAGGTCGTAATTGAGCAGTACCTGGCCTATGCTGAACGGCTGCGGCCTCACGTCGTTGATTGTTCCCTGAAGATTTACGACGCAGTCCAGCGACGGCGGAACATCTTATTTGAAGGCGCTCAAGGAACCCTGCTAGATCTGGACCACGGCACCTATCCTTACGTCACATCTTCCAATCCAGTCGCCGGGGGAGCCTGCATTGGTGCCGGAGTTGGCCCGACGATGATTGACCGGGTGATTGGGGTTGCCAAGGCTTATACAACCCGTGTGGGGGAAGGCCCCTTTCCCACCGAGCTAGCGGATCACATTGGTGAGTCTCTGTGCGATCGCGGCGCAGAATTTGGCACCACCACTGGGCGCAGGCGGCGCTGCGGCTGGTTTGACGCGGTAATTGGCCGCTATGCCGTGCGAATCAACGGGTTAGATTGCCTAGCGGTTACCAAGCTGGATGTTTTGGACAAGTTGCCCGAAATTAAAGTCTGTGTAGCCTATGAGATCGATGGTAAGCACTACCACAATTTTCCTAGTAACGCCCGACAGTTTGCTCGCTGTCAGCCCATTTATCAAACCCTACCGGGTTGGCAACAGCCTACTGACCACTGCCGCTCCTTAGAAGACTTACCTCCCCAGGCTCTCAGCTACCTCAAGTTCTTAGCAGAAATCATGGAGGTTCCGATTGCGATTGTTTCCCTCGGGGCCAGTCGCGATCAGACTATCATTGTAGAAGATCCGATTCATGGGCCAAAGCGGGCTTTGCTCCACGCTAACGGCACAGCTTTAGAGTCCAAAGTCTAGGTCAGCAGATTTTTTGTTTGAAATTTTCAGTGTAAATGCTATGGAACTTACAGTTGAATGTCAGAAGCGAGTACCCGGAAGCAAGCCGAAAGCCCTGCGGCGCGAAGGGTTAATCCCGGCGGTTTTGTACGGTCATAAAGGTGCCGAATCGGTTTCTCTAACTTTGAGCGAGAAAGCGGCTAAAACTCTGGTTAAAGATGCTGTTGTCAATAACACATTGATCCGGGTTAAAACTCCGGGCTGGGCTGGTAAGGCCCTCCTGCGAGATGTCCAAACTCATCCCTGGAGAGGTGATCTCTACCACCTAAGCTTTTTCTCAGTAGCCGCTCAAGATAGCTTGGAAGTTGATGTGCCGCTGCACTTCGTCGGGGAGGCACCCGGTGTCAAAGAAGGGGGTGCTTTGGACTCTGTATTTACGGAACTGCAGATGGAGTGTCCCCCAGACGATATTCCAGAATCAATTGAAGTAGATGTATCTCACTTAAACATTGGAGATGCCCTACATGTCCACGAGTTAGAGCTGCCCCCGGGGGCTACCCCGCTGCAGGAGCCAGAGCGCGTGATTGTATCGGTCCAGCCGCCGCAGCTGATTGTGGAACCTGAGGAAGTTGGTGACCTAGAAGCACTAGACAGTGAATCAGGAACTGAATCTGAGACAGAAGCAGTCCCTGAAGTAGGCTAAAGCTGGGTCAGAGAACCTGTAAGACCAGGGCGCTGCCCTGGCTTTTTTATTTTCAATCCACTTTCTAAGGCGTTATGACGAATGCTTCGCTTCCACCGCTAATTCAGCAAATGTTGCAGCCAGGGTTTTATCCCCACCCGGTGGCTCAGCCAGTCAAGCTCATCCAAACCCATATTTCCTACGTGCTACTGACGGGCGACTATAGCTATAAGGTCAAGAAGCCAGTCAATTTTGGCTTTTTAGACTTTTCGACGCTGGAGCGACGCCGCCATTTTTGTCAGGAAGAACTACGGCTGAATCGACGGCTATCTCCAAAGCTATACGTGGCTGTTTTCGCGATCGCTCCCACTCCAGCAGATCCGCCTCAATACCAGTTGGCAGCGGACACTAATACTGCTGAAGCAGTGGAATACGCACTCCAAATGCGCCAGTTTGATCAG
>JAUJON010000426.1 GCA_030447595.1 Thermosynechococcaceae cyanobacterium YX3bin19
GTTCTGCCGCACGGAAAAACTGCAACATCGAGAGTGATTCATTCAGATCCATGATAGGTTGCACAACCCGCAGAAAGGACGCGGCTATCCTAGCATACGTTCCTCAATCCCTTCTTAGTTGCAGATGAGTAACCTCCTAAGCGTCTTTTCGTATCACAAACTACCCCAACCGTTGCCACAACCGATAGTCTCTTGGCTGTTTTCGGACTTACCAGTAACTTCAAAGAGCGAGTGCAAAATCTCTGTGCAGAACCAGCTAACGACCAAGTTGAGCGGCGCTGAGAGAACTATAAACAAAGCGAAAAGAAACAAAGCGAAAAGACTGTGCTCGCCGCTCCAATGCCGTGTTAGCTGACTGTCCGCACGAACTGCTCCCACTCATCACGATACCTGTCTTTTTCGACTTCATCTAAAAATGTTGCTTCCAAAGCATTCAAATTCAGTTGCCAAAGTTCCTCCCAGCTAAATCCCTGTGCGGCGAGTGTTAAATACTCATTGGTTAAACTCGTTGAAAACATGGCTGGATCGTCCGAGTTGACTGTGCAGTACAGCCCAGCATCAACCATCTTGTGGATTGGGTGAGGCTGATCTGGCTTGACAACACCCAGACAGTAGTTGCTTTGGGGAGACACTTCTAAAGGGATTTGATGTTGGCGGAGTACTTCTACCAGTTTGGGATCGTCTAAACATCGAATGCCATGCCCAATCCGCTCAGCTTTCAAGGTATTCACCGCGCCCCAGATGCTTTCCGCTCCGACTGCTTCGCCTGCATGAGCAACTAGTCTGAGTCCTTGCCGATGGGCTGCTGCATAAGTCTCAGCAAACAATTCCGGTGGATACCCAACTTCAAGCCCTCCCACTCCTAAACCAACAAATAACCCCCGCTCTTTCCCTCTCATAACAAACTCTAGAACGTGATCTTGAGAATCTGGAATTTCACGCGCTATATCGGGAATCAGATTAATCCGGCAATCATATTTCGCTTCGCCCGCAGCCCGCCCCGCCGCGATCGCATCCAAAATCTCGTCATCCTGAAACTTCTGTTTCAAAAACGAGGCACTCAAGAAGGCTTCTGTGTAGCGAATGTTTTCCTCAGCTTGCCGTTTGTAGAGCCGCTCAATCATCAGCGCATAGTCTTCTGGCGTTTGCAAACACTTGACTGCTGCCGTGTAAACCTGGATGAAATGGGAAAAATCGCGAAACTCGAAAAATGACTTCCAGGCTTCTAGTGAATCCGTCGGTAACTCAACCTGATTTCTCTGCGCCATCTGGTAAAACGTTTCAGCGTCTGTTGCGCCTTCAACGTGAACATGAATTTCAACTTTCGGCATGGCGCGTAGCCGCTCCGCGATTTCAGGAGAAATTGAAGTGGCAGTGTAGGTCTGTCGCATGAACTCAGTCTTCTACTTATCAAGAACAACTTGCTCTGCTAATATTAACGCTTGCAATGACAAGTGGCTTTTCAATAACTCCCCAACGGCTTCAACGAAGCCGCATAACGCTGGAATTGAGATGCCGCGACGAACCGCATCAAGCGCGGCGTCTCGCGAATGGCAGCCACGCTATCTCGCGGTCATCTCCAATGACTTGCTGGGCGGCGGTTTTAGGCAGAACCACACCCGCTATACTCCTATATTGGTGACTATGATACCGACATACTTTCGACTACCTCATATAAATGAGCGTCGAACTTTGCAATTTCCATGATGGGCTTCATGTGCGCGGTAGCTTCAGGATTTTTAAGCATTGCCTCAAAATCCTCACACCTTCGCCACTGAGCGTAATTCGCAACTCGCACGCCGTCTGCGCTCCGATGAATGGTAGCTGAGACGAAGCCGGGCAAATTCTTCATTGTCTTTTCCGTAGCTTCGACGAGCATCTCCACCAACCTTTGCTGATTCTCCGGCTCAACGGTAAAGACGTTGATGAGCGTCACAACTTTATTGTCTTTCGAGATTGTAGTCATCAGATTTCCTTTGAATAATGACATTTTCGACGCTCAAGATACCACGCAAGCGATCTCAAGTTTGCATCCGACGTGCATTCAAGCGAGCCG
>JAUJON010000427.1 GCA_030447595.1 Thermosynechococcaceae cyanobacterium YX3bin19
CCCCCGCTGCCCCCCGCCCCTCACCCCACACGCCCTCACCGCCAACCCGCCCCACACGCCAAACAACTCACCATCACCGAATCGTATCTGGTTGATTCAGTTTCGTTTACCGATGCCGAAGCCCGAATCTATAAGGAATTGGAAAGTATCATCAAGGACTTTACGCTGACCAGTGTAAGCCAGATGAAAGTAGCCGACGTGTTTCACTACGAGGACGCCGAAATCTGGTTTAAGTGCAAGGTGCAGTATGTTTCCCTGGATGAAAAGAGCGGTAAGGAGAAGAAAATCCAGAATATCATGCTGATTACGGCCGAAAACGTAAAACAGGCCTATGAACGGATTGAAGAAAGCCTGAAAACTATGCTGGTGCCGTTTGATATTACGGATATCAATACTACAAATATCGTTGAAATTTTCCCGTATTACGCTGACGAACCTGAAATTCCCGCTAATTTCCGTCCACTCAGTGAAGTAAAGGAAGAAGCCGAAGTGGAGTAAACGGGCATTGGCGCTACCATTAGATGATCCCCGGCCGGTTTTCAAAACCCGCCGGGGATTTTTTTTAACTCTGGCATTTACTTCTCCTTATGCAACGTTTCAGGGCAGAAAGCCCTGCCGGGGCTGCACGTTTAAATTTGACGCAGTAGTCAACGTATGCGGGTAAAAAATAGAAACAGTCTGATGCAACAGGTCTAAGTTTCCCGATTTTGGGCTTATGCTATCTGCCTGCTTAATGGTAAGTTAGTGTGTATTGTACACATTATTGTGTGTATTTTTAACAGTCAGGCAGGATTGAAAACAGGGCTTCATTTGAATTTTAACCGCTTTTCAAGTAAGTTGTGGGTATTAGTATGTTGGGCGTAAGGAAAAAGAATGAAAAGTGACACTAATATTATAATAGAGGCATATAATCCTAGCTGGAGCAGCACGTTTGAACAACTCAAATTGGTATATCAAGCGTGCCTGCAAGACCTGGTACTAGCGATAGAACATGTAGGTAGTACCTCAGTGGTTGGTTTAGCCGCTAAGCCTATTATTGATATAGATCTGGTAGTGGAAAATGAGGCTGCAATGAAAAAAGTCATTGCCCAGCTTAGTACCTTGGGTTACCAGCACCGGGGAGATTTAGGCATTGTCGGAAGAGAGGCATTTGGCCGAACCTCAGAAAAGACACCACAAGTTGCCTCTGAAAGAGAATGGCCGGCTCATCACTTATATGCTTGCCTGAAAGGCAGTACTCCTTTGCGGAATCACTTATTGTTTCGCGATTACTTACGGGCTCATCCTGCAAAAGTCAGTGAGTATACCCAATTGAAAAAACAACTAGCCGCACTTTATCCTACCAATATGGAGGAGTATGTAGCTGGGAAAACTGGTTTTATCACTAGCATATTAAAAGAGACAGGGATTAGTCAAGTTGAAATTGACCAAATTCTTAAACAGAATAACGTAAAATAAGCCCTACGCCCAACACCCCATCCTTCGCCAACCGGCCTTGCCCCAGCGCAATGCCTTACCGCAACAGGACCGGTGTGCGAGGATGGTTGTTCCGTTGGCAACCATTGAAAAAAATGTACAGTCCGTTTTACTTCTATTTCAACCTGCGATATGATGCTGAACTGTCTGAGAGTAAGCCTGTTGAAACTATCAAGAGTTGGCTGAAGGAATTTAAACAGATTCAGGAGACGCAAAGTGTCTCGTACGAAAATTCTGACCATTTTCCATGGATTAAAATAACTCTGCTCAATGCAAAATCTGATGACAGTTGGGCTGAGGAGGATTCCATAACTGAATGTAATTTGATTGCCATTGTAGGTTCAAAGCACCTCTATCACCCGACAGAGACATTGGAGATAAGATATTTACAGTATGTGGACCTGCTGAAAAAAATAGCTGACCTATTGAATTGGGAGCTGATTGATGAGGAAACTGAAGACGGTATCGAGGATTACGTGATATACAATTCAAGGATAAAGAAATGAAGAATAACGGTAGGTAATCGAGTAGACGGCCTCGCTACCAAGCGGTAACGAGGTACGCCTCTCACACCAC
>JAUJON010000039.1 GCA_030447595.1 Thermosynechococcaceae cyanobacterium YX3bin19
AAATTGCCCAGCCCACCTCCCCACCCTGGTTCGTCGCGCGCTATCTCGACCCTCCATCTGCGATCAAAACCTCAGGGCAGTGGATGAGTCTCTATGATGCACAGCTAGCAGTGCTGCAAGATCCAGTCATTGAAGAGGAAGAAAACTACCACGAAGACCTTTATGAGGATGAGTTTGACCTCTGTTAAACGTAGCCATTGTTTAGTTTGCATCAGGTTTCGAGTTAGCCTTGCTTAGAGAGTCGTTGGCTAACTTGCTTGCTCAGACTACTAAGAACCGCACCCCCTATCAAGATCCCAATTGCTGGTGTGAAAATGGGCTGCCAAAGCTTATACCAAATATCGAGTCCTAGAGAAACTCCACCGGCTCGACCTAGCAAGGCAATAATTAACCATAAGAAGCTGAAGATAACTAGAAACGTATCCACCACCAAGGCCAAGTTTAACCAGCTTAGAAGTCTATCTTTCATAAGTACTTAAAATTACCTCGGTTTAGCAAAACGCAAGAGAAAAAGCTGCATTTTTCAAGATACAGCTTTTTTTAGCTTAGTTTAGTTTTTCTTGAATTTTCGATCTATGCTCTACTCCTGCGATAAGGAGGATAGGTTATCTGGGTCAACATAATGACAAGTTGCTTCATTGGAACAGATTAATGCCCATCCACTCGGTTTGATATCAACCAGTTCATAGGACCCTTCTAAAACAAAGAAACCCTTATGGTTACGCGTATTTGGCTTAACCTCAGTATTGCTAGAGTTCATGACTAATTCCTTTAGTTTTTTAAAAAACTTGAATGCTAAAAAAACTCGATTACAATCCGAGCTTACCATTCGGAGAATGAGTACTCTAATAAGTTATTTGAGCAATATTTAAGTTGTATGAAACTATAGCAAGTTATGTTAAGCCTAGCCCGCAAAAATCCAAGTTTTGACTCGGTTTAGACTCTGCCAGTCGGGTTTTCTCCGGAGTCCATCTTCACAATTTTGTTTAATTTCCTGCTGTAGTTCTGGTGCTACTGTGAAAATTTGTTGCACTAATTCAATGTGTTGCCGTACTCCCTTCTGACCGGTTTCTAGCATCGCCACTGCCAGGTTTACTCGTGCCTGGGGGTCTTGCGAATTGAGCTTCACTGCTTTCTGAGCAGCCTTAAGAGCCTGATTAGGCTTGTCGGCTAGCAGGGATAACCAGGCAAGACAGGTCCAGGCTGGACTACTCTTAGGAGCGCGATCGCAAATTTCACTAAAGATAGGAATCAGTGTCTCTACAGCCTCCCCCGCGTGATAGCGTTCAATGGCCTGATCGAACAGAGCTTCAACAGTCTGCGTCATACTTCTATCCACTGAAAAATTCCCGGCAAATCGTCTGACATATAAGCGGCTTTTGTTTAGTCTTTATTACTAGTTCAAAAACACCATCAAGCCGAGAAAGATTTTCCACATCCGCAAGTCTGAGTTGCATTGGGATTCGTAAACTGGAACCCGCCTCCAATCAAGGCATGGCTGTAATCAAGCATCAAGCCATAAAGATACAGCATACTTTTAGGATCACTGACAACGCGAAAACCCTCATAGTCATAAACCTCATCACTCTCGCGAATATTGCCGGGGTCTTCAAAGTCCATGCTGTAAGACATACCGGAGCAACCGCCGCCTTTAACACCCACCCGTAAACAAAGATCTTTGCCCTGGCTATCCCGGAGGGCGAGGAGATGCTTCAGTGCCGCTTCTGAGATCAAAATGCCCCGCTGCTGAGATTGAGTAGCTTGGGTCATAGGATTACAAGACTCCTTTGTTGGTCAATATACAGCTTAGCCTGCCAATCTATTTTATCTAGATTGTCGGGTTCAAGAGGATGTCGAGGCTTTCTATGTTCAGTGATGGCAGAGGATCGCCAGAAGCGGACTGCTTCGTTGCGAATTAAAAGTTCTGTAACGTCTAAACCGCTCAACCCCTGCCTGGCGATGAAACAAGAGTGATTGTGTTTAAGATGAGTATCGATAGGCAAGCACAGGTGTTCTTTCTCCACTGGTTCGCATGACTACCCTGAGCCGCTCCACATGGCGCCGTTTGCAGAACTTACACCAAGTCTCCAGTGTTTGGGAAGGCGCCCGCCGCTTACTACCCGCCATTGAAAGCTCGGAACTAACTTCTTCAAAGCAAGGTGATTGTATCCTTTGGGTTGACGGTGTCCAGGGTGTTATCCGGGCAATGGATGTGGTTGCTCCAGATGCAGGACCGGAGGCAATCGTTCGGACATTATTACAAGCAATGGAGTCTCCTCCCAGTCCTGCAAAGCCTGCTCGGCCTCAGAAGATTGTAGTTTGCGATCGCGAAATTCAATTCTTTCTGCGAGGAGTATTTCAACAGTTGGGGATTGTCATCGAATACGCCCCCGAACTGCCACTGGTTGATGAGATTTTCAGAGGTCTGCAAGAAGTTATTGATATTCAGCCGCCAGAACTACCACCACAATTTGCTGAACCCTTAGAGAATAAAGCTTATCAGCTTTGGCAGACTGCACCTTGGGAATATCTGGAAGAACACCAGGTTTTAGCCCTGAGAATCAATCGCTGGGGCTTAGATACCCTGTATGTATCTGTTTTGGCCGAGACGGAAATTCTGTTGTACCGCTCCCTTGACTCTCTGAAGCAATTTCGCCAGCGGCTAGCAACGGATGAATCTCCGGAGCAGCTTGAAGAATCATTCCTGAGGCAGGATTGCCTGTTTTTGACCTTTGAAAGGGTTGATGATACAGATGATGCTGAGGTTGATTTCACTCGTCTACCAGCCTCAGAATTTCAGCCTGTCTTCGGTAGTTTACATCCCCTGGAGGGCTTGCGCTCGTTTCTTGATGATGAGGAAGCAACGGTTATTTTAGTGGCACTCGAAGCCTTGCATCGCTTTTTAGATAAACACCGCTCCCAGCTCAGAACCGGGAATTTTCCGGCCCTGAGTAGCCGCTACCGGATTCCGATTCCCCAGGCCAAGGCAAATCAATCAATCACTATTCAGGTACAGACCATGCCGGAACTAGCGATAGAGCTTTTAGAAATAGCAGCGGCACTTGGCGATATAGAACTCGTAGACGAATTGGACTTCCTGCTCCATCAGCCAGTGCTGCGGGATGATCTGGTACCAAAGAATTCGTACCTGAGCCTGGGTATGATGCCTTGGGAGATCGTTACCCACCTCCGCTCTGGTATCAAGCACTATCAATCAGGAAGCGTCTCTACTGAGGGAGATGGTTTACCGGTTGTGGTCATTCAAACAACGCAACCGAAGGCAAAGACTTTAATCCAGGAGTTGCAGGATGCCGGCGGACTCGGTGGGATTTGTTTCAATCCGGGAGATGGTCCTGGGGATGACGATCGCTATGATCTAGGCATTTTACAAACAGAGGACGGGGGGTTGCACTTGTTCGGTGAGTTTGGTGAAAATGACCCAGTCCATCAGGAAGCTCGCAAGAAGTGGGACCAGCGGTGTCAAAAAACTCAGGGCTGGTGTGGCTTGGTGGTTGCCAAGGGTTTGACAGGAGCTTCGCGAGGAAATCCCCGGCTTCAAGATATGCTGGCCTTATTTGAGGTGCGATCGCTTCAAGCTGATGATTTGAGGCTGGGAATGCTGCAGCTCATGTCGAAATTGGAGTGAGCCACCTAGTGGTCGTTGTCAATCAGAAAATTTCTAATTTGAAGGCACTCGTTTCTCAGGGTGTATTTTCACTCGCAGACGTTCGCTCCTTCAATGCCTGCAGGCTGACCCACCCCGCTAGAGTAGCCCCAAGGCTGTCCATTACTAAGTCCATAATTGTGTCATCCAGGTCATTGATCACCCGGATCAGCCACTCAAAGATCTCCCAAAGCGCTCCAATCGCAATACCAAAGCTGGCGATCGCTAGAACAAACAGAATCTGCTGCTGGCGGAAGCTGGGGAGCAGCGAGTTATAGGCTAAAAACCCTAGCGCCAGGGTAATAGAAAAGGTTGTAAAGCCGTGGGTAATCTCGTCGTAGGGTCCTGGTGCATAGAACAGCTTCCAGACCCATCCTCCGGCGTTGAGGAGTGCTGCTACCACAAACAGCAGGTCGAACAGTGCTGGCAGCAGCTTGTCCAAAGCCACAAAAGCAAACGAGGCAGCTAGAAAACCAGCCAGGGTAATCGTCCCCTGGAAATTACCCTGGGCCATCTCAACCACTACGGCGATCGCTAAAATAAACTGTCCTACCCAAGCTGCAATCCGGTACCCACGCCAGTTGGTGCTTACCACAGCATTTTCCTCATAGGCTAACTCGTTAAGATAATATCTCTTCTGGTTCCCTAGTAATTCCCCACCATGGCTTTATCTCGATGACGATGGCTGGAAGCTGCCTAGATCTGGCTCTCGGAGGTGAGCCAGGCCAGGGAGACACTGAGAATGGCAAAGGTGATCGCCTTTGCCGAGAACTTCTATACTGCGGGTAGCTAGGCTCAGAAGGGATTGACTGTGAGTGTACAACCCACTGCTAAAGATGAAGCAATGATGGAGCAAGTCCTCACTGAAGCACGGGTGGCGATCGCCAACGGTCAGGTAGGCGTCGCTGCCTTGATCTTGTACCGAGACGAAGTGCTAGCGCTAAACCACTGCCTGTACCAGGAAACGGGCGATCACACGGCCCATGCTGAGATGGTGGTGCTGCGTGAAGCCGCTCCCCGGCTCAATGGCATGAACCCGCAGGACAAGGCTCAGTTGAGCCTCTACACCACCCTAGAACCTTGTCTGATGTGCTTGGCGGCAATCTCGTTTGTCGGGATTCCGCGAGTGGTCTATGCAGCTCTAGCAGAGGATACCGATGGAGAAGGACTGATTGCCTATGGCCTGACTACCCACACCATTAACCCACGTTTGGTTAGGGGACCGCTGGTGCTAGTACCCGGTGTCAAGCGGGGGCAGGGTAAAGCACTGTTGGCCTTGATGGGTAAAAGTATTTCCAGGCAGGATTGAGGGGCAAAATATCAGCCAGCTGTGCCAATGAGCTTTGATAAACTAGCTATGCTTTCTAATAGGCTCATTGAGCCGAATACTGACCCTAACCTTGCCTGCGGTCACTCAGTCTCTCCAGCCTGTGCTGAATGAAGCCATCCAAGGGAGGTAGTAGTCTGAAAACCAGGGTGCTAGCTTCTTGATCGAAGCAAAAGACTTCAAATTAACAATACTAAAGCAGGCCTGGGTAAGCCTGAGATTCAACCGCTGGTTATCACATTCAAATAGACGCTAAAACAAACTGCACAATGGTACAAGAAACAACTGACCCAAAGCAAATTACTCCGGTTGCGGAAGTTGCTCCCCAAGAATTAACTTTTCATGGAGACAGCCGCATCGATAATTACTATTGGCTGAGGGACAAAGAGTCACCAAAGGTAATCGATTACTTAAAGGCTGAGAATGCCTACACCGAAGTGATGACAGCTCATTCTCAAGCACTGCGGGAGAAGCTGTACCACGAAATTCTCGGCCGGATCAAGCAGACTGATCTGTCTGTTCCCTATAAAGAAGAAAACTATATCTACTACAGCCGCACTGAAGAAGGTAAAGATTACCCTATTTACTGTCGCAAAAAAGAGACTATAGAGGCTGCTGAAGAAGTCATCCTCAACGTCAATGCTCTGGCTGAGGGCTACGATTACTTTTCCGTCGGGGGGCTCCAGGTTAGCTTGGACCAACAGCTTCTTGGCTATGGGGTCGATACAACCGGAGCTCGGGTCTACAATCTTCGCTTCAAAGACTTAGCCACTGGAGAAATTTTACCGGATGAAATTCCTAACACAGCAGGTTTTGCCTGGGCTAACGACAACAAAACGATTTTTTACACTGTCATTGATGAAGCCAAACGCCCCTACCAAATCTGGCGTCATGAACTTGGCAGTGATGTTCAGAATGACGTTTTGGTTTTCCATGAAACTGATACGACTTTTCGCACCTACATTTACAAAACAAAGTCTAAAAAGTACTTGATTATTGGGTCTTCCAGCACCCTATCCTCAGAAATGCGATTTCTGGAAGCCAGTACCCCTACTGGAGAATTCCAGATGATTAATCCGCGAGAGGCTGATCACGAGTACTTTGTGTTTCATTACCAAGATAAGTTCTACATCCGCACCAATCTGGAGGCGGAAAACTTCCGCCTGGTGGAAACGCCTGTCAGCCAGCCCAGTAAGGAGCATTGGCAGGAGGTGATTCCCCACCGGGAGCAGGTCTTGCTGGAGGGAATTGAGATCTTCAAAGAGTACCTGGTGCTAGAAGAGCGCCAAGCCGGTTTAACTCAGATCCGGATCATCAACTGGCAGACCCAAGACGAACACTACCTGGATTTTGGCGAACCGACCTACACGGCTTATATCTACTACAACCCTGAGTTTGATACCGACATTCTGCGGTACGGCTATAACTCCCTGACCACTCCCAATTCGGTGTACGACTACACCATGCAAAGCAGGGAGAAGGAACTCGTTAAGCAGCAGGAAGTTTTGGGAGATTTTGACCCAGAAAATTACCTGGCGGAGCGAATCCATGCCACAGCCAAAGACGGTACCTTAGTGCCAATTTCCCTGGTCTACCGCAAAGGGTTTCAAAAAGATGGCAGCCACCCCTGTATGCTGACTGGGTATGGTTCCTATGGGTTTAGTCTTGACCCTTATTTCAGTGCTGCCCGACTGAGTCTACTCGACAGAGGATTCGTCTACGCGCTCGCCCACATTCGCGGCGGCTCTGAAATGGGCAGGCGATGGTACGACTCTGGCAAATTATTACACAAGAAAAATACCTTCACCGACTTTATTGCTGCTGCCGAGCATTTAATCCAGGAAAAATATACCAGCCCAGACAAACTCATCGCCTCCGGTGGCAGCGCTGGCGGGCTGTTGATGGGGGCGGTAGTCAACGAGCGGCCCGACCTGTTCAAGGGCGTGATTATGGATGTACCCTTTGTAGATGTGGTGACAACCATGCTCGACTCTTCCATCCCCCTGACCGAGCAAGAGTACGACGAATGGGGCAATCCTCAGCAGAAAGAGTACTACGACTACATGAAGTCCTATTCGCCCTACGACAACATTCAGCCGCAGAACTACCCGGCTATTCTGGTGACAACCGGTTTAAATGATGCCAATGTTCAGTACTGGGAACCTGCCAAATGGGTTGCTAAGCTTCGGCAGACCAAAACTGATAAAAATCTGTTGCTGCTAAAAACCAACATGGAGTCTGGGCATGGTGGTCCCTCTGGCCGGTACGAACAGTACCGGGAAGCTGCTTTCGACTATGCCTTTGTTTTAGACCTGGTAGGAATCAGCGATTGACCCAGCTCAAAACCAACCGGCAGCCTGGGCTGGGTCTCCGCCCCCAGCCTCAAGCCAAGCAGCACCCCTGGAAGCGGCTGCTCAATTACGCTCGCGGCTATCGGCAGCAAATCTGGTTGGCAGCGGTATGCTCTGTTCTCAACAAGATTTTTGACTTGGCCCCGCCTGCCTTAATTGGGGCTGCGGTGGACGTGGTTGTGCAGCAGCAAGACTCCCTGATTGCCCGGTTAGGGGTAGTCGAAGTCTTTGACCAGTTTTTATTGCTTTCACTCCTAACATTCATTGTCTGGCTACTGGAATCAGTGTTTCAGTATGCCTACGCCTGGCTGTGGCGCAATCTGGCCCAAGATATTCAGCACGACCTGCGTTTGGATGCCTACAGCCATTTGCAAAACCTAGAGCTAGCCTACTTTGAGTCTCAAAGTACCGGCGGCCTGATGTCTATTCTCAATGATGACATCAACCAATTAGAGCGCTTTCTCGATATTGGTGCCAATGAGTTGCTGCAGGTCAGTACGACAGTGGTGGTTATCGGCGGTGTCTTCTTTGTGCTGGCCCCGAGTGTGGCCTGGATGGCAATGCTGCCCATGCCGTTTATTCTTTGGGGGTCGATCGTCTTTCAGCGACGGCTGGCTCCCCGCTATATGAACGTGCGAGAAAAGGTGAGCTTGCTCAACGGCAGACTGTCAAACAATCTCAGTGGCATCACGACGATCAAAAGTTTCACCGCTGAAGCCTACGAGCGATCGCAGATCCAGCGCGAAAGTGAAGCCTACCGCCAGAGTAATCGCCGGGCGATCGCCCTGAGTGCGGCCTTTGTTCCCTTAATCCGGATTGTGATTCTGGTGGGCTTTACGGCAACCCTGTTCTACGGGGGACTGGAGGCGATTGCCGGAACTCTCTCGGTAGGCACCTACAGTGTGCTGGTCTTTCTCACCCAGCGGCTGTTATGGCCCCTGACTCGCTTGGGGGAAACCCTGGACCAGTACCAGCGGGCGATGGCTTCGACGACTCGGGTGATGAACCTGCTGGATACCCCGATCGCGATTCATCCAGGCGATCGCCCCCTACCGACTGAGTTTGTCCGGGGCGAGTTAGCCCTCTCCAATGTCACCTTTGCCTACCCGCACCGGGCGCCGATTATCCAGGAGCTTTCCCTACATATTCCCGCCGGCAAAACGATTGCCATTGTCGGTCCCACCGGCTCCGGCAAGAGTACGCTGGTGAAACTGCTGCTGCGGCTGTACGAAATCCAGGCAGGGACCATTACTCTAGACGGGATTGAGCTGCGGCAGCTGAAACTGAAGGACCTGCGGGCCTGCATTGGCTTGGTGAGCCAGGATGTGTTCCTGTTTCACGGTACGGTTGCCGAGAACATTGCCTATGGGAGTTTTAGTGCCACTCCAGAGCAGGTGATCGCAGCAGCAAGAATTGCCGAGGCCGACGAGTTTATCCAGCAACTGCCCCAAGGCTACGCCACCCTTGTCGGGGAACGGGGGCAGTTGCTATCCGGCGGGCAGCGGCAGCGGATCGCGATCGCCCGTGCCCTGTTAAAAAATCCCCCGATTCTGATTTTGGACGAGGCTACTTCAGCGGTGGACAATGAGACGGAGGCGGCGATACAGCGGTCCCTGGAGCACATCACCGCCAATCGCACTACGATTGCGATCGCCCACCGCCTGTCTACAGTTCGGAATGCCGATTGTATCTACGTGATGGAGCAGGGACAATTAATCGAGCAGGGACGGCACGAGGACCTGCTGGCGCAACAGGGAATATATGCCAACCTCTGGCGGGTGCAAACGGGCCTGAGAGCTTAAGAGACAAGATTCAACAGGCTAGATTAGACAATCTTTAAGACTATGCATCACCTGCTCCTGCTCTTCAGGCAGAAGCTCCGGGAACATGGGCAAGGATAAAACTTCCTGGGTTGCCCGTTCTGCTACGGGAAATTGACCAGATTGATAGCCTAAAGGTTCGTATACAGGCTGCAGGTGCAGGGGAAGTGGATAGTAAACCGTTGAGCTAATCCCCTGGCACTGCAGACCAGCGCGGATCTGATCGCGGTAATTACCCGGTTGACTAGGTTGAGACGGCGATAGAATACGGAGAGTGAACTGGTTCCAGGCGCTTTGGCTCCCTGCCAGTTCTTGCGGTAAGATAACCCCCTGAATGCGGCTGAGTAACTGGTGATAACGATGGGCAACCGCGCGGCGCTGGGCATTCCAGGCATCCGAGTGACGCAGCTTGACTTGTAAGACTGCTGCCTGTAGCGCATCTAGGCGACTATTGACACCGACCGCTTCGTGGAAGTAAGCACCGCGACGCCCGTGATCCCGCAACATGCGAATCCGAGCGGCGATCGCAGAATCGTTTGTGGTGACTGCACCACCATCACCGCATCCACCCAGATTTTTAGTGGGATAAAAACTAAAGCAGCCGATATTGCCAAAGCTACCAACCTTTTGTCCGGCCCAGTCTGCACCCACCGCCTGAGCACAATCTTCAATTACTGCCAGGTGATTCGCTTGGGCAATTGCCATTAAACGGGTCATATCCACTGGCTGCCCAAATAGATGCACCGGAATAATTGCCCGCGTTTTCTCTGTGATTGCCCCGGCTAACTGATCCAAGTCCAGGTTGAAGGTCTGCGCGGTAATATCTACAAAGACTGGCGTTGCACTGACTAAGCTAATCGCTTCTGCCGTGGCAATAAAGGTGAAGGGGCTGGTAATCACCTGATCTCCTGGGCCAATGTTTAAGGACCGCAAGGCCAGGTACAGGGCGTCGGTACCGGAGTGACAGGCAACACACTCCCTAGTTGCCGTGTAATTGGCAAACTGCCGCTCAAACTCCTCTACTGTGGGTCCGCCAATGTACTGACCAGAGGCAAGGACTGCTAGAACTGCTGCATTGACTTCTGCAGCTATGGTTTTATACTGCCGTTTTAGATCAAGTAGGGGAATGGAATGATGCACGCGCCTACGCTTTTCTGGTGGACTGGGATCAGGGTATCACTTTCTGTCTCGGGTACTGAGACTCAAGCTGCTGAGAATTGTTGCTGGAGCAACATAATTTGAATACAGTAGTGCCCCATAAGACTTACATGAGCGGCTCATTGCTCCCGTCTTTTCAGTAATCCTTACGACCCAATACTCATGAAAGCGGCGTGAGAAAAATTAGCTGTCCCAGTTGGTCACTCATAAGCTAGTTGAGCGGTGTATCAACTCATCAAGGCTGTACACTCCAAGATCAGCTTTTGATTAGCCAGGGCATAGGGCTGAATTGTCAAAGCCCGTCGAAAAGCTTGAATTGCGGCACTATATTCTCCTAGGGCAGCACAGCATAAACCCAGTCCATGTAGTGCACCAAAGTGAACTGGGTTGAGCCGGAGAACTACTTCACAGTCCTTTAAAGACTTTTGGTACTCCCCTTGGGTGTAGTAAAGTATAGCTCGCCGGTTCCAGGCTTCTGCAAAATCAGGCTGATCGTTGATTAGTTCTGTGAGGACCGTTTCTGCTTGGGCAGTCTCTCCTGCCTCAAGAAAAATCTGGCTCTGCTGAATTACCTCCAGGCCATAGGCTCCCTTTTGCTGCAACCAGATACTCCAAAGTTCCTGAGTGGCTTGCTCACGGATCGACTCATTAGGGTGTTTGAGGTCTGAGAGCAGCGGGTTAATTGATGCTTGGTCCATAAAGCGTTGGCTTATTGCTGTTGGCGAATCAGTTCTTGTCGCATGCGGTCTCTGAGCCCGGAGTCCTTTTGCAGGCGCATCGTCATCTGATTAAATCCACCAATGGTGAGGCCACTGCTTTTAATAATCTCAGCGGATCGGGAGAGGAAGGTCTTACAAACCGAATCAACCGCGTTGGGAACGCTGCTTTGACGGCAAACATTTGAGGGGACATTTCCTCCCATAAGTTGCTTTGCCTCCGCAAGGGCTTCTTGACGCACAGGCTCTATCTGCAGCACCGCTTTGGCGTATTGGGTCACCTGTTCTGCAGACTGAGCATAGGTGGCTGTATTAAAGGCTAGGGTAGAAAAGTCCCTGGATAAACCGGGCACCCAGCCGGATAGTAAGCCAATTGCAGAAATTGTCCCAATTAGTGAAAGCCGAGACACCAGAGAATGAAGGGGGTTATGAGCGACAGGTAGCGTAGAATTTAACATTATAAATCTAAACGGACTAGAACAGCATAAGACTCACTTGTTTTGAAGCATCTGGCAGCGTAGAAGTTCCACGGAACAAATCTTTTTCAGTCTCCGAATAAATCCGCATTTTATCCGTGGGTCCTTAAGGTCATCTAGCTGCAACACCTCAGCGGTAGAGTTGACACAGTGTTAAAGTCGTCGACTGGAGGGCTGCAGCATCTCCTCCGCGCTTTAAACTTACTTCCAGCTGCAGCAGCAGCGGCAAAGACTGCTGCAGCTGAGCAGCGGTTAGGGTTCGCACTTCTTGCTTGAGAAAGTAAACTCGCTTAGGGTTACTGACTTGAGCCGCTTGGGCCACGACTCGTTCATCTCGTTCACCTGCTTCCACCATCAACCGCACCCACAGCCAGGTGCGAAATTGTTTGACGAGCGTGGCAACGATGCGTAAAGCTGGCTCGTTATGACTGAGCAAGTCCGCAATAAGTGCCAGAGCTTGAGGCGCATCTCCTTGGCGAATGGCTTCAGCAATCTGCAAACTATTGTGAGTGGTCACTGTAACCAAAGTAGCAACGGTTTGGGCATCTAAAGGGGCATCTTGGAGAGCTGATGCAGATGATTGGGGTGTACTGTCTGCGATCGCAAACAGCCGCAGCTTCTCTAATTCGCTGTACAGTTGGCGAGTGTCATTGCCGACCGATGCCGCTAAAAGCTCAGTGGCCTCTTGGGTTAGCTTCACGCCAGTTCGCCGGGCTGCCTGCTGGACCTCTTGCACGAGCTGTTCAGTTTTCCAGGGAGCAATGGGGGAAAACTCCCGCACCTCAGCCTGTTGCTGGAACAATTTAGTCGTTTTACTGCGGCCATCTGGCTTGGTCTGGGTTGTCAGGAGTAAGTGGGAATTTTGGGGCAGGACTTTCAGGGTCCGCTCAAGTTCATCGAGGACAGCTTCGGAACATCGTTGAAACAGGGTTGTGTTCGCCAGCCAAACCAGGCGGTCGCCCAAACCAAAACTTGGTGTCATGGCTTGGTTGAGTCCCTGGATGAGTCCATCCGGTTGGTCAGGCTCAATTTTGTCGTAATTGAAACTCATCCAGTTAGGGTCAAGGACGCGATCGCGCAAAGCTTGTACTGCTTGAGTCAAGCGATATTCATCTTCCCCCCAGTAGAGATAAACCGGCATTTTTAGCGCCTATACCTACTCTTCTAGCCAATACTTCACGTCATACTCCAACTATAGCGGCAGCTTCGTTGCGGGTGTAGGGCGGCTTACCCGGCGCTCCTCCTCCGTTGGGTTCGCTAAGTTCTCGGGTACTGCCGCTACCCCTGGCACCGAGATGTCGAATTGGGGTGAGGAAGGGAAGTGAGCAGCAATAATTCCTGGAAAAAATGAATGATGCACTCTCCGGGCCCGAAAGACAAAGTACAGTGGTTGGCGGTCAAGAAGCTATAAAGGAGCCGTTGCTGGAATCAGTTTCTCGGGTGGATGCTGCTGCAAGACCTGCTTGAGATACTGCCCCGTATAAGAGCGTGGGTTGTCTGCTACTTGTTCCGGGGTGCCGACAGCAACCACTTCTCCCCCCCGGTTGCCCCCCTCTGGTCCTAAATCAATCACCCAGTCGGAGCAGCGAATCACATCCAAGTTATGTTCAATCACCAGGATGGAATTTCCCTTGTCTACCAAACGCTGCAGGACATCCAGTAATTTGTGGACATCATAGAAGGATAGTCCTGTCGTCGGTTCATCAATTAAATAAAGCGTTTTACCCGTAGCCCGGCGAGACAGTTCTGTAGCCAGCTTGACTCGCTGAGCTTCCCCTCCAGAGAGGGTGGGGGCGGTTTGCCCCAGGTGGATGTACCCCAGACCGACATCAACCAATGTTTGCAGCCGCGGTGCAGCCTTGGGAATATTCTTGCAAAACTCCAGGGCCTCTTCGACCGTCATATTCAGGACATCGGCAATGGATTGCCCCTTAAACTTTACCTGCAGGGTCTCGCGGTTGTAGCGGGCACCTTTACAGACCTCACACTGCACGTAGACATCCGGCAGAAAGTTCATCTCAATCATGTTGACGCCCTGGCCGCCACAGGCTTCGCAGCGCCCCCCTTTAACGTTGAAAGAAAACTGGCCGGGTTTGTAGCCCCTGGCTTTGGCTTCTATCGTTTCTGCAAAGACTTCCCGGATGACGTCAAACACGCCCGTATAGGTGGCTGGATTTGAGCGCGGGGTGCGACCAATGGGGGACTGGTCAATAACGATCGCCTTGTCGAGATATTGCAGTCCCTCAACGGCGTCTAGTTCTTTTGGGTGCGGCACTTTCCGGCCTAAGTGGTGCTGCAGAGTGGGATAGAGGAGTTCATTAATCAGCGTCGACTTACCGGAACCAGAAACACCAGTGACGCAGACGAGCTCCCCTAAGGGAATTTCTACATCAACCTGCTTCAAGTTATTCCGGTGGGCGTTTTTCAGCCATAGCGATCGCCCGTTGCCAGCCCGCCGCTGACCGGGGGTGGCGATAGTGCTGCGGCCGGAGAGGTAGGCCCCAGTCAGGGAGTCTGCGGCGCTCAGTAACTGTTCCAAACTGCCCTGGGCGACAATCCGCCCGCCGTGAATCCCGGCACCGGGGCCAATATCCACCAGGTGATCTGCAGCCCGAATTGTTTCCTCATCGTGCTCCACCACAATCAAGGTGTTGCCCAAATCCCGCAGCCGGGTAAGGGTTTTCAACAGGCGGCCATTATCCCGCTGGTGCAGTCCAATACTCGGCTCATCTAGGACGTAGAGCACTCCCGTGAGGCCGGAGCCAATTTGTGTGGCTAAGCGAATCCGCTGGGCCTCGCCGCCGGAAAGCGTCATCGCCGTGCGGTCTAGGGTGAGGTAGTCCAGTCCGACATCCAGGAGAAACTGCAGCCGCGCTTTAATTTCTCGCAGGACAAGATCGCCAATTTGGGCCTGGCGATCGCTCAATTTCAAGCAATTTATCCGTCCCAAGCACTCGCGGATAGAAACTCCCGCTAAATCCGTCAGTCGGTACTGCCCCAGCCGGGTAGAGAGCGCCTCTGGCTTCAGCCGCGTGCCGCCACAGTCTTCACAGGGTTGATAGACCAGATAGGGTTCCAGCTTTTGCTTGTGCAGTTCGGAGCTGTCAGCGTACTGCCGCTGCAGAATAGGAATTACTCCTTCATAACGCCCGTGGTAGCCTTGAGCTTTGCGGTAGCGGGAGTCAACTTCAATAAAAATTTTCTCTTCAGTGCCGTGAAGAATCGTCTGCTGCTGTTCGGCGGTGAGTTGGGCCCAAGCAGTCTGGATATCAAAGCCATAGGCTTTGCCAACGCTATAGAGCAGCGAAAAAAAGTAGGTGTTGTCTTTCTCTGACCAGGGAGCGATCGCCGCATAAACGGGTAAAGACGGATCGGGCACCAACAGCTCCGGGGAAAAAGTTCGCAGGTTGCCTAATCCGTGACAGTGGGGACAGGCCCCATAGGGGGAATTGAACGAGAACAGCCGCGGAGACAGCTCCTCCATGACGGCACCATGTTCCGGACAGGCAAAGTTTTCTGAAAAGATTAGCAGCGACGTGGGCTCCAGGGACTCCAAGCGGGGAGCGTAGCTTGCGCCTGCCTCTGCCGCCCGCAGCTGCTCAGGCGCCGGGACCGCTTTGAGATCCGGCTGCGGCAGCAGTTCAATCATGGCGATGCCCCCAGAGCGCTGCAGGCAGGTTGCCAGGGAGTCTACCAGTCGTTCTGCCAGCCCCTCTTTTTTCACCAGGCGGTCAATCACGACCTCAATGTTGTGAGCGTGGTTTTTATCGAGTTCTATAGAATCACTCAGCTCCCGCACTTCTCCATCAATCCGGACGCGGGCAAACCCTTCGGCGGACAAACCGGACAATAACTTCTGGTGAGTCCCTTTTTTTCCCCGGACGACGGGAGCCAAGACCTGGAACCGGGTACGCTCCGGCAGCTCCAGGATGCGATCGCACATTTGATCGATGGTTTGTGGGGCAATCGGGCGATCGCACAGGGGGCAGTGAGGTTCTCCGGCACGGCCAAACAGCAGCCGCAGGTAGTCGTAAATTTCCGTGACGGTGCCCACGGTCGAGCGGGGATTGTGGGAAGTCGATTTTTGGTCAATGGAAATTGCCGGACTTAGCCCTTCAATGGCTTCCACATCCGGCTTGTCCACCTGGCCTAAAAACTGCCGGGCGTAGGCACTGAGGGACTCAACGTAGCGGCGCTGCCCTTCGGCAAAGATGGTGTCAAAGGCGAGAGAGGATTTGCCCGACCCGGAGACCCCAGTAAAGACAATCAGGCGATCGCGGGGAATTTCTAAATCAATATTCTTGAGATTGTGCTGCCGCGCTCCCCGCACCCGAATTGTGTTTTGGCTATCAGAGGTTAAATGAGGAGAACGATGCCCATTGTACTGTTCAGCAGTCTGTTTATTCAAAGCATTTGCACGGTCAGACATAGGGGCAAGGCTTCAATGGGGACTTTAGGCAATAGTCCTTAATAATCTTAGCGCTGCCACTCAAGAGCTGGATAAAGTTGCCTCAGATTTGCCTGGTTTTATGGGGAGCGCCCCGATTACACCGGATTACCCAACCCTAGAAGGTTCCTAGGCGAGGAAAAAAGTTCCCCCCGCCGCCGGATTGGCTCCAATTACATCCAAAGCGGTCACTCCTTCTACAATCCCAACGAGATCGCCGGCAGAGGTAGAAATATGCAGATTGCCATCTACTGGCTGCCGCCTGTAATCACTGGGTGTTCCCGCTAAGTAAATTACATCCCCTTCTGCATCAATATTTAAAAGCTCACCAATTGCTCCATCTTCTACATTGGTGTCAAAGTTGCGAATCAGCGCGTAGTCAGCACTGCCACTGCCAAGATAGAACTTGACTGAGGTGGCACTGGATGAAGAGCGATCGGAACCGAGGTAGAAACTGTCAAACCCTTCTCCCCCGGTTAAGATGTCAAACTCGTTCCTACCAGAACTCAAGTCAATATCGCCGCTCGCTGTGTTGATACCAAAGTTGACGCCGAAGATCAGGTCCGCCCTGCCAAAGCCAGTGACCACATCATTACCCTCGGTTCCACTAAACACAACTGGCCGGAGTTCAGACTGCCCGAACAGTTCGTAGTGTGCTAGCCCGGAATTAAAATCTCCGGCAGTGACTGCGGCTGCCACATCGGGATTTAAGGTCAAGTAAGCTTCCTCGTTAAAGGGAGCTATAGACCGGCCCGCAGCTTCGCCAAACTGGATGTAGTGTGCTAGGCCGGAACTAAAATCCCCGGCAGTGACTGCGGCTGCCACGTCGGGATAGTTGGCGAGGTAGGTTCTCTCATTAAAGGAGGGTGAGACTAAAGTGCGGCCTTCTTGCAGACCATAACGTTGAAAGTGATCGAGCCCGGAACTAAAATCCCCTGCGGCCACCGCTGCGGCTACATCCGGGTTGAACTCTAGATAGAAGCTTTCATCAAATATCGTGAAATTCATGCGCTACCCCCACGTTGTTGCCTGCTGCTAGTCGTCACGCTAATTTTCGCATGGGTTAAGAAGGAATTGGTAAAAGCCCTTCACTGCATCTCCGTTAAGTATTGTTGGTAGCCCAGTTGGTCTAAGCGCCCTTGCTTTTGCCGCACTGATTCACTGAGGGTTTGACGGTAGTGCTGGACTTGTTTGAGTAATTCCGGTTGATGCGTGGCTAAGATCTGTACCGCCAACAAGCCCGCATTTTGAGCATTCCCGATCGCCACGGTGGCCACCGGAATCCCTGCAGGCATCTGAACAATGGAATAGAGAGAGTCAAGCCCCTGCAAATGCCGACTGGGAACCGGGACACCAATGACGGGCAACGGAGTTAAGGCTGCCACCATCCCTGGCAGGTGAGCTGCCCCCCAGCCCCGGCAATGATTACCTTGAGATTTCGCAGGTGAGCCTGTTGGGCAAATTCTACCATTCGTTCTGGGGTGGTGGGCGGAGACAATTGCCACTTCGTAAGCCACAGCAAATTCTTCACAGATGGCGATCGCGGCCTGCATCGTCGGCAAATCGGAATCGCTGCCCATGACAATGGCGACAACGGGTTTACTGGTCATTTTCTGCCCAATCCTTCTCTAAAATTGTCTTAAATAGGTAGCCATTGCATCGAAGTTAATAGGACTATTCGGTTCTATTGCCTTCAAAGTGTACCCTTGCTGCTGTCCTGGTGGGGTGATGGGCAGAGGGCTCTAGAGCGTGGGCGGTTGGTTCAGCAGTAGCCAATAAAGACCCAACTGCCGCACGGCCTGGGTAAATTGTTCAAAATTAACCGGTTTCACAATATAGCTGTTCACCCCTAGCTGGTAACTCTCAAGAACATCTCGCTCTTGACGTGATGAAGTCATCATCACCACTGGGACAGCTTGGGTCCGTGCATCTGACTTCATCCGCTGGAGCACTTCTAAACCATCCACTTTTGGCAGTTTCAGGTCGAGGAGAACTAACTTGGGATGGCTGTCAAAGCTGCGGTGGGCATACTTCCCGGTACAGAAGATAAACTCCAGAGCTTCAGCACCATCGCGGACCACTTCAATATGATTACTCAGGTGGTTTTGCCTGAGGGCGTGCAGTGTCAGCTCAACATCGCCCGGGTTATCTTCGACCAGCAGAACTTCGACCAAGCTGTTAGTCATTGGTGCCGCCAAGAGTGAAGTAAAATGTTGCCCCTCGGTCAACTACAGCCTCGGCCCAGATGCGCCCGCCGTGCCGGTGAATAATATGCTGGACAATTGCCAGTCCCACACCCGTTCCTTCATAGTCCTCAGCCCGGTGTAGCCGCTGAAACACACCAAAAAGCTTGTGGCTGTATTGCATATCAAAGCCGACACCGTTGTCTTTGACAAAGTATACACACTCTGGGGCAGCGGTAGGGGAGGGAGCACGTTGTTCGGCACCAATCTCAATCTGGGCAACCTGTCGCTGAGCCGTGAACTTCAGGGCGTTGGAGAGCAAGTTGGTGAAGACCTGCTTCAGCAGTACCGGATCAGCCTGACAAGGGGGCAAATAGCCAACCGAAATTTCGATGCGTCGCTTGCCTTGTTCCACCTGCAAGTCCGCCAGGACCGCCTGTACCAGGGTGCCGGGCGCTAAAACCTGCTTCTTCAATGGCTGACGACTGAGGCGTGAGAAGGTCAGGAGGTCGTCGATCAATTGGTCCATTTCCTGTGCCCCCTCCCGGATCCATTGCAGGTAGCGTTGAGCTTTCGCGGGAAGCTGTGGTGTGTAGTCTTCCAGCAGGAGACGCGAAAAGCCATCTATGGTCCGCAGTGGTGCCCGCAGGTCATGGGAAACCGAATAGGAAAATGCTTCCAGCTCTTGATTGGCGTGGGCAAGTTCCTGGCGCTGCCGGGTTTCTTGCTGCAGCAGTTGGGATTGGGTGAGGGCAATGTTGATCTGGTTTGCCAACTGCTGCAGCAGTTCAATTTCAAATCGGGACCACTGGCGGGGGCCGGTACACTGGTGAGCGATCAACAACCCCCAAAGTTCCTCTTGAAGAAAAATTGGCACCACTAGCTTGGCCTTGACTCCAAACTGGCGCAGGAAATCGATCAAGCAAGGTTCTACCTCAGCATGCTCCACATCCGCAATCGTATAAACTCTTCCCTGGTGATGCTTTTGCCGGTATACGTCTCTGAGGCAATCATCGGTAATACCTTGGCCGATTACGGAAGCCCAGCCAGAGAGCACAGCCTCGGTCACAACTTCCGCAGCTCCATCTGGCCATAAGCGCAGGATCAAAACCCGGTCAGCCTGGAGGAGCTGTTGCACCTCTGAGACGGCAGTTTGGAGAATCTCCTCTAGTTTCAGCGATTGACGAATTTTCAAGGAGACTTCCGCCAGGAGTTGCGATCGCTGGTGCTGGCGGTAGAGTTCGGCTTCCTCTCGCTTGCGGTCAGTGATATCCCGCTGAATCGCTACGTAGTTTGTCACCACTCCGTCATGCTTAATCGGCGCGATATGCCACTCGACACTGTATTCTGTACCGTCTTTGCGATAGTTGAGCGCCTCCCCATTAAAACATTGGCCGCGGGACAGGGTCTCCCGCAATTCGTTTAAGGTAGCTCGATCAGTGCGCGGCCCCTGGAGAATGCGCGGTGACTCGCCCAGTACCTCCTCAACCGCATAACCCGTCATCCGGGTGAAAGCTGGATTCGCAAAAACAATTTCTGGACCTGGCGGATGCAGGTTACCTGTCGTGATCAAGATGGTTTCGCTGGCATGGTGCACTGCCGCTGCTAGCAGGCGCAACTGCGACTCTGCTCGCTGGCGATCTTGATTGGCCCGAACTAACTCACTCAACTTGTGCTGTAGCTCCAGTTTGGTCACCACCTGTAGGCTTAATGTATGCAGAGCCTCCACCTGAGCAGCGTGAATCTGTCACGGTAAATCGTCAAATCAGAAGAGCACACATCAAAACACCAGACACCAACTTCCGGGTCGAAACGCGCAGCGCCGTCACGA
>JAUJON010000428.1 GCA_030447595.1 Thermosynechococcaceae cyanobacterium YX3bin19
CTATGAGCGGAGTCTTGTCGAACTGCTGAAGTTGCACGGCTCTCTGGCTGAATCCCTGGTCACTTCGTCGACTACGTCACGGAAAAGGCCGCCGCCTTTTTCAGGACTCCCTCTCCATCCGCGGCCATGCGTTCTCCCGGTGCAACCGGGACCAGCTCGGCGCACTCGGTCTCGCTCCCCGAGTCCAGCCGCTGCTCACCGCGCCGCCCCCGTCAGCTCGACCGTTGGCTGCGACCCCGGGCGACTCTCATTCCAGGCCAGCCGGGGTCCGGGAGAAGTGATCAACCCGCAACTGAGTAGCGCGTAACTCACCATCGCAGCCGGGCCCCTGGGCCGACGGCGGGTCCTCCTGTGTGCGGCCTGCGAGGCTGTCGAGATCGGCGTCTGTCACCGGTAAACCCGAACAACGGCGCAAGGCTCCGACAGCGGTGGTTCTACAGCGGAATTGATCGAACGTAGCGGCCCACCATGACGGTGCGGGTACTCCGGGCCGTCTGGATCTTGACCGCCACTTCAGGTACGGAAAGCCGAGTCTGCGTTGACGGATCCCAACAGTTTCTGGACCGCCTGAGGTGGACCGTTGCGCTGCCGTCCCGTTTCGCGGTGACAGTGCTCTGCACATCACTTGCCAACGAGGTCACGCTCAGTCCGATGCGGGCAGGGGTGTATGCCGGTCCCGGGTCCTTGAGGGCGGACAAGAACGTGCGCAGGGCGTTCGCGACGGGCTTCGTGCGCCTGGGCGGTGCTTCACCGTCTTGCCTGGCGAAGAGCCCGTAATTGTCCTGAACGTTGTCCTTGGCTGGGTTGGGGCCGTTCAACAAATGAGGTTGAGACCACTTGCCAAATTTATCCATCGCCTAGGTAAAAAAAGAGATATGCTGGATCATGTAAAAGCAGTAAGTGATTCAAATTCTCAAATTGTAGGCGACCCCTGTTTCATAATACTACAGGCCTAAATTATTTGTATATTATTTTTATGTGCCATATTGATTTCTACTGCCATGTTTTTTCTCCTGCCATCTATTTCCTTTTCCAGTTTTAGTTTTTTTGAGTGCATCTACCATATGTGATTGTTATAAAGATGCACCATCCTCATCAATTCCAAAAGTAGCTTAGGAGTTTTCACAATCGCAACTATCTGATTTTTATTGAACCCATCGTTTTTTATGCGTCCATACAGAAGTTTGGTGTTTGAAACACCATAATAAGAAAAAGTCTCTTTGGCTATGTTATGAGTGAATTAATTTAGTGAGTCGTTAAGGGATTTCAAGTAAGATAGTGTTCTATAATTGCTGCAGTCCGTTTATTTAAAATTCATTGCTTCAAGCTCAGAAAAAGCATACAGGGTTTGCTTGTGCATGTTCACTTGGATTGCAATGATAAAACTCATATCCAGTATTGCGGCTTGATTTTGACGAATTTGTTTTTATTTCCAGCCTAAGCGATAACGCGCTTGCATATTCATTTATTATTTTAGAAGCACCATAGGCATAATTTTTAAAATCGTTAATCAGCTGAGCAAAGCCTTGGATATCCCCCTCTATTTAATATCATAGTTATCCCATAGTTCTTTTTTTTAATTCGGAAAACTTATGGAGACAACAATCCAATGTGTTAAGGCAGTGCAGAACCATTGCAGACCATTTCATGCAAGAATAAGAAGTGTAAATTAAGCATGTGCAAAAAATTGGTTGAATGTGTTTTTGCAGATGTCCATAGCAAATTATCAAAATTGCCCAGGTGAACAGAGCACTGTCCGTTTTTCTTTTATTGTTCCGCCAATAACAAAATTCATGCGCTTTTCCAAATGTCGCTGAATTGTTAAGCAGGTTTTCGTGCGATTATATATCCATTCATTTCATAGATCTTTTCAGTCTCTATTTTCAAATTGTATGTTCTAATGAATTCGTCTATCTTCTGCCTATAATCATTTACATGCCCGTGGACCTCTATAAGAAGTACAATGTTATTGCTATTTACTAGCAGGTTGTGGGCCCCCTTCAGAACTTCAAATTCCGCCCCTTCAACATCGATTTTTATATAGTTTA
>JAUJON010000429.1 GCA_030447595.1 Thermosynechococcaceae cyanobacterium YX3bin19
CACTCCCCCCAGCCACGACCCACTTCCGATCTCCTAAAGAAGTTGATCTGCTCATTTCTGAGAAGGACAAAGCGAGGCAAGAAGAGAAACAGAAATTAGCTGAAAAGTTACGGCTTGAGGCTGAAGAACTTGCGAGACGCGAAGAAGCAGCAAGACTTTTAAGGCTTCAGAAAACCATAGCTGAATCAGCTCAAGCTCAATACCCTATATACTGCCGTTTGAGAACAGTTACGATGGGCTCTTCGTGGAACCCTTTTTATACCTCGAGCCTCATGGTTTCGAGTAAAGATGATGATCTTTGCAATTGGATAGTTGGCCGGAGGGCATACAGTTTGGAGCGTCAGGGGGATGGCTATGATAGATATGTCTGTCTGATCGAGGAGTCTGGCAAATTTGGTTGGGCTCGAGTTACTAAAACTCGCTTAACGTTTTTTCATCGAAGTGTAAGAAAATCTGACATTCTGCTCCTGGGGGGCATCCGTTGTCACCTTCAGTTTTATGCTGTGTGGTCAGAAGCAAAAAAGCCTTCTGCTCACAACCTAATGATTGAGGTATGTCCAGTAGGCACCTACAGCTATGTTCAAGTGCGCGCTTGGTTGTCATTAAATTCCGTCGAGTTATTAGATATTTCTAGTAAAACTGCCACCAATGTAAATTCTCGCCTCGAAAAGTGGATTCAAGAAACTAAACGACGCACCGTCTAAAGCCGGTGGGTTTTGAAGACCACTGAAAGTGTCCTTTCAGGCTCAAGCCTGTTTACGCCCCTTACTCACTGATCTTGAAGTTCTCTTCTGGCGGCGCTTCATCATGTGCTTCGATGTACGCCTTGACCTGCTCCTCCGTCACCGTCCCTACCGTGGCGCAGAAGTAGCCCCGTGCCCACAAATGTTGTCCCCAATAGCGCTTCTTAAGGTGGGGAAACTCCTCTTGCAACAGCCGCGAAGAGCGCCCCTTGAGATACTGCATCACTTTCGCTGGACTTAGGCTTGGCGGGCATGATACTAGCAAGTGAACATGTTCCTTACTGACGTGCCCTTTCAGTATCTTGATGTCACGGCTCATACAACTTTGCCTAATGAGTTCCCGTGCTCTTTCAGCTACCTCACCTCGGAGCACGTGGTAGCGGTACTTCGTTACCCACACAAAGTGGTACTGGATGTCGTAAAGGCTGTGCGACCCGCTTCGGTATTCTGCCACCAGAGCGCCATCCTAGCAGAGGACGCTAAAGCTCTTCGCCTAAAGGCGAAGGTTTTAGACCTGGCGCGTGGAAATAAAGGAGTGGATTGTGAAGTAAGCTCGCAAGCATGAGCAGCTTGACCGTCTACGAGACGTATATGCGCCGCTGCCTGGAACTCGCTGACACGGCCCGGGCGCAAGGAGACGTGCCGGTCGGCGCTCTCGTCACGCGAGATGGACGGGGGTTGGGTGAAGGACTCGAAGGCGTACGCGCTCTTGTCGATCCGGCCGCGCACGCTGAACTCGAGGCCGTCCGCGCGGCGTGTCGCGCGCTCGGTGCGCGCGACCTTTCGGGTGCGACGCTCTACACGACCGCCGAGCCATGCTTCATGTGCTCGTACGCCATTCGCCAAACCCGGATTGCGCTCGTCGTGATGGGCACACCTGTTCCCTCTGTGGGCGGCGTGACTTCTGCTCACCCGATCCTGGTAGACCCCGCCATCGCTGGTTGGGAAGCCCCATCTCAGGTGCTGCGGGGCGTGTTACAGGCGCAATGCGAGGCGCTTCGCCACAACACCCTATGAGATAAGGGACTGAGCGCGTAGGAGACCTACGGCAAAGTGAGCTGAGAGAGTAAAAGAAAAGTGTGACCCTCGCTCGCGCGTAGCGAGGGCCGGAAGAAAGTGCGCGTCAGTCGCGGTAGCGGCGCTCGCTTTCCTGAATCGGGTAGTCATTGGCGCTCATGTCGCGCCTTTGCATGAGGCCAGCCTCGTCGAACTCCCAGTGCTCGTTGCCGTGTGCACGTAACCACTGCCCTTCGTTCAGGGCGTCGCGGTACTCGTACTCGAAACGCACGGAGATGCGG
>JAUJON010000430.1 GCA_030447595.1 Thermosynechococcaceae cyanobacterium YX3bin19
ATTTTTTGACCGCAATCCAGAATCAGCCCCCTTCCCAGCAGCAACCGTCTTCTTACCCCGCTGGCAAATTGCCAGATCTAAGCGTTGCTGTGTTGTCGTTGCCAATGTGCAGGTCAGTGCCAACTCCGATTTAGAGGTCATTGCTAGAGAGCTATGGCAGGATTTTTGGAACATTAGCTGCTGCAAGCAGGGCTTCAATAGCCCTAGTGACAATCCAACAGGTTACGGCAAGGAAGCCGTGACTACTACTAATAGCTTCAAAGCCTCAGTTTCATCTGCTTTGAACTCAATTCAAAGAGGTAAATTAAACAAGATCGTCCTAGCTCATGCAGTTGATGTCATCTCACCCGTTCCTTTTCAACTATTTCACTCGCTAAGTAACCTGCGGAAACTACACTCGGATTGCTACATCTTTGCCGCGAGCAATGGTAGGGGACAAAACTTTATTGGTGCCAGTCCAGAACGCTTGCTTAGCATTCACAACCACCAATTAGTAACTGACGCTTTAGCAGGTTCAGCACCACGCGGTAGAACTGCCGCAGAGGATGCCTATTTCGCCCACAGCTTGCTTTCTAGCGAAAAGGAGAGGCGCGAACACCGCGCTGTCACTGACTTCATTACTCAGTGCTTAGCCCGCTTTGGAATCGAGCCTCAGCTGCCGCCCTTGCCCTTCCTATTACAACTGTCGAACATCCAGCACTTGCAAACGCCAATCCAGGCTAGAGTTCCAGCGCACCTACACCTGTTGGAACTCTTGGCGGAGCTGCATCCGACACCAGCCGTTGCCGGGGCTCCCAGAGATGTTGCAGAGGCACAAATTCGCCGCTATGAGACCTTTGAGCGATCGCTGTATGCTGCTCCTTTAGGCTGGGTCGATCATCAGGGAAATGGTGAGTTTGCTGTAGGAATTCGCTCCGCCCTCATTGATGGCTGTCAGGCACGGCTCTATGCGGGGGCTGGGATTGTTGCGGGGTCTGACCCTGACAAAGAACTGACAGAAATTAAGCTCAAACTCCAAACCCTTTTGCAAGCCTTGGTTTGACAAACACAGACTCTGCCTGACATCAACCACGCCAGCGCAATACCTGTTCCTTGAGCGGGTTAACAAACGGTCTACCCTCGACTGTTGCCCGGGAAAATTCTCCCTTCAGCTGGTAGTACCAGCGAGCCTGAGCATCGGCGTCCTTAAATAGTAATAGGGGTGGGTTGTGTTTCAAGCCCATCTGCTGCTTGGCGAAAATTCCGCGATCCTGGTTGAGAAAAGCCTGCACAAGGGGCCGCAAGAAAGGCTTCAGGAGCGTTAACCAGGGTAAAGTCCAGTAAACAACCGTGTTAAGTTCTGTTTCTGCTTCCGAGATTGGTGTCACCGTCGTTAGGTTACAGATTGTGTGGTGCTCAGTACTGATATGTTCAATCCGGATACCGGGCAGACGGAGCACGATTTCTGTTTCCGGGACACCGCCCAAGAGCCGATAGCCCTGACCCACGTTTGCAACCTTGTGTCGTCGCATTGTAAAGCCGTAGGGCGATGGGTCGAACTGTTTAACTTCTTCAAACAATTGGCCTGAGCGCCACCACCAGGCACGATGCACAAAGGGCGTGTGGACTGGGTCCATCAAACCGACTACTGCATGGTCCACAAAACAGGGGAGTCGCACCGTCTCCACAAAGTTATAAGGTTGGTCACCGAAATAGGGCACCTCTGGAACCTCAATTGCCGGTGGGCAGGTATCCCCTTTGTCAGCCGCTGCCATATAAATCCAAATATTCCCTTGAACTTCACGCACTGGGTATTGCTTGACCCGGAAGCGGCTTAAATCGCAGACTTGATCTTCAAGGAGGGATGGGATTACAGTGCAGCGTCCGGTTTTGTCGAAGCGCCAGCCGTGGTAGCAGCACTCCACCTCGTGCCCGTCAAACCGGCCGTACGACAGTGGCACTGCTCGATGGGGACAGATGTCACGTAAGGCAAATACTTGACCGCCATGCTCCTGAGCCGCGCGGCGGCGCGTGAGCGGGAGTTTGCGATTCGCAGCGCCGT
>JAUJON010000431.1 GCA_030447595.1 Thermosynechococcaceae cyanobacterium YX3bin19
CCTTTTACTACATTGACTACACCCTGGCAATGTGCTGTGCTTTGCAGTTTTGGGCTAAGGGTGAGCAAGACTACCAGGGTGCCTTATCTGATTACATTGCCCTCTGTCAGCAGGGGGGATCAGCATCATTTCAGGAGTTAACGCGCTCTGCAAAACTGGTTTCGCCCTTTGCACCAGGTGTCCTAACCCAGGTAGTTGAGCAAGCTCGGCAGTACTTAGGGCTATAAAATATAAAGTTCTATGACTCGGCTAGCACCAAGCCATGAGGCTTTTGAATGAAAATCGGCATTGTTGGTCTGGGGCTAATTGGGGGTTCGCTGGGGCTAGATCTTCGCAGGTTAGGTCATCAGGTTCTTGGCGTCAGCCGGCAAGCGCAAACCTGTGAGCTAGCGATCGCCCGTGGTGCCGTAGACCAAGCCAGTCCCAATCTAGCTATTTTGGGTGAGGCAGAGGTCATCTTCATCTGCACACCCCTAGATGCCATTCAACCTACCGCTGAGCAACTGCTCCCCCACCTGTCACCGGCAACAATTCTCACTGATGTCGGATCGGTTAAGACGCCTGTGGTCGAGGCAATCGCCCCACTGTGGCCCAATTTTGTTGGAGGCCACCCGATGGCTGGGACGTCGGAAGCGGGCATCGCTGCAGCCCAACCCAATTTATTTGCTCAAAAACCCTATGTCTTGACACCGAGAGAGAAAACTCCCGTGAAGGGAGTCCAAACGGTTGCCGCGATCGCGCGATCGCTCTCGGCCCAAGTCTACTACTGCTCTCCAGAAGCCCATGACCGTGCCGTTTCCTGGGTGTCTCACCTACCGGCCATCACCAGCGCCAGTTTAATCGCCGCCTGCCTCAGTGAACCGGATGCCGCAGTACTAGAACTGGCACAAAAACTTGCCAGCTCTGGTTTTCGCGATACTAGCCGCGTAGGGGGTGGTAACCCCCAACTCGGACGGATGATGGCTCAGTATAACCGGGAGGAGCTGCTGCGATCGCTGCAGTACTATCGCCAGAGTTTGGACCAGCTAATCACGCATATCGAGCAGGAAGATTGGACCGCACTGGAGCAACAACTACAGCGAAATCACCAGACCCGGACAAAATTCCTCAATCCCTCGGCTGGATAATTACCTCTAGAAAACCAGTAGTCAGAAGCCAATTGACCTGAAGGCTGGGTCTTCAATTGCTGTTGATCTCGAATCAAACCCAGTGCAATAGCGGATAGGCTTTGATCGTTCTCAAGTGACTTAAGCGTGAACTGCTTTCAAAATCTCATCGTCTGTCGAGAAATCCACCTCAATTTTGTTCCGCCCGGAGGCGAGATAGTCATTCTCGAAGGAGTCTTGCAGTCCTCTAAGTAAATCGAATTTAGGCTGCCACTGAAGTTGGGCGATCGCTTTATGAACTGAAGCGAAAAAGTGTTGGGTTCGCAGAGGAAAGGCTTTGCGCTTGCCAAAATCAAATTGTTTGGGGTCGTAGTGAACCAGTTGAAGGGTGTCGAGTGATTTTCCTGCTGCCTCGGCACAGGCTTTAGCTAAGCCATTGAAGGTCACATAGCGATCGCCGCTGACGTTGTAGATTTGTCCCACTGCCTGGGTATTACCCAGTACTGCTGTCATAGCCTGCGCTAGATCTTGAACGTGACCTAGCTGGGTAATATACAATCCGTTACCGGGAATAGGAATAGGCCGCTCACGGGTAATCCGGTCAAAAAACCAGGCTTCTAGGTCGTTGTAGTTCTGAGGACCATAGATATAGGTTGGCCGGATGGCGGTAAAGGGAAGCTCCTGCTCCACGAGATAGGCTTCAGTCTCCTGTTTCCCGCGGTGGCGGCTTTTAGGATCGGTTGCATCGCCTTCAACATGGGGCAACTGGTCCGATTTGCGATAAACGCCCGCCGAACTCATATACACAAAGTGCTGCACCCGATCTTTGAAGATTTCCGCCAGTGGCTGGGTGTCGCTGCGTTCCCGGCCATTGTTATCAAAAATTGCATCAAAGGCTTCGGAGCCAAGTTTTTCTTTGAGCGCCGCTGCATCCT
>JAUJON010000432.1 GCA_030447595.1 Thermosynechococcaceae cyanobacterium YX3bin19
TGCATTTTAAATGTCCGATTCAGAATAAAAGTTCTGAGTGTATCCTTAATTTTCCGGTGATAACTAGCACAAAGCGGTTGCAATTGCCCGTTCACTTCGGGTACCACCAGGCAGTACGCGCCGGTGTGGGTCTTCAGGAGCAGGTCGTTAAGCAACGCTTCCGAAACAAAGGGCATGTCACAGGCCACTACGATATTCCAGTCCGTACTGGTGTGCTGCAGGCCCGTATAAATCCCCCCTAAGGGACCAGTATCCGGGTATGTATCCGGGTAGACCGGCACGTTTACAAAGCGGCAGGCATCTGTATTGCTGATAATGATCACCTGGGAGCAGACAGTATGTAGGACACTGGTTACCCGCTCAATCATTCTTCGGCCATCTACTTCCAGCAGCGCTTTATCATACCCCATCCGGGAGCTTTTGCCGCCTGCCAAAATAATGCCCGTAACGGATTCAGGTCGACTGAGCATATTGAATCAGTTAACTAAGGTTCAACAGTAAAGATAAACTGGGTTGAAGAACAGGAAATTTACTCTTTCTTTTCATGCCCGATGGGTTCCCGTCCTGGTTAGTAAGCAGTCACTCATGACATTTAACCTAATAACCCCTGTCAGTAACACTTTCTGGACACAAGTAACAAGACAAACGGCCAACAATCATAAAGTTAATTATAGTAAATCTAATTTCTTTCTTAACGATAAACACTTCTGTAGTTAGCGGCTTACTTTTGACTTCGTCGAGCCCTAAAGGGGTTTTTTTGCTTGCCCAAATTCAACCTAACAAAAGAAACGTAGTTCGGTGAAACTATAGTGGAACGAATTAAAAATAGACAAAAAAGGGATATAGGAAAAAGCCGATGCCCAAGCAAGTATAGGTAGAAAAGACTTATCCGCAGGATGCCTTAGAGAAGTTATACCGGAGTGAACACGATGGCCGGGTCAAAGAATGCTTACTAGCCATCCTGCTGCTTTATGAAGGGAACACCCTTACGGCTACGGCTCAGACGGTGAAGGTAACGCGTCAAACTATAAGCAATTGGCTTGTTAGCTGGGATAAGTGAGGCTATCAGGGATTGAAACCCGAATTCAGCGGTGGCTATACTCCCCGGTTACGTAAGCAGGAGTGGGACCAGGTAGTAGCACAAATCAAGGGGAAAGGCTACGATATCGAGCAAGTGAGCGCCTTGATTCTCAAGCAAAAAGCTGTGCACTACTCTTATGAGATGGTCTGGTACAAATTACGCAAGGAATATAAGCTACCCTATGGCAAGCCTTACCTTGACAACGAGAAAATGCCCAAGGATGCCGGTGAACAAATTCAAAAAAAGTAGGGGCTTTGCTAGACTTGTATCCACAGGCAACGCTAGGCTTTGTCGATGGAAGTACGCGGCAAAACCGGCCGAATCATACCCGCATGCTGTATCCACCCGCTTTGGCCTTATCAGCAGGAAGGACGGCAATCACAGCCTTTCTTTGGGGTTATGCCCCTTACCGGAATTGCTTGTCTAGAAGCCGTAGAAAAAGCTAATGCTTCCGCCATGGAAGCCTTTCTTGAATCGATCCGAAGACAAAATAATAGCCGAAGCTTTACAACGTATAAGGTCGGATGGAAGCCCCATTGGAGATGGAAGCCCCATTGGAGTAGTACTCGACAATGCCCGGATTCATCATGCCCGAGTAGTCAAACAAAAAGCCATGGAGTTAGATCGTCACTTGCTTTTCCTGCCGGCTTATTCCCCTACATTCAATCCGATTGAATTCCTCTGGATTGAATTCTTCTGGATTGAATTCTTCTGGAAGGATGGTAAGAAAATGCTTGCCAAAGAAGCCGGCTTCAACCAGGCTAAACAAAAAGCCCAACCGGTCTTCCTCCAGTTGATGCGTCAAAGAGCTTTGTCCTATGCCCGTAGTTGGATCAACTGTGCCCGTAGTTGGATCAATCAGTTTGTTGATTATCCCTCTTCAGTTTGTTAAAGAAGTAACTAAATCAACTATAATTACGAAGTAATCAGCGAAGCTCATGAGAATAACTTGATTTAAG
>JAUJON010000433.1 GCA_030447595.1 Thermosynechococcaceae cyanobacterium YX3bin19
CAGCCAATCATCGCTGCATTGTCGGTACAGAAAGCTAGAGGAGGAAACAAGACTCGCAGATTGTGAGCTGCCGCTGCCGTAGACAAATGACGGCGCAGACCGCGATTAGCCGCTACTCCTCCCCCAACCGCAATGGTCGTCAGCCCGTGATCCAAGGCACAGGCGATCGTTCGCCGGGTTAAGGAGCTAGCCACGGTTTCTTGGAAACTGGCTGCCAGGTCAGCTACTGGTAGCTCTGAGGAATCTTGCTGGAGCTTTTGCACAAGCCGGAGACCAGCTGTTTTGAGACCACTAAAGCTAGAGTCGTAAGGATGATAGCCGCCATTAGGCAGGGAAATATTCCCCTCGGGAAGCACAAAAGCCTGCGGATTTCCTTGAGCAGCTAGGCGATCAATTACTGGCCCCCCAGGGTAGTCAAGGTTTAACAGCCGGGCGACCTTGTCAAAGGCTTCACCCGCTGCATCATCCCGCGTCTGCCCAAGGGTTTCATATTGTCCGCAGTCTTTGACTACGATTAAGCTGGTGTGCCCACCGGAGACTAAAAGGCAAAGAAACGGAGGCTGTAAACCCGGTTCACTGAGGTAGGAAGCGTAGACATGCCCCTCCAAATGATGGACTCCAATGAGCGGCTTCCGATGAATGAGAGCCAGGGTTTTCGCAGCCGTCAAACCGATCAGGAGCGCCCCAATCAATCCCGGAGCGCAGGTGACCGCAATCCCATCAATTTCCGACCAGCCAAAATTCGATTCCGAGAGGGCCTGAGCAATCACCTGATTAATCGTCTCGACGTGCTGACGAGAGGCTAGTTCAGGAACAACACCACCGTACTGGCTATGGGTGGAGATCTGAGAAGCAACAACAGTACTACACACTTCACGGTTTTGCACGACTGCCGCAGCTGTCTCATCACAGCTCGTTTCAATTGCTAAAACGGTTGCCATTACCTGGTAATTTATTGTTTATAGGTTGTACTGAAAGGCTTTTACTTTGTCAGATTTAGGAGATATGATGGCTTCCAAGCTCAACCAAATCGATTTATCGAAGAAGATTAAGCCTTTTGTAAAACTACTTCGCATTTCGTAACAATGGGAAACAATTATATGCGCCGATTACTGGCTTTTATTCTACTCATTAGTCTTTGGTTTGGAGTATCACCTGCTGCTTCTGCTGATGTAGCGCGCTTGAGACCCTGTGGTGAAGTTCCTGCTTTTAATGAACGTTTAGACACTGAAATTCAGGGCTTCCAGGGGCGGCTGGAAAAGTATGCTCCTGATAGCAAACCCGCCGCGATGATGAATAAAGACATTGATAAAGCAAAGGCCCGCTTTGAGCACTACTCTGGTTTCCTGTGTGGTTCTGATGGCTTACCCCGCTTGATTGTAGACGGCCGACTAAAACATCTAGGTGAGTTTACTATTCCTGGTCTGCTATTTCTATACATCACTGGCTGGATTGGTTATAGTGGCCGCAGCTATATCCGGAAAGTTAAAGGGAGTAAGGAACCAGAACTGATGGAAATCCAGGTGAATGTACCTATGTTTCTTCAGTGTTTCGTGGCTGGCTTGCTCTGGCCTGTAGCAGCAATTCAAGAGATACTAAGCGGGGACTTGATCAATCAAGAGGGAGAAATCCCAGTTGGCCCACGCTAGCTACCCTGCAAAACTCTGCAAGAATGCCGACCTTTAGCTTTTATTACTTATCCTTGTCTGCAGGAGAATATCACGATGCAATCAGAGAATTTTCTGAAATACTTATCTAATGTTCCGGTACTCGCTATCGTTTCATCGAGTCTGTTACTGACTGCTTTTATCTTGATCAATTGGTTTTTTCCAGACATTCTTTCTTTCACGCAGTAGCTGCCAAGCACCTTATAAAGGGCTGCGCCTTTAGCAGCCCAAGCACGATACAACCTTGAGCTGAATTGAGAACAAGTTTTAGCTTTCTTAATACTTAAGATTGTTTAAATTCTCTTGTTCTTTTTCCAAAGTGGGTCTGTTGTTTGCAGAGAATTAACTTTTTTAAAGGTCAACTTTATTCTGT
>JAUJON010000434.1 GCA_030447595.1 Thermosynechococcaceae cyanobacterium YX3bin19
ACCGCATCGCCAACGTCCTCTCCATTGGCTTGAAAAGCAACAAGTGGTATCGAGGTCAAAAAGGACAGTACAGCCTTTCACGTGAGGCAGCCGAGGCAGGATTGGCAGCGTAAAGGCGGGCTGAAAGCGTTGGGGAAAGAAATAGCCTTTGAGGGGCTGTTGGGCGAGTACTGGTATCTATGGGCGCTTACTACCCACAGCTCATCAATTCATCTGGTTAGTTGCTCATGGGGGAGGTAAAAGTAGTTTTCTAAATGTCTTTGTCGCTCTTTCGCTAGGCAAGGCTTGGCTGAGGGGACACTTTAAGAAGTGTTACTTGGCTCCGTACTCTCAAGGGAAGGAAGTAGTAGATTGTTTTCAGTGGGGAGTGAGAATTTGATAGAAGAAGCTCTTGGGGTCGAAACATGGCAAGACTCCCAGGAGCTTTTTCTATTGCTTGTTCCTGCTTTAGCCCTTAAAGACTATTTGAAATTACCGCAGACATAAATCCCCCCAAAAACCCAAGCAAAATAGCAGTCAGGGCGATCGCTAAACTAATTCGATTCATGAGCCTAGAAGTAACTGTGATCCTTAATAGCTGCTTGCATTTTGTTAATCACTTCAGGGACAGGAATGGCCCCTAGTTCTCCGGAAGTGCGGGTACGAATACTGAGGCTGAGGGCCTCCACTTCCTTGGCACCGACCACTGCCATCACCGGAATTTTCTCTTTCTCGGCATTGCGGATCTGCTTACCCAGGCGATCGCCACTGGTGTCCACTTCTACCCGCAACCCTTGAGCCAGCATCTGTTGACTGACCTGCTGGGAAAAGGACAATTGCTCATCGCTGACTGGCAGCAGCCGTGCCTGTACTGGGGCTAGCCACAGGGGGAAGTCCCCGGCATACTCCTCAATCAAAATGCCAATCAGCCGCTCCAAAGAACCGAAGGGCGCGCGATGAATCATCACTGGCCGCTGGCGGGTGCCATCCTGAGCTACGTATTCCAGCTCAAAGCGCTCTGGCAGATTGTAGTCTACCTGGACAGTGCCCAACTGCCATTCCCGCTCCAGAGCATCCTGAACAATAAAGTCCAGCTTAGGACCGTAGAAAGCTGCCTCACCGATGCCTTCAAAGTGTTCCATTCCTAGCGTTTCAACGGCACGTCGAATTGCATTTTCAGATTTCTGCCAAGCTTCATCCGAGCCAATGTACTTGTCTGAGTCCGGGTCCCGGAAACTCAGTCGCGCTTTAAAGTTCTCTAGCTGGAGGGCCTGAAATACCGACTGGATCAGATCGACGACTTTCAAAAATTCATCTTCCAACTGCTCTGGCATAACAAACAGGTGGGCATCGTCCTGGGTAAATCCTCGAACTCGTGTTAGACCGCCCAGCTCACCCGATTGTTCATAGCGATAGACTGTGCCAAATTCTGCTAGCCGTATAGGAAGTTGGCGATAGGACCGCAGGCTCGACTTGTAAATTTGGACATGGAAGGGGCAATTCATGGCCTTGAGGACAAACCCCTCATCTTCGGTTTCTCCCATCATCGGAAAGAGATCTTCTCTGTACTTTTGCCAGTGACCGGAGGTTTTGAATAGCTCAACCCGAGCAATATGGGGAGAAACTACGGGTTGGTAGCCGCGCTTTAGCTGCTCTGTTTGGAGGAAATCCACGAGCAGCGATCGCAGCATTGTTCCTTTAGGAGTCCACAGGGGCAGCCCTGGCCCCACTTGATCAGAGAAGATGAACAAACCCAGCTCTCTACCTAACCTGCGGTGGTCGCGTCGCAGCGCTTCTTCTTTCCGCCGCTGGTACTCGGCTAACTGCTCCGGCGTTTCCCAGGCAGTGCCGTAGATCCGCTGGAGCTGTGCTTTAGTTTCGTCCCCCCGCCAGTAGGCTCCGGCAACGCTTTCTAGTTCAATGGCCTTGGCATCCAGTTCTGCGGTGTTTTCCACGTGGGGTCCGGCACACAAGTCCCACCATTCCTCACCTAGGTGATAGAGCGTGATCGGATCTTTCAGATCTTGAAGAATTTCTAGCTTGTAAGGTTCATTCT
>JAUJON010000435.1 GCA_030447595.1 Thermosynechococcaceae cyanobacterium YX3bin19
TACTACCATTACCAAAAGCGAATTCACTCCTCTGGCTATCTACAACTGTAATACGATAATCTTGGCTTTCTTGTTGCCAATCTTGAAGAGCTAGCGTTTGTCGTGGGAGAATTACCGTTTGCCGTTGAAGCATTCCGTAATACAGTCAAGCTGCTGGTACTTCAGTAAAGTTCTTGGATTTTGTGTCTTTGCTCTACCACGACCGTTACTCTGAGATTGCGGTCCGTCTTAAGCGTTTAGAGAAGAACAGTAGTCTGATGGTCTTTGTTGGGCGTCCCAACAATGGGTTTTTGAGGCGGTAGCAACGGGTCAATCCGTTGCCATTGAGTGGCATTCAAGTCGCTGCGATTATGCGGAGGAAGAATCATGATTGCAGTAAACCACGCCAACCTCAATTTATACGGCACTCACGGAGGGTTTTAAAACACGCCCTAGTGATTGCTCTATGCCATTTGGGAACTCTACATGGATGCTCTGACTTGATCAGTTGCACCAAGCCAAAAATACGACCTTTCGTCGTGGAATACCCAAGACTGGGCCCCTAAAAAAGATGTTCTTGAAATGGACTTCTATCAAGCCGCTTATACAGCCTATTCTTTGGCTCTGCTGCATCTGTGCACCTAAGGCAAGTACTACAGCCTCAAAACCTTAATCTTTACATCAAAGAATCTAAAACTATGGCCATGATTAATGGAACGGTGAGCAACGATACCCCCATTGGTACTTCTAAAGCGGACACTCCCTCTGTTTTGGATGTTGATGACTTGCTTGGAGGCTTACGTGACTTGCTCAGTGGAGAGAATTTTGACTTAGATTCTTTTGGACTTCCTTCTGACGCTAACGTTGTTGCGGGGGGAGGTGGAAACCCCATCATTGTGATCCACCTGGAAAACATAAATAACGTTAACCAAACAATCACAGTTTCCAACCGTGGGCTTAACGCTGGGCGTGGACAATTTGTAGGAAATTTTGCTAACACGAATCAACAAAATGAAATCAATATCTTAGTCGGAAGGGAAGGGGCTGAAAACTTGTTGGGGGGGCTCGCAGCCAATGTTCCGACTGGTAGCAATGGTAATAATGTTCTGACTGGTGGCCTTAGTGGAAATATCATGAATCCTGTTGATTTCACTGGCACGTTTACCCTCTTGGGTGGTACAGGCAGCGATGACCTCACAGGTGGCACAGGTAATGACACATTAGATGGTGGAAATGGTAAGGATGTGCTGCATGGTGGACTTGGCGACGACGACATGAATGGTGAAGTCGGCAATGACATTGTATTTGGTGATGACGGAGACGATGGGATAAATGGTGGAGTTGGTAATGATCAACTCAGGGGTGGCAATGGCAACGATTTCCTTAATGGTGAAGAGAATAAGGATCGGCTCATTGGCGGAAAGGGGAACGACATACTAGTTGGAGGTTTTGGCAACGACAAACTGACTGGCGGTACCGGCAACGATATCTTTAAGTTTGATACTTCCAATCAAGGGGTTGATACCCTTACAGATTTCTCGGTTGTTAATGATACAATCCACGTCTCGGCTAGTGACTTTGGTGGTGGGCTTACTGCAGGTGCTACTATTACAGTTGACCAGTTCAGGCTGGGTTCATCAGCTCAAGATGCCTCTGATAGATTCATTTACAACCGGCAAACTGGTTCTCTCTACTTTGATGTTGATGGCACTGGGGCTACCGAAAAAACTCAGCTTGCAAAACTTGCGGCCAGTCCTGCTATAACCAATATCGATATTTTCGCTGTAGAAATTATCTGTTGCTTATGCAGTTTACCGTTTCAAAGGGGACTGATCCTGATGACCTTTAACCGGGCTGAGGCCATCGCGCGTACTTGCCTAGAACGGATGGACCTTCTGCTGGGGAGGCAGAGTTCAGCCGAGTTTCATCATTCCTGATTTATCAAGATCAAACTTATTAGGAAACTTGGTTGAATCATCGTCGATTGCATTAGACTTGTCGGGAAATAGAACAAAAAATCCTTGAAAGCCTTACGTAGCGGTCGTTTTCGTCAAT
>JAUJON010000436.1 GCA_030447595.1 Thermosynechococcaceae cyanobacterium YX3bin19
GTGCCGACGAGATGTGGTCATTTGTGCAAAAAAACAGAAGCGATGTCTCCCAGATGACCTAGAAGTAGGAGACTGCTGGATTGGACTGAGTTTAGCGGATTCGAGTGGATTGATTCTGTCCGCACGAGTCGGTAAACACACCGATGAACTCACTGAGCAATTGGTTGTTAGCACAGAAGGTAAAACGGACTGCAAGCGATGGAATAGTGATGACTGGGGAGGTTACGAACGGGTGCTGCCGCCTGAAATTTTGCACTACATCGGCAAGGACAAGACTCAACAGTTAGAGCGGACAAACGGCATTGTTAGACAACAAACGGGACGATGGCATCGACGGCAGAATAAATTTGGCAAGCTGTGGGAACAAACGAAAGTAACTACGCGATTAGTCGTAAGTTATTTTAATTGGATCTGGCAGCATAGCCGATTCAAAACAACTGCGGCTCAACGAGCAGAATTAACTGATCAACCTTGGACTTGGCAGGACATCATTACTTATCCCACAATCCTCTAGCGCACTACCGTTAGTAGTGCCTATTTTAACGTGAGTTCGACGGTGCTAAAACATTGCAGGAGGTAGGGCAGACAAGCCTTTGACTTCCAGGTCAAGAGCGGGCTTCTTCTGCTGATAGGTATAGGCAGTCAGCCCAGCCAGGAGGTTGACCAGGAAGTTGAATAGGCTGCGGTGACGGGAATGTTCAATCTGACAAATGTTCTTCAGTTGGTCATTGACTGACTCAATCAGTGCTCGCTTCCTCAGCAAAACCTTGTCGATGAGCTTCACCAGGCGGTTTTTCATGTTTCGCTTGGACTTCGTCATCAGTTGGAGTCCTCGCGCATACAGCTGCTCAAACAGGTTTTGGGACACATAACCGCGATCACCAAACAACTTGCCAATCAAATCCTGAGTGAGGTCAGGCACTACCTTGCGGTCGTCGGTATTCGCAGTAGTTAACTGGAACGCTAAAAGCTCTCCCTGGTCGTTGATAATCAGGTGTAGTTTGAACCCGTACTTCCAACCAACTGAGCTTTTTCCCCAGCCCACTTGCTGCTTGAATACCTTGTGGGCATGAGCACGGCAAGGATGGCACACCTCAATCGGGGTCGAGTCGATGAATGAGATGCCCGTCACTTCTCCTTTACGAGTGTTGAGAAAACAGCACAACAGCATCAAACACCAGGGCATCAGCTCTACAAAGCGGGTGTAGCTGACCAGATGGGGAAAGGCATTGCGCCAGTGAGGAGACACACACAGCGTATAGAAATCCTTAAAGGTGCGGAATCCGGAGCCATGAAAGGCAATCACAATGGTCATGACTTCACTCAGGCTCATGCGAGAGCGGCTCCGCCGTTCTTGAGGCATTGAGGGCAGTTGCGGCTGTTGCTGCCATACCTGCTCAAAGCGTTGGCAGAAGTCGTCCACATCACAGAAGATTTGGGTGATATCGAGGCGCGATACGATGGTACTCATAGCTGAGGCGCTGTAACTTCAATTCCAGTCTCAGCTTTTCTTTCAGGTTTTTCTAGTCTGTCGAACTCAGGTTATTTTTAGGTCTGATTGTGGCTCTTACACCTGGACGACAAACTTTGCAGGATTGGGCGCGATCTAGAAGACAGCAAGCTTTTAGCCGTAATTTGTGGAACCGATTACTTAGGTCGGATTTAGTTTGGGGTGAGAAAAGTCCAGCACTTGTGGCGATCGCAATTAATCTAGCGATCGCATCGATAATTTTAATTTCCTGGATTGTATTTAGTCAGGAGTCTCATAAGCTTCAAGTATTCTTAAGTTTAGTTATTAGCTGCAACCTCACCCTAATCTATGCAGCAATTACTCAACTGATCATGTTAATGCCTCTTCAAAAGCAATCTCTCTGGGTTATTGGTACACTGGGCGTTGTAATTGGATTGCCTACGGTGATTCTTGTCTTCCTAATTTCTGCTCCTAGTAAAACTTCTGGGCTGTGGCTAGTTACACCCTTTGCTGGGTTTGCAATAGAATATGCCAGCGCAACCACCGTTTTTCTGGCGCTACT
>JAUJON010000437.1 GCA_030447595.1 Thermosynechococcaceae cyanobacterium YX3bin19
GAACCGAGGGATCTATCGGCAACTCCTATTGAAGGCATCGGTCTCTGGTCGCTCTATACATTTCCGAAACAGGGTGCTAATAATTGCACTACAGACTACAACACCGGTTTAGACTTGCCTCTTGCTGGCCAAGATGGAACTCAATTGGCCGGTTATGTGAGAAGCGCCAAAATTTTTCATTGTCCCGCCGATAGATTCGACAAAGAAGTTCAATTGCGGACTTCCACAACCGCTTGTGCGACAGTCACGGCGCCAACGGCTTCGCTTTCCATCCAACAAGATGGTGCCACTTATCTCAATCCGGCATTTCTCTCTTATCAAAGCAGAAACACTCTTGATCCAAACCCCCAGGATAGCTACTCTTCGTTTCGGGCGAGTGGGTCAAAACGGCAACTCATTTACTTCACCACAAACACAAACAGTGGCGTTGACAGCACCAGCACTCCCGAACGTCCTGCGGACGATACAACTATTGTGACTTGGTGCCGTTTCCACCGCTCCCTCGATAACACCGGAGCGACGGTCGCAGGGCAGCGCAACTACGACAACGTGCTCTTTTATGATGGCACCGTGCAGACTCTGCCCGCACGGGCAGACGACACGACTTCCGCTGCTTGTGACACGCTTAGCCCAACGTGCGTTGAGGGCTGGCAAAGAGTGCCCAAAAGAGCTGGCTAAAGCGCTTGAATTCCAATGAATACGTATTCCATTCCAACTTCCAGGTGTGACGCCAAGCGGCACAGTGCTTTTACGCTCGTCGAAGTGCTGGTCGCGGTGGCGATCATGTCGCTGCTTTTCGCGGTGATTTTGGTGCCGCTACGGCTCGGATTCGAGACCTTTCACATTGGAACAGCTCGCTCCGAATTGCAGCAGCAAGCGCAACTCACACTTCAACAAATCGGCAACGATTTACGAAGAGCGCAGTTTGTTTTTCCCAATTCGCGCGTGATAGGAGTCAGCGACAATCCAAATTCGGCTTCGCCGTGTGCGTCGGCGTCCTACAGATCCCACACATCCTGGAATTACCAACCTTATATTAAATCGACGGTCTCAAGCGAAACCGACTCTCCCACCAGTCCAGCAGCCAATCAAACTTATGGGATTTGCAGCACTTTGGGCATCGAATCGTGGAGCAATCCATCGCGCATCGAGATGCTCCAAGTGCGGCGCAATGACAGTGGAGCAGAAGCGAGCTCAAAAGCAGGGCAGGACTTCATTATCTCTTATTACCCGCGCCGCCTCGACATCACCCAAATCTACGATGCAATCGACAACCCGATTGTGCTTTTCCGCGCCCAAATTCCATTTCGCAACCGTGTCGCCGCCGATCAATCCCCTGGAACTGACTACACGGTTGATTCAGCGACACCGCCCAACAAAAATGTGGAAACTGACTGGACGAAATATCCGGCCACAATTGGCGGCACCTGCGATGCGACACTAGGACAGTCAGATCGCAATTTTCTGTGGATCACCCACAATTTCTACGGCGAGGCCGATTTAGAACCGCTTTCCACCGACACGCCAGCAGCTACGGGTATGACGACAGTAGTTGCGGGCGCTCACACTCTCGCCACACCGCGCGGGATGGGTCTTATCAGTCCGCGAGCTTCAACTACAAATAGTGGCGCTTATGTGCCCGAACTTTCTTTTGTCCAGGAAGCGACCAACGGCGGACGCATTGACCGCGTCACCGTCCATATGTCTCTGGCTCAGTTCGATCAAGGTGGCGCCGGTTCCGCCAACGGAGAAGGTAGAGCGCAGCGCGTCCGCGTTTCTCAAACTTTCGATTTGCCCAACGCGGGCTGTTCACCGTGAGTTTTCACCCCACAATTTTTCCGATTCAAACTGCAATGTAGGTTTTCATCATGCGTGGTTATTCTTTCTCTTCTCGTGCCCCACGACGCGGTCAGGCTTTGCTGCTGGCCGTGTTGATCATGATTTTCGCGGCGCTGCTCAGCGCCTCTTTTATTGCGGTCGTGTCGTGGCACCTCGACCAAACGGCGCGCCAGTCCGGTAAAATCCGTGGGTGT
>JAUJON010000438.1 GCA_030447595.1 Thermosynechococcaceae cyanobacterium YX3bin19
TATTTGAATGCGCCACTGGGCTCCGCTATTCTGATATCCAAAATCTCAAAAAAGAGAATATTAAGGAAAACTATATTGAATTCACCCCTATCAAAACCCGGGATCAATTACGGGTACCGCTAACCGGCTATGCAAAGCAGATTCTTAGCAAGTATGATGGCGGATTGCCTAAGCCCTATGGCTTTAAATGGATGAGCGATCTGTTAAAAGAAGTTGGTAAGGCTTGTGGCATAGACACCCAAGAACAGCGTGTATTATATAAAGGTAGTACCCGGATAGAAACGGCGGTTCCCAAATATTCTCTGCTTACTCCACATTGCGCCAGGCGTACATTCATTACGCAATCATTGGAAAGAGGAATGCGGCCGGAGGTGATTATGGAGATAACCGGGCATAAGAATATAAAAACCTTTATGCGATACGTGAGCATTACCAGGGATGTAGTAGAAAGAGAATTACATACCGCCTGGGGAGATGCACCCTCACAAATAAAAGCTAGTTAGAAAAAGCGTTCCACAGTATCATAATTATCACTATGAAAGAAACTAATGGATGGAGGATTACAACCCGTAAAATCACAGAAGAAGAAGGAAAAAAGCTTGATATGGAAGCAGAAGAACGCAAAAAAAACAGAAACATTTTTGAGCACCCCTTGGATGGAGATGTTATAAAAGACATCGGGGAAAACCTTGTTGAGTATGCAAAAGAAAGGGAAGGAAAATCTGCTCCCGAACCTTTTCCAATTGAAAAGTATACCGTCGACTATCATAACGCCTTTGCTAAATTCATTAAAAGTAAGAGGGAGAACCAGAATCTTGTTGATTTAGAAATTAAATTTATTAACCGTTCCAGGATAAAAGTTCAGAATCGTTCTGACGAGTTGGAAGTTGGTGGGTGCTTAGAATGGCTGGACAAGAGAGAAAAAAGGATTCAAACTGAACGGTGGATCTCGTTTGAGAAGTATCCTAAGCTTCATGAAATATTTAATGAATACCCCGAATCTATAGAATGGGGTAGGAAAATACCATTTTCAGGAGAGATAAAAAAAGCAATTGATGAGTCAATAAGTGAAAGATACGGCATTGAGGAGGGTAGGATTGATAAAAGGCTAAAAGCCAGATTTGCAAAACGAGAATGGGTTATAGAGAAGGGGCTGGAGGACATTTCTTCTAAAACTACGTTTCCTGTTTACGAACTGTTGTCCTCTCCAGACGCTCCTCAGGATCAGTATTACCATATTCCAATTGCAAGCCTATACAAGCAACTTCGTTTAGGAGAGGACTATTTGGAAGCAATTGAGAAAGATGGCTTTGTTACTGACGACTTAAGCGTTTTTCACTACGTCGAGGCAAGGGTGTTAGTGCAAACAGAAGACTATCTGAACAGCCTCAAACAATCTGTCTCACCCAAAATAAAATGGATAGCTGATGCTGCTGAGTTTGGGTACATTTTTAGAGAGCTTGCTACGAAGGGATACGTTGAACATCCAGAAACAAAAGAAGGCAAATATAACGCCAGCCAATATACAAAGTTATTGTTGCAGCATTTTGATATAAAAGGAACACCTGATTCTATTGAGAAAGCCCTGCGTGAAAAGGGCACACTTACCGATAAGCAAAGAATAACGATCCCCTATTTAATAGACCTCAAAAAAAGATCATAAAGTTTCCGGAAAGTAGCGGAAAGCGAATAAAGAAAATATTATCCTTCTTTGCACTATAAGTAACTAAAAAGAGCAAGCGGATTCCGAGGCCCGGCTTGCTCCCAGTAGGTTAACCACCCTCATTATGATAGCTAACTACACATCTAAGTTAGCGGATGGAGATCTTTTATCCAAGCCGCTCTGGCAAATGTCCGGAAGGGAGTTTCTGGACTTGCTCAAAGACAACCCTATTAACCAGCCGGTTCAACTTCCTCCCACCCACCAACCGGACTCCCTAAAATATGTCAATGATCACAAATCCAGATGCATAGCGTCTGGAGACGAAACAAAACCTATAAGCAAGAAAAGCTTTAACGAAATCCGTGAACA
>JAUJON010000439.1 GCA_030447595.1 Thermosynechococcaceae cyanobacterium YX3bin19
CCACCCCAGACAATCCGGCGAGAAAGCAGGAACCAGGGGGATTCCATATCCTCCATAGGCATAGAGCAGGGTCGGTGCCGGACGGGTCACATCCTTGCGTCGGACGATAAACATTGGAACACAGGTGCCATCCTTCGACCTGTAGAAACGCTGTTCGACTGCGATCTGACTGAGATCGATCGCAACCTTGGGTTGTGCCCACACCCGCGCCGTGTTGCTGGCGACATCATATCGATAGATCACGTCCGGAGCGTTAAAGCTGGTGAAGATGAAGAAGGTTTCCGGGTCGCTCTGTTTACCCTTAAAACCGCCAGCGGTGCCGATACCGGGCAGCTTCACCACACCATCAGCCTTGCCATCGAGCGTGTAGCGTCGAACTTCCGTCTTCACGTCAGCCAGATAGGAGATCAGCAACCGTCCAGCGACCAGCGACGCATTGCCCAAAACCGAATCCTGCTCCGGCACTACATCCCTGATCAATGGGTCGGCGGCGGCGATGTCCATCGTCACGACCTTGGAGCGCGGCGCGTCCTGGCTAGTCATGAGGAAGAACTTCGTCCCCACATTGCCGACGATCAGCCATGAATTATCAAAATTATCGACCAGCTTGCGGGGTTTCCAGTCGGCGCTCTGGAGATCCACCACGGTCAGTGTGTTGCCGATTGAAACGGGCGAGGAAACGATCGCGACGTAACGCCCGTCTTCGGTCATGCTCAAGGTATGCAGCATGTTCGGCTGATCCGGGTTTGTATAGACCAGCCGATCTTGCGCCTGGGGGGTGCCGAACGCATGAAAATAGACGGCATGGTTGGCTACGCTTGCTTGCGATTCGGTGCCCTGCTTCGGTTCAGGGTAACGGGCGTAGAAAAAGCCAGATCCGTCCTTCGTCCATGCGATGCTGGTGAATCTCGCCCATTTGACCTGATCGTCGAGTACCATGCCCGTGTTCACGTCTAGTACCCGAATCGTGCGCCAGTCGGTACCGCCATCCTGCACCGCATAAGCCACGCGCTTGCCATCATCAGAAGCTGACCACTCGGCAAGTGCGGTCGTCCCGTCCTTTGCCCAACTGTTGGGATCGATCAGCACGCGCCCTGCGCTATCCACGCTGTCGCGAACATAAAGAACCTGCTGGTTCTGAAGTCCGGAATTATGGAGGTAGAAATACCGCCCCCCCTTTTTGACCGGAATGCTGAACCGCTCATAGTTGTACAACTGTTTCAGTCGGTTCTTGACGATATCTCGACCCGACAGCGTATTAAGATAAGCGTTGGTAACTTTGTTCTGTGATTCGACCCAAGCGGCGACTTCTTTGTCATTGCGGACATCGTTTTCCAGCCAGCGATAGGGGTCAGCGATCGTCTGTCCGAAATGTTGCTCGACGACATCGACTCGCTTGGTTTCAGGATAGGCGATCGTAGGCATCATTGCTATAGACTCCGTGCAGGCGGTGGCGAAATGGGTAGTAAAGAGTAGCGCGATCGCGAAAAGGGTTGCGCGGTGCAGCGGTTGATATGAGAGTCGAAATCCAAAGAGGTTGAATTCCAGTAATTCTTGTCGTGATTTTGCAGTTTTGAACATGTCATTGACCTACGTAACAAAATGGTTGACCGTAACTACCTGAGCTAAACGATCGCAAGTAGGTAAACAAAATTAATTACCTTGTTTTCACCAAATTCTTTCAGCACCTTCTCAAGAGACTGAACTACGCTTTGCCAACTTCGATCGACACTTGCTAGTTGCCTCGCTTATGCGTACTTAATTTTGGTTAACCATTTAGAAGCAATTAGCTTCCACGTTGCGATCGCATTGAATCAGTCTGCGCCGTTGAGGTGCTAGTTTCATCCTTGACCTCGGTTTTGATGACGAAAGCCCTTAATTCAACAATCTTATCGTCGCGAAAACGCCAGATGTCACAGTACGAGTAATCAGCCGTCTTCCCGTCTTCGTCCTTCATTGTGATGTCACCAAGCGCCGTGACGAAATCACCCTCAGCGATGAAGTTAGCAACCATAAACTTTGGCGGCTCT
>JAUJON010000440.1 GCA_030447595.1 Thermosynechococcaceae cyanobacterium YX3bin19
CGCACCGGAGGATCACGGCTTCTCCCTCGACATCCGTCAAATGCAACACGCTTGGGAGCACTCGCTGCGGGGACTGGGTAACATGGCAATCAAAGGCACCATTGCGCCGGGGGCCATCACACGCTACGCCATCATCGATCCCGCGTGTTGCCCAGTGCTGATGGATACCGCCATGAGCCCCTCCATCAACACAGGGAACTATGAGATCAAGGGGCCTTTTTACCGGGGCCTCGTGTCGCACATCGTGGACGGTGTGCCACTCCCGCTGGATGCCCCGTTTCCCAGGGACGCGATCATGCAGTTCCCGCCCAATCTGCGACGCTTTCATGAGCCGCTGCTCACAGCGGCTGAAGAACGATCCCGGGTCGTCGCCGAGGAGCGCTCCCAAGGTGTGCAGGTTGTGGATTTATTCACCGCTGGTGCTGGATATGACGGATAGAGACAATTTTTTACGGTGCGGTCGATTCCAGCCTGCCCCTGTGTAGCACCTCCGCGCGGACGTAGAAGAGTGCCTGGCAAGAATACAATGTAGTCCACATAGTGTTTGAGAGATTTGTTAAGGTTGGGGTAACGTCTCCGGAACAGCACTACACTCGTGCGATGCCAGGCTGCCCCGTACGAGTCATTTGGTTTCCTGGGAAAAAATGGTGGTGTAAGCCTCTGCCCAATCGGGCCCATAAACCTGTTCTACCAGGAGAAGGTGTTCGGCGGTAGCAGACTTTTCAATCTCGTCGAGAAAGCGCGTGAAGGCAGCGATATTAATCGGGCTGTACACCTTGTCCTCCAAGCCCAACTCTGCCTTTGCCTTCCCCGCGGCAGATTTCGTCGGCACCTTGGAAAGCAGGGAGTGGCAGCCCCTATCCACGAATATGGCGTCGCAGTAGGGAGCGTAGGACGCTACGACTTCGACATCGTTTGCTTCTCCTTGTGTTGGGGGCTTCGTGCGACCCGCTATTGCCTCCTGAGCGAGCGACGCATAAAGCATAGCTTGAATCTGAACACAGGGAACCTGCTTTATGGCGTCCGAACAAAAAAACTCAGCCATCTTCCTGACAATCTGGTTGCCGGGCGTCCCGGCATCGCGAAGCACGTCCATGACCACTCTGATCAAGTGGTAGTCTGAGGATAGGGCAGGAACCAGGCGTGGTTCCTGCCCTTGCTCCAGAGCCAGTTGAAATCCTTGCAGATCACGGACGTGCCGTTGCAGGATCGACGTGCCAAACACATTCAGCTCCCGCTGGTAGAAATCGGCAAACCTGGTTCCCTGCTCCTGTTGCCACCTCTGAAAGCAGGCGTTAACGTCTGCGGCTACCGTATCCCGGTAGGCAGTGATCTCATCTGCAGTTGCTTGATCGAAGGGAATGTCTGCCGTGATGAGCAGGCGACCTTGCCAGTCGTGTACCCGTGCGCTGAGAGCATCGGAGAAGTTGATTAGGCTACCATTCTCCCCCAACCAGATCTTAGCACTTCGGTAGATCTGGCGTTGCCGAATCTCCTCAGGTAAGGCAAAGGATAATCCATAAGAGAGCTGATGATACACCCGCTGCAGCGCTTCGTAGGAACCAGACGCCATGGACTCGTATCGGTGGTTTTTGGAATAGGGGCAGACGACCAGTTGCAGTTTGCTCAGGCGATCGAGCTTCTCATACATGCGGCGATAAGGTTTAACTCGCTCGTCCGTAAATGCGCGCGATGCTGGGTTGATGGACTTCATCATGTTGCTGACAACGAACTGATCCAGATAGATAATTTTCTTCGTCAGTTCCGGCAAGTCAAATTGCGCGTCGTGCCAGCAGGCACGGCATCGTTTTACGTATCCTGCCCCATTTACCATCAGCACTCCGAACTCTGCCTTGTGACATTTCGGACACTCCGTAAAAGGGGGAGAAATAAATACTCGTGGATCGAACACTCTCATCTTCATCAGTTAATGACCACCTGTTAAAATCGGTAACTCCTAAACGGTCGCTTGTGTCAACGGCGTTTGGAACTTCCATGTAATCGCGCCGCAAATTTCCCACAGTT
>JAUJON010000040.1 GCA_030447595.1 Thermosynechococcaceae cyanobacterium YX3bin19
CAATGGAGCGGAGAGAGGGAGAGTCCAACGCTGGGTTTTTTGTTTTGCGTTGCTTGTAGGGTGTCTTTGCTGGTGGGCGATTATCGTGTTCGACCTGGTCGGTCTTCTGGGCAGGCAGGTCATTGAGCAAAACGGCTAAGCGACGTGGCGTGCCGTAAACTTCAACAGCAAGTGGAGATAAAGATGACTCCGCAAGACTTTCAGGAATGCGAGATCGCCACTGCCCTAAAGCAGATTCAATAAAGCCTGTAGGCAATTCTTCTGTGCCAACTTCCAATAGAAACGTTGCCATAGCACACTCAATTGAACCTTAAAAGATCGGACTGCACTCTAGCCAGTTTTCACAGTTTAACTTGAGGAGGGATTTTATATAGATGTCAGGGAAAATCGGCAAGGTGTGATTTAATCGGCGTATATTATTGCTTTTGGATGCATCACCATGAACCCAAAGCGAAGCCTGAGGACTCTAAACGGACTCGGACCAGTTATTGCTAGCACTATTGTTGTTCTTAGTGCAGCAAAGTTGCTCTCAGAACCCCCAGCTCAATCAGAGCCTTCAACCCCTGCGCTGACCAACATTGCCGGAAAGAAAAATCCACTCCTGCGTACCTTGACTGGACACTCAAATTCTGTTGTCTCGGTTGCCATCAGCCCGGACGGGCGGTTCCTGGCTAGCGGTAGCTTTGACAGCACCATTAAGCTGCGAGATTTGGCAACAGGGGCAATCCAACGGACGCTTTTTGCCCCGGCTGCGCCGGTTTTTGCTGTTGCCGTGAGCCCAGACAGCCAGACCCTAGTCAGTGGTCATGCGGATCGAACGATCAAAATTTGGCACCTGAATAGCGGCAAGCTGCTCCGTACCCTTCCTGGACACTCTGGATATGTGGTTGCGATCGCCATCAGTCCAGATGGCTGGATTGCCAGTGGTAGTACTGATCAGTCCATTAAGCTGTGGGACCTCAAGACAGGAAAACTACTGCAGACCCTAAGCGGGCATGAGTATGCAGTGACTTCGCTGGCGATCAGTTCAGATGGCCAAACTCTTGCGAGTGGCAGTAGTGATGACACGATTCGGGTTTGGAACTTGCCTACAGGCAAACTGCGCTATGCCATAAGTGGGCCGCCGCAACAGATTTGGTCAGTGGCCATCAGTCCAGATGCTCAAACCCTAGCAAGCGGCATGAATGACAAGACCATTAAAATTTGGAATTTAGGCACTGGTAAGTTAATCCGTTCTTTGACTGGACATACCGACGCAGTGAGTTCTGTTGCCTTCAGCCCCAGTGGGGAGGCCCTTGCCAGCGGCAGTCTAGATCGAACCATCAAAGTTTGGCATCTGACAACCGGAAAGCTACTGCATACCCTGACCGGGCATACCGATGCCATCAGTTCTGTTACCTTCAGCCCGCATGCTCAAGCATTGACCAGCGGCAGCATTGACAAATCGGTTAAGGTTTGGCAACTATCCCCTAACTAAGGGTAGTCAATTCTCTATTGCAGTTGAGATTGCCCACGAGATGTCTTCAGTTCCCTCGGAACCATCATCACCCCATACCTGTGCTGCGGTGTTGCCATCATCTCCACACCTTTGCTGTCCTATCGCTTTTTATCTCATCTCTACGTCTGCTCCATGATCTCACTGGTTTCTCGTTCCAAGCCTGCCTTGACCTGATTCGAGCTGCTTTGATGCCCTTGTGATCGATTAAGTGGCTGTGGAGGGAGAGATCTCCAAAAGTTGAGAATCTGTTTTGCCACGAGCTGAGGTTGGAAGTAGTGAAAAAAGTGACGTCCTTCTGGGCACTCCCACAAGCGATCGCCCGCCTGCAACCAAGGCCCCCATGCTTGCAGGGCACAGGGCTCGACAACGATGTCGTCCATGCTGCCACAGACCATCAAGGGGACTGGGACTCCTCCGGGAATCATACTCTGCCGTTGAAATAGAGAATGAGGTGAGAGCGAGCAATCTAAGTCTCGCTCCAGAATTCTCTCTAGCCACTTGATAGTTGCTGTATTCTGACAACCAAACAGGTTATAAACCATTGAATTCAGAAGCGCCTGGCGATTTAGGAACGGGCGATGGACATAATAATGAGCCTGCCAGTCAACGGCTGCATCAACGCCCACGGCTAATAGGGTTAGAGATTTTATCCTTTCTGGATATCGACGGGCGTAAAGTAGTCCTAGCAACCCTCCGGTGCTATGCCCAATCAGATGCACAGGTTGATTGCAGGACTGGAGATAGCTATGAAGTAGCAGCACCCCTTCATCTAGTGAACTCGCTTCATCCTGGCTTTGGCAGTAGTCCCACTGAGCAGTAACCTGATGGTGGGATAGATAACGGAGCAGTGGCTGAGCAAAGCATCTGAGACTAGGACTTGTATTCAACCACAGGATATCTGGCAGCTTAGACATTAACTTCTTCCTATAAATCGTCACTAAACCCCCTGCTGCACCTTTGGCGCACTAGGCTATGAGAGCAGCAAGCACAACTCTTATGGCGCTTGCCATCTAGAATAGGACGCGACTGTGGGCTAAAGCTGGCATAAAACGCTTAGCCCCGGCACCAGCTCGGGGAACGGTTTTGTTAGTTGCTTCTTCCTCAAAGCGCTAACAAACAAGAGGTCAAGCTTGCCAAACTTTTTGAGAAAGATTACTAATAGTCTTTTGCCACAACAGCATATCAAAGCTTCGGCTATGTTTGAAAAATCTTTACTAAACTTGAATGAATATTTTTCTGTCTCTTCCAACTTGAGCCATACTAACTCAAGTAATCCTGTTCTGTATCAGTTCCGTGGGTACACATCTTGCTCTCAACCCCACAAGCAATAACCTTTCTGGCAAATAGGAATAAATCTCAAGAACAATCCAAGCAACTCAACACCGTGAGACGATAGTCCTGCCAAAATTATTGCAGGAAATCTGATCAACAATGGCTGCGAATCATACAGTTTATAATTGCTGCAAGGTTCCGTCTCCCCCGGCCAAGTAGTTTCAGGCAAAGGTCAATTCAGCCTCATGGACCAAGAGTTAACTCTGTTTCTTGCCAGTGTTGGGCTGCTGATGCTCTACCTCATTTTCTGCAATGACAGAGATGGGTACCAAGCTGCCCTGGAAGAAGTGAACACTCCTCTGACACTTGGACGTACTTTGCTCTATAGCTGTGCCTCTGCTGGTCTCAATCCCGATCAGCATTACGGTATCGACTTGGCTGCTCTACTTTTACGCACCTCCGCCCGATTCGGGCCGGACTCAGTATCTATCCATCACCCTAGCTGATACTACTCACAGTGGGCAGGTTATGGGACGCGGTAATTGATCCACTCATTGGCTACTGGAGTGATACGAACCGGAGCCGCTGGGGGCGACGTCGTCCCTTCATGGTTTTGGCGGCTCCAGCTACCGTGATTTCCCTGCTGCTACTTTGGACACCACCAGTTACTAACTCTGGCTTGTTCAATGGCCTTTACTTCTTGTTAGTCACAACTGCCTTTTATACCTGCTTGAGTCTGGTCAGCATTCCTTACGACAGTAGCCTTCCAGAAATGGCAGCTAGGCCCGCTGATTATATTACTCTCAGCGTTTGGAAAAATGTTTTCGGCACCACGGGTGTGTTAATCGGGGCTCTATTAGCAGCACCACTATTTAGTCGTGTTGGACCTCTGGCAATGGCTTTCGTGGTGGGTGGCATAGGATTGGTCACTATTGGGTTGACCCTTGCAGGATTGCGCGAAAGAGACTACTCCTTAGTCCAACCCATTGCTCTGTGGGAAAGTTTTCACATCACTTTCAAGAACCGCCAGTTTCTAAGACTGTTTGTTTCTACTTTGCTGATTTATGTGGCTTATGCCATGCTGCTGGCTAACTTGCCTTACTTTGTCACCCTGGTGGTTCGCCAAAGTGAAGCTGATTTGAGCCTCTACCAAGGGGTAGTCGTGTTGACAATGGTTGTCTCTGCACCCTACTGGAACTGGCTGAGCCAACGCTATAGCAACCGCCTGCTGCTCAGATTAACCATGTTGGGAATAGCGTTGGTCTGTAGCCTTACCTTCACAGTGGGGATGTTACCTAGGGTTCCAGTAACCGCTCATGCTCTACTCATGTTGGCATTACTCGGTCCGATTTTGGGGGGATATTTCATCCTGGTCTTTGCCATGATGGCTAATGTAGTTGATTACGACGAACTGTTGACACACCGGCGGCGGGAAGCAACTTACTACGGCACATTTTCGTTGGCAGCCGGGGTGGGGCCTTCTCTCGCAGCATTGCTCTTGCCGCTTATCTTTAAACAGTATGGCTATACGGCAGCCAATCCGTTGGGTGTGCAGGTAGCCTTTCTCGTGACTGGCTTACTGGCTTTATTGGCGGCAGTAGCCTTTATCGGCTATCGATTGGGGGATACCCCAGAAGAAATCCAGCGGCTTTTGGTTTGAGTTCAAGGTGTGAGGAGCAAGGGTGCAAGTTCTAAAACTTCTATAGTACAACTACCTTTCAATTTCATTGATAGAAGTTTATTCACATAGGGCGGTGGCGTGGTGGCGAATATGATCTTCAATGAACGTAGCGATGAAAAAGTAGCTGTGGTTGTATCCTTCATGGAGGCGTAAGGTCAGCGACTGCCCAACCTGGGCGCAAGCTTGGGCAAATATCTCTGGCAGCAGCTGCTCAGCTAAAAAAGGATCAGCAGCACCTTGATCAATAAGAATAGAACGGTTGTACCCAGCTTTTAGCACTAGTTCGCTAGCGTCGTTTTAGCACTAGTTCACTAGCGTCGTAGTCATACCAATCCCCTTTATGGGGGCCAAGGTAGTGAGTGAACGCCTTCTGTCCCCATGGGCAGCGCATCGGGGCAAAGGCGGCAATCGGGGCAAGCGCAGAGACCAAAGATACTCCCTGCCTCGCAATGGGAAAAGAGACTAAAGGGCAACTCATGATACTGTTCAGGATTTCTTAAGGCACAAACGAGCGCTCCATGGCCGCCCATTGAATGACCAAAGATACCTTGCCTCTTAGTCACGGGAAAATGTTCAGTAATTAAAGCGGGCAACTTGAGCCATGGACCACATAGCTGTACATGACAGGCTTCAACTCCGGTTAACGGCTTCAACTGGGTAGTGCGATCGCCAGAGCTTTACCGTGGCATCCACGTAGAAGCTAGCGCCAGTACCAAATCCCAGTCGTCGTCTTCCCAGTTGGTCGGCAATTCCCGTATTACGAGGGCTGGTATCCGGCACTATCAACATCAATCCAAAACTGCCCGGTTTCGCCATTGACGTACACGCAGCTAACTAGCCCAATACCCTCTCGAATCACGCGATGTTCGTTCAGCGGCAAAGCGCTGCGCCCCTGCTTTGACCATAAAGTTTTCTTCGGTGCAGGTGAGACCCGAAAGAAAATACAGCACTCAAGGAACAGGCTTTGAAGTTGCCTGAGGTGGCTGATAGACGGCAAATCGCATTGCCCCATTGCAGGTAGCGGAGTGATGGCTGTAAAAACCGACGCTTCCACCAAAGCACTGATGCCCAGCGACGAGGTTTAGAGACATGGACATATCGCTCCCTGGTAGTGATCTGAACAGCTAAAACGTCACAACACTGCGAATAGACTCGCCTTTGTGCATCAGCTCAAAAGCATCATTAATCCGCTCAAGCGGCATGACGTGGGTAATTAGACTGTCGATGTCGATCTTACCCTCCATGTACCAGTCAACAATCTGCGGCACATCGGTGCGTCCCCTAGCGCCACCGAATGCTGAACCTTTCCAAACCCGTCCCGTAACAAGTTGGAAAGGACGGGTGCTGATTTCCTGACCCGCACCGGCAACGCCGATGATCACGCTGACGCCCCAACCTTTATGGCAGCACTCCAGAGCTTGACGCATGACATTGACATTGCCGATACATTCAAAGCTGTAATCAGCACCACCTCTGGTCAAGTCAACCAGGTAGGCCACCAAATCGCCTTCTACTTCTTGGGGATTAACGAAGTGGGTCATCCCAAATTTCTCCGCTAGTGCTTGCTTAGCAGGATTCAGATCAACCCCTACAATCCTATTGGCACCGACCATGCGGGCACCTTGGATGACATTCAGACCAATGCCGCCGAGGCCGAAAACGACAACGTTAGCCCCTGGCTCTACCTTGGCAGTGTTGATGACTGCGCCGATGCCGGTCGTGACACCGCAGCCAATGTAGCAGACCTTGTCGAAGGGAGCATCTTTGCGGATCCTCGCCAAGGCAATTTCCGGCAGGACTGTGTAGTTGGCAAAGGTGGATGTTCCCATGTAGTGATGGATCATCTTCCCATCCAGCGAGAACCGGCTGGTGCCATCCGGCATGACGCCGCGCCCTTGGGTTGAGCGGATGGCTTGACAAAGATTGGTCTTGCGGCTGAGACAGTACTCGCATTGCCGGCATTCTGGAGTATAGAGGGGAATCACGTGGTCGCCCGCTTTCAGGCTAGTTACACCAGGTCCCACGTCAACGACAATTCCTGCACCTTCGTGCCCGAGAATAGCCGGGAACAACCCTTCTGGGTCAGCACCAGAGAGCGTGTAGGCATCGGTATGACAGACCCCGGTTGCCTTGATTTCGACCAACACCTCTCCTGCCTTTGGTCCCTCGACCTGAACCGTTTCAATGATCAACGGCTTGTCTGCTTCCAGGGCAACGGCTGCTCTCACATCCATCCTTAGCTCCTGTAAATTGAAAAATCCGCTTCCATAGGCGGTGGCTATACCAACCTGGCTCTGACGATTGTAGCTCTGGCACTCGCTCTCGCTAACCCGGTGAAAAAAATCATTTGCTTCCTACTCAGTGTCATCAGACTGAAAATAACCACGGGGGGTAATCATCCAGCCAGCGTAGGTTCGCGTACTGGAGTTGCCAATTAAAACGGTGGTCAGCATATCTACAGTTGCATCTTGCAGTTGCTCCAAGGTAGTGAGCGTCGCCTGCTCATCCGGGCGGTAGGCGGAGCGGACAATCGCCACAGGGGTACCGGGTGGACGAGACCGCAAAAAAATTTCCTGCGCTTTCACCAACTGCTCAAGCCGGGTTAGGGAGCGGGGGTTATACAATGCCGCAACAAAATCAGCCTCAGCTGCCGCTTCTAGACGCTTTTCAATCACAGGCCAAGGGTTAAGCAATGTGCTGAGGCTGATGTCGCAAAAGTCGTGCATCAGCGGTGTCCCAACGCGGGAGGCAGTGGCTTGCAGGGCGGTGATTCCAGGAAAAATCTCGATTCCCGGCGTCTTACCGTCCCATCCCTGAGCCTGGAGCTGCTCTAAGACCAGTCCTGCCATGCCGTAAATTCCACAGTCACCAGAGGAAACCACGGCAACCGTGAGGCCCCACTGGGCTAAAGCGATCGCCCGTTCAGCGCGCTGACGCTCCTGGGTAATTGGAAAGCGTTCGACCACCTGACCAACGCGCAACAGAGGCTGGAGCAGATCTACGTATAGACCGTAGCCAATCACCGCATCTGCCTGACAAACTGCCGTTTTCGCTGCTGGTGTCATTTGATCCAGGTGTCCGGGCCCGCTGCCGACCGATCCGAACTGCCCAGTGCGGCCAGTCCATTCCTGCTCAGCCTCAGCAACTGCAACCGTGACCGCTCCTTGCCCCGCAGCCTGGATAACTTGTTTGGGAACCCGCAGAGAATTTTGGAGTTTAGACTCCTCGCCAACCTCAAATCTAAACTCTAAAACTGCCTGCAGGGCCGCTGCCTCTGCCACACTGGGGGTCCCCACTGCTGCAGCGACGATTGCAGAGGGGTTAGGAACTGTAACAGATTGAAGCACTGTCGCTGGGAAACAGCGCAACGGCCAGTTGTAAGCTCGACAGAGTTCTATCAGCCCTCGCTCGTCGGCTTTGAGATCTATCGTTGCCACACCCGCGATCGCGCCCCAAGCGAGCTGATGAGATTGCAAAACCTGCCGAATGCCCGACTCAATTAATTGCTGGGAAGTCCCTCGCTCACAACCTATGCCAATCCACAACACCCGGGGATGCCACTGCACCATTGGCATATCTGTGGATGATGCGCTAGAGCCGCAACTGGAACGCGCCGGGATACCTTGGGTCGCCTCTGGGGAACCACTGCCGGAGAATCGCTCACAGGGGCTGATCCAAATTTTTGCCTGAAAGGAAATGGGCTCTACTTCCCTTTGAGCAGTCTGGATATGAAAGGGGTACCCCTGATGCTGCCAGAGAGTTGAACCTGCTTCCTGGATCACCTGAACGGGTTGCTGACGAGCGATGATGCCACTTACTCCATTCCAGTTGCCTTCCCCTCGCTGCCAACCAAAGGGAAGCCCCAAAGTATCTATTGCCGGAAGTTCTGCTGCATTAGTAGCTCCAGTGATTACGGGTGTTGCCTCAAGCTGGTGAGCCAGCAATTGAGTTAAGCGATCCGCTCCCCCCTGATGACCACTACAGAGGCTAATGACAAATCGGCCCGCCTCATCCACCACAACCACTGCTGGATCTTGAGACTTATGGGTTAACAGGGGTGCAACCAACCGGACCACAGCCCCTGCTGCTAGGCAAAAAATAAAGCCCTTATACTCAGGCCATAGGGCTGTTAGATGATCTCTCAAAGAGCCGGAATACGGTTGCGCCCCGGCAAAATTGCCTAGGGTCTCTGGGACCCATAACGTAGCTCCACTTCCTCCGAGAAACTGGAGTCTTTTAGCTGCCGCAGGCGTTGTCGCGATCGCGGCTAAAGGTTGAAAGTCAAGAAATAGAACCTGGCTCAAGAATTAACACCACTGAGTACCCGAATAACAGTTCCAAACCCTCAAGGTAGCAGAAAGGGGAAAATGGTGCGAATTCCTTTACGTAATCTTAGGAGACCAATGAGGCGACGTATTTTAGGTGAAACCTGGGGTTCAACTGTCTCTGTTGACCGTAGTACTGCCTGAAGCTCAGCATACTCTGCTGCAGTTAATGGTTCACCATCTAAGGGCGATCGCGCCTCGGTAAAGATTTCTGTCCGTAGGACTTCCTCAGGCGTATCGCTGGGTGGCGGTAGTCCTTGCACCGGCCTCAGAGGCACCCCGATCATTACAGCTACACCAAAGCTCAGCCATAAGCAGATAGTACCTCTCACTCGACCGTCAGTCCTAATCATCGTTTAAAGCAGTAAGCAGCTCATGGAAAGCGAGCAGTGCCACCCCGATAAGCTGCTAAATAAACAAATTTTCATAGAACAGTCACAAACCCTAGCCACACTGTTTAGCTCAGTTTACTAAGCAGAATAAGCATGGTAAGCGCTTAGCTGATCAGGATTACAGGGCAATCCAGTCTAGCCTAAGGCGAAGTCGTCGGAGATTCCATAGGTGACTCCATGGGAGATTCCATGGGAGATTCCATGGGAGATTCCATAGGTGACTCCATGGGTGCCCCAACAGGAGATTCCATAGGTGCGGTTTCAGTTTCAGTTTCAGTTTCAGTTTCTCCGCCACCGCCCTCACAAGCACCTAAGAAAGTAGCAGATAAGCTAAGCATTGCTGCAAGAGCAGTTATTTTTTTCAAGTTCATTTTGGTTAGTACTCCTCACTAGCAGAGGTAAAAAACTTTGTCGTTCCCGCTCGTTTATATCAAGCTTTAGAGAATAATGCAACTTTAGCTACCGTGAAAAACTCTCGCTAAAGTCTGAAGAATTACTTCTCGGAAACTTAGGTTAAAAAGGTTATGAGTAGTGATCTGAGGTTTGATTCAGGTTTTGCTGTCCAAGCTAATCTTGAAAATTCAACTTCTTCGCGGTTGAGCGCTGTTCATGTAGATAAGCAAAAACTGTTTTGTCGCCAATATCTGGCGGGATGGGTTGAAATGCTTTTCGCGTAGCGAAAACTAAAAACAGAATAGCCCAAATACCGAGTAAGAGTCGTTCTCCCTGAACGGGCAATACCCCTACCCAGTGCCCTACTAGCAGCAGGGGAACAATAGGGGTCAACAGCTTTGTTTCTAAGCGATTGAAGCAAAAAGCTTCTTTGAAAAAAATTCCAGTCAGTGCCACAAAGATGAAACCTACACCAATCAAGGCAACTGGGCTGTTATAGACCGTCAAAGCGAAAGCTGCGGGATTTTGTATGGCAATGAACAGTGATGCAACACAACTGATTACCCAGAAAGCCTGCAGGAGACGATGCAGCGGAGCCAGGTAAATATGAATTGTTGCCAGACTTACCCCTAAAGCAAGGCTGAATCCGGCATAGAGAAAAGTTAGAGCTGTGAGAACTGCCGGATGGCTTCCCCGCCATAAAACCGCACCAGTACTGAGCGCGAAGCATAAAGCGGCGACACCCAGGGCACTGCGGTAGATAATGACGCCATTGCGATCCTCCTTTGTAATTGTGAACTCACCGAATTGGCCTTGGTAGACCTCTGGCTTTTCAGCAATTCCATGGGTCATAGTATTTTCTCGCTCCAATTACTTTGGTTCATTTTCTCCTAAGTCAGTGAGGGGAATACAACTTGTACCGGGTTTCCTGGCCCTCCAGCCAGGTCCCTTGTCTGCTGAAGGTGTGATTGAGCACTACCACTATTGACAGCAACTTCAACCCAACCATGGCTGCCAATGAGAGCAACAAGTTCTCCCACCGCTTGATCACTGTAGGTTTGAGCTCCCACTACTCTCAGCCTATCAATTTCGATAGACCAAAGCTTTCCGGTTACCAAGGTTCCCGGAATATTTGTAATCAGGTTGCCGAAGCGATCCACGGCTTGAATAGCACCCGAAATCCCTGTCTCAGTTTGCTTGCAGGTAGGCAGTGGCAGTTGAACCAATGAGTCTGGGGCAATTGCAGGCCCCAGGTTTTCCAAGCTGACCCCACTAGCTAAATAGGCTCCTACGGGCGCAAAAATATCTCGTCCATGAAAGGTAGCACTGGGTTGAGGTATATACCAGTACTGGGGATTTGCCAACTCCACTGCGGCAAAGACGGGCGATTGGTTCAAGACACCGCTGAATAGACCGTTGTCGGGACCCACTAGCACCCCCTCAGCAATTCGTACGGCTATAGCTCGTCTGGTGCTGCCAACCCCCGGATCAACCACTGCTATATGGACTGCTCCCTGGGGAAAATGGGCATAGGCACTCATCAAACTAAAACGAGCCGCAGCAATATCATGGGGTGGAATCTGGTGAGTTAGATCCACCACCACTAAATCAGAATTGACTTGGGCGATGACTCCCTTCATCACTCCCACGTAACCATCCCGTAAACCAAAGTCGCTGAGCAAAGTTAGCAGGCTACCAGGCATGGGACACAAGCATGAGCTCATTAGTAACTTCATCTAGCTTACCGGCCCGTGAAGACATCCGGTCTGCAGCTCAAGAGAACCGGCAGTTTTTCAGGGTTTGCAATTGATTGAAGTCCAAAGCCTGAGCAACATAGTTCGGCAGACCGCAGCAACATAGTTCGGCAGGCTGCCTTATTATTGCCCAGCCTCGGGAACCTCCATGCTAATTAGCACGTGTTAGTCTTAGAAACGTGCTCTTAACTCGTTTAGTTTAAAAAAACTGTAGTGTAGGTAACAAAATGAGAAATACAAGCAAAGAAACTCCAAACCGGTCCGTTGAGACCCACCGAGCCAATATCCGCAAGTCCCTTGAGCACCGTCTTGAAGTTGCCAGAGCAGCGGGGAATCAGGAACTCATTCGGGTTTTGGAAGCTGAATACCGGCAGTTTGCTTAGTTGCATATTCCCAACCACTAGACCTCAAAACTCTGGTGAACCGATTCGCAGCGATCGCTCAATATTTCATCCTCATAAGAAGGGGTAGTTTGTAATCAAGAGCTTTACAAACTACCCCCTTTTGCTGAGCATAGAAAAGGCGTGCGTACCGTATTGGGAGAAGATAATCTGTGGAACGAACCTTTTTAGCAGTCAAACCAGATGGCGTTCAACGCAAGCTAGTCGGTGAAATTATTCGTCGCTTTGAAGCCAGAGGCTTTCATCTGATTGGCCTCAAGCTCATGGCTGTCAAACGTGAGCTAGCTGAGCAACATTACGGGGAACACAAAGAAAAACCCTTTTTCCCTGGACTGGTTGATTTCATTACCTCTGGACCTGTGGTAGCAATGGTTTGGGAAGGAAAGGGAGTCGTGGCAGCTGCCCGCAAAATGATTGGGGCCACCAACCCCCTCAACTCAGAGCCTGGGACAATCCGGGGAGACTATGGGATTGACATTGGTCGCAATATTATCCACGGCTCAGACGCTCCGGAGACAGCCGAGCGAGAAATCGGTCTTTGGTTCCAAGAAGCAGAACTCCTAGCTTGGGAACCAACTTTGACTAAGTGGATTTACGAGTAAGTCTGACAGCACAGGCTACTTCTCTTCAAGTTCCTTTTCAACGGCTGCGGTCTCTCCATTTCGCTGAGAAAAGCCCCAAAGAAATATCAAGGCGATGCTGGTTAGCATTAACCACTCCGGCGGGACCCAGTTGTCGTTAATTACCCTCACCAGCAGTCTTAAACCGACGAAGGTAACGGTGATATAACCCGCATCCTGGAGGTGAGTAAATTCATTGAGCCAGCGAATAAACAGCCCTGCCATAAATCGGAGGGTAATCACACCAACAACTCCGCCTGTAATCACTAGCCATTGGTTGCGCGATATCGCGATCGCGGTTGTCACACTGTCTAAGGAGAAAGCGAGATCGGTCATGGCAATTAAGGGAATAGCCTGCCAAAGTGAACTAAATCGAGGACCGTGGTGCTCATGCTCACCGTTGTCTTGGGAAGTAAAGTATTGAATGGCAAGCCACAGCAGATAAGCTGCCCCAGCTAATTCAAACTGCCAAAAATTAATCACCCAGGTTGCGGTCAGGATCAAAAGAATCCGCAGGACAAATGCGGCAACTAATCCCAAGTTGAGGGCACGACGCTGTAAAACAGCATCTTCTAGTCCTTGAACGAGGGCAGCCAACGCGATCGCATTATCGGCCGACAATACAGATTCAAGCGCGACTAGGACAACCAAAACAGGTATAACCTCAACGCCAGGCCAGGAAGAGAATTCTAACGATTGGTCCATTCAAAAATCTTTTGTACCAAATTGAATAAAACTGGCAGCCCATGAGATGTGGAGACTGCTACTTTACCAAACGTAACCTTAAACGAGCCTACTTTGCACAAGGTAGCGGGAAACTAGAATAAAACTGCTCAGGAGCCAAGTTGATCTCCGCGGCGAGATTGCAACTATGAGGACAGTGCTGCCAATTGCCTTGACTGACATATGTTGCATCCTGTTACAAACTGTTTGCGAAATAGACAGTTTGGTCAACAGTGGTAAAGTATAAACCTTTAGAATCAGGAGCTTTGTCTCTATGTCATCCCTATCAGATGTTCAAGTTCTTGCTGCTTTGGTTGTTGCCTTGATTCCGGGAATCTTGGCACTGCGACTATCGACAGAACTATACAAGTAGCGTTCAGTGAGCCTATCTAGACAGTTGAGCCGGGTTTAGGGAGTTAGACCAGTTAACTATCTCGGTAGGCTCTTTTTGCTTGCTGAGAACTTGAAAAGAACTACTTGACAAACTCATAAGCCAAAGTAGGCTAGTAGATAATTTAAGCCAGTGTTAGGTGCCTCAATCACTGGTTGTCGTCAGCTCTAGCGGCTAAACAGGTTGCTTCGAGTCAAGAAGCGCTATCAGGTTCTCACTCATTAAAGTTGTATTTTTACTTCTTATGAATGCTACTCAACCCCAATCACCGACTCACCTGGCCAAACCAGTAACTCGGTCTACTCCCGTTATACTGCCGCATAAGCAACGCAGTTACAAGCCACAAGCATTTGAGGTGACAGCTAAATTAGCCGTCAATCTGCTGTTATCGGCTACAGCAGTTGCAGCTTTGGTGCATCTCCTTCCTTATCTGAGCTCTCAGCAAACAAAGCTTCAGGAGATGCAGTCGGAAGTTAAGTCAGCGACCCATCGAGTTAAGCAAGCAAAAGTACAGTTTGACCGTAATCTTGACCCCCGGCAGGCCAGACAGATTATGCAAGAGCAGACGAATAAAATTGAGCCCCAGCAGCTACAGATCGTCTGGACTGACTCCAACCCCAAGTCGCCTTAGTTGCCTTAATAACAGTCTCGTAACTTCGTCTAAGAGTTATTCAGCGGTTGATGTTAGGCAGACAGTGATTATCCTGACGGCTTAAGATTAATGGGATAACTATAGACCGACTGGGTAGATTCTCATGACCAATGCAACGGCCTATTCTGCAGCGCCTGAACTCACGGTTGATAACTACATTGTCGTGGGACTGGCAACCTGTTTCATCAAACAAGAGGGTAAGCTTCACCCAGTAAAGCTGGTGGAGCCAATTCCTTCTGCCGCTCTAGAAGCAATTGTTCAAGGAATTCCGACCTCCTATGAAACTGCGGTAGCCACAACGCTGGGATCGGTGTTAGAGGAAAATACTCCTCAGCTCCCTTCAGGGTTTCCGGCAGAGGCCCAGTTTTGCGACAACTTTGTTGAACGACTGTTCTCAACTGCCCGCACCTATGCTGCACGTCCGGTTGCTCAATCTCACATACCTCTGGGTCAAGCCCGAGATGATTTCAATCACTCAACTGAGCGCAAGCGGGTTCTAAATTCTGAACGAATTGTCAAAACAGAAGACAATATTAAGCAACATTCCCATACTCATAAAGTTCTCTAGTTTCCGCAGCTTATAGTAACACTAAGTTTTAGGTGAGACTTTTTAGAAGATGGGGGTACACCAGTGCAGTGCTTTGGTTCAAAAGCTAGCTATCTTTCTCGTAGCTGCTAATGTTCTAAACGTCCCCGCGTTTGGACAGGTCAACGTTCCAGCTCAGTCTCCTCATCCGGTTACTGCCCAGTCACCTCCGGGAGCTGCTCCCGCACAAGTACCTGCTGTTCCCCAGGGCTCCGCGCCTGAACTCACTAGAGCCGGTTCATTTAAGACACTTTGGGCCGCCTTAAAATCCTCCGGCTTAGCTGCTACCTTGGCAGGAGCGGGTCCTTTCACGGTATTTGCGCCTACTGACCAAGCGTTTGCTGCTTTGCCACAAGGGACTTTTGCAGAATTACTGAAGCCGGAAAATAAAGCGGTTTTAGTTAAGATTCTCTCTTACCATGTGGTTCCGGCAACGGTAAATGCTAGTGCCCTCAAACCAGGAACCCTGCAAACCGTTGCGGGCAAACCGGTGCAGATTGGGGTTGATTCGGCTAACAATCAAGTCAAGGTCAACACAGCAAAGGTCGTTCTACCGAATGTCCCAGCGAGCAACGGGGTGATCCATGTCATTGACCAAGTGATCCTCCCTCCCGATATCTTGGACCCGCCTAAAGGAGGGTGAGGGGGTCAATATCTAGGGTCAACCTGACTGACGCAGGGCAGCGCGATCGCAACTGCGCTACCGGCAGCTTTACCTCAATCTCCCCCGTTAAGTTTGCGGGCAGCTTCAGCAAAATCTGCCAGCGATAACGACCCGCAACTCGCAGGATATTGGCCGGCGCCGGGCCGAGGAGCTGACCTGGATCAAGGTTCAGCTCTTCCTGGAGGAATTGCGCCAGCATTTGAGCGGTAGCCTGGACCAACTCTGGGTCGAGACCACTTAGCCTTAAGAGAACGAGCTGCCCGTAGGGGGGATAGTTTAGTTCAGCCCGTTGCTGCAGTTCTGTGCGGACAAACAGTTCCCACTCGTACCGTTGCACCGCTTGAATCACGGGATGTTCGGGTGCATAAGTCTGAATAATTACCTGTCCGGGATCATCTCCCCGGCCTGAACGTCCGGCAACCTGAGTCAGCGTTTGAAACGCTCGCTCACTTGCCCGGTAGTCCGCTAAGTTAAGCAACCCATCGGCAGCAACAACACCGACTAACCTCACCTGCGGTAGGTCAATCCCTTTTGTCAGCATCTGAGTACCCACCAGCAGATCTGCTTCACCCTGAGCAAAACGATGGAGCAAGGCCCGATGCGCCCCCTTGGTGCGGGTCGTATCACTATCAAACCGGATTAACCGCAGTTGGGGAAACTGCTGCGCCAGTTCCTGAACAACTCGTTGAGTGCCACTGCCAAAGTGCTTAAAGTAGGGAGAGCTACAGGCCGGGCAATGCTGAGGTTGAATTTGGCTGTGGTTGCAGTAATGGCACCGCAGCAAGGGTCGAGCTGCCTCGTGGGCATGATGGTAGGTCAAGGAAACATCACAGTTCGGGCATTCTATGACCAAACCACAGCTGCGGCAGGAAACAAAGGTACTATGGCCGCGCCGGTGGATAAACAGGAGTCCTTGCTGGCCCTGGGCTAACAGCTGTTGCAGGGCAGCAGTCAGGGTGCGGCTAAAAATCGAACGGTTGCCCTGCTGAAGTTCTTGGCGCATATCCACCACCGTAATCGGCGGTAGAGGCCGCGCCCGCACTCGCTCCGGCAGGGAAAGGTAGTGTGGAGTCGCCTGTACGGCAACCCAGGTTTCTAGAGAAGGCGTGGCCGAGCCACAGACCAGGGGGCAATTCTGGAGCTGGGAGCCCGCCAGTAGGCAACATTACGGGCATGGTAACAAGGGGGAGGCTGATCTTGCTTAAAGCCCGCGTCGTGTTCTTCGTCCAGAATGATCAGGCCCAGGCGGGGGATTGGTACAAATACAGCAGACCGGGTGCCGATCACCACTTGAGGAGCACCGCCCAGAGCTGTCGCCAGGTATCGTAACGTTCTCCATCGGCAAGGGCACTGTGATAGACACACACTTTAGCGCCAAAGCGGGCGCGGAAGCGGTCAGTCAACTGCGGTGTTAGGCCAATTTCCGGAACCAGCACTAAAGCGGACTGACCTTGGGCCAGCATCGGGGCGATCGCCTGTAAATACACTTCAGTCTTGCCAGACCCGGTAACGCCGTGTAACAACACTTGGGCAAAACCTGATAAGGCTGTAATTTTTGCTAGAGCCTCTGCTTGAGCCGGGGGTGAGACTGGGAGAGCGATCGCTCTGGGGAATCGGACTGTTCTCTAAGCGCAGCACCTGACGGGACTCAATGACTACACATCCTTTTAGTGCCAGCGATTTCAGGGGTGGAGCTGGTCCGACAGGCTTGCAGTAAATCCCGCACCCACATATCGCCTCCCCGTTGTTTTAGGACTTCAAGGATTTCTCGCTGGCGAACAGTGAGGTCTGTGCTTGGGATATCTATTAGGGTAATGGCTGACTGTAGCTTCGGCTGAGAGCTGGCTTGGGGCTTCAGGTAGCTGTGCACCAATCCTCGCTGCAGCAACTCTGGTAACCCCCACTGGGCTCCCTTAACCCGCTCCTGCAAAAACTTCCAGGTGTAGTCTCCTGTGGGACTGGACTGGAGGAGTGCCAGTAACTGCTGAGCTACTGGGCTCTGAACCGTCATCCCGGTAGGCGGCCCGGCTGAGGCAAGGCGAATCCGGCGCTGCGATCGCCGCAGCAGACCGGGCGGTAAAGCCACCCGGATTGCCTGAATTAAGGGCGTATGGTAGTACTGGGCAACGCGCTGCAGCAGCGTCCAGTAGCTTGGGCAAAAAACCGGTGCTGATTACCTCTTCAACCGGGCGCAATTGCTCCAGATCGAGGTCTAGTGGTAACTGCGTTATCAGCCGTACGGCAATTGCGCCAACCTGCTGCGACCCAAAGGGAACAGTGAGAATATCACCGGGTCGGACTTCCAGCCCCATGGGTAAGCTATAAGTGAAAAGTCCCTGAGCACCTGGACAATCTACTAAGGCTTCAACCCAAAGCTCCTTCTGAGCAACAGCCAGATAATCTATGTGAGATTCAGCAACCACAGAAGCAGGGCGAAAACGGGTAGGAGACATCAGCCGACGCTTCTATCAAAAGGAACAGAATGCGGCTACCGTTATCCTCCAGCGCAGGCGATTTAGCATAAAGGTATCAAATTAGACACGATGCTTATCCTTCCCTTGATAGAGGGTAAAAAATTTGTACCTATGAGAATTTTAAACTCTATAGCAGAGTTAAACGAAAAATCAGGAGAAACTTATCTCACAATAGCCGGATTTAGTCGTAATTTGCTGGTTTCAAATTGTCTCTCATTCGTAATTACAATACTTTACAAATCAGCAATTATCTAAATTTATTAAATCAATTTAAAACTAAAGACTATGCCAGAAAAAAAGTGCCAGTCTAAAGTCCAGTTTTTATCTGGTTTTGAAATGGATCCTCAAACGAGCCTCTCATTTCTACTGCACAATTTCGAAGCCGCTCCGGAAGCAACTGACTTATCAGTTGTTCAAGTTTAAGGGCTGGGTCTAGATCGCCCCTCTGGCTACAGCAAAACAACGGCTGATGATTCCGTTGGCGTTTTCTTTAAGGAAATGGCTCGTTATCCTCTCCTGAAAGCGAATGAAGAAGTGGAGCTAGCGCGTCGGGTTCAATCTTTAGCCGAACTTGAGGCACTCAAAAACTGCCTGCAGGAGGAGTTGGGGCACCAGCCTACTCCCTCAGAACTGGCCAAAGCAATGAACTTAACCGAGCGTCAGTTAGAGCGCCATTTGTACCAGGGTCGGGTAGCTAAGCACAAGATGATTCGCTCTAACCTACGGTTGGTCGTCTCGATTGCTAAGCGGTACCTGAACCGAGGAGTGCCTTTTTTGGACTTAATTCAAGAAGGAGCACTCGGGTTAAACCGAGCCGCCGAAAAGTTTGATCCCGAAAAGGGCTTCAAGTTTTCCACCTATGCTTACTGGTGGATTCGGCAGGGGATTACGCGGGCGATCGCCAACAACTCGCGCACGATTCGGCTACCGATTCACATTGTGGAAAAGCTCAACAAGCTGAAGAAGGTCTATCGCCAATTGAAGAAGGAGTTGAAGCGCAATCCCACAGAACGAGAATTAGCAGAGGCGCTGGAGGTCCCGAAAGATGAGTTGCAGATGCTTCAGCAGGTGCAGCAGCAATCTCTGTCGCTTAATCACCGGGTTGGCCGAGAAGAAGACACTGAACTAATGGATTTGCTGGAGGATCAAACAACTCAATCCCCAGAGAAAAGGATGAATGAAACCATCATGCGGCAGGAGGTCTTTCAGATTCTAGGCGTGGTATTGACGGAGCGAGAGCAGGATGTGATTGCCCTCCGCTATGGTCTCACCAGCGGTGAACCCCATACCCTAGAAGAAGTGAGTCGCTTTTTTGATCTTTCTCGAGAACGGGTGCGGCAAATTCAAACGAAAGCCATGCGTAAACTGAGGCGGGCTCAAGGCACTGAGATGCTTCGAGGATGGTTAACTTGATCAGGCTTGAATCCCATTCTAGATCCAATGAATATTGCTGATTTGATCGCCTGGTTTGAAGGCTGGGCCAACCCAGCCTGGCAGGAAAGCTGGGACAACTGCGGCTGGCAAGTAGAACCTGGGGTATTGAATCAAACCCCGCGCGTACTGGTCTGCTTGACGCCGACTTTGGCCGTGCTGCAAGAAGCGATCGCCGAGGGAGCCAATTTAATCTTTGCACACCACCCATTGATTTTCAGCCCCCTAAAATCCTTCAGGGCTGAGGACTGGGTAGCTCAGATGATCGGGCTCGCCTTGAGTCACCATATTGGTATTTATAGCGCCCATACCAATTTTGATCAGGTTGCGGATGGAACTGCCGATGTCTTGGCGCAACTGCTGAACCTCCAGGAGGCTGTGCCACTGGTACTGACCCCAGGGGGAGGGTATGGTCGTGTCGGCCGGTTGCCAACCGCCTTAACCCTGCAAGAGTTACTCAACCAAATCATTATCCAGCTGCGCCCCACGCATTTATGCTACTCTCCAGCTCCAGAAACCCAAGCGGTTCAGACGGTAGCAGTATTGGGCGGCTCCGGAGCCAGTTACTTAGAAGCGGCGGTTAGCGCTGGTGCTCAAGCTTACTTGACTTCCGACTGTAAGTTCCACCAGTTTCAGACTAGCCGGGATCAGGGTTTGGTACTGATTGATGCCGGTCACTATGCCACAGAGCGGCCAGCTTGCAATCTCCTCGCGCAAACATTTACAACCCTAGATGTGGAATGGGCAAAGTTAAGCCAAGCGGATGAGGATTTCCGATTGCATTATCCGGTTACAGCAATCAGCAGCAGTTAAAGGTTTAGCTCCAGCTGGCTTGTGCTGCTACTGGTGAATTCGTGCAGCTTTAAGCATATGATAAGCAATCAGCAGCTGCGTCAGGGCAAGGGGATAGCTTTGCAGGTCTTCTCCGGTTGTTCCAGAAACTTTGCCAATCCCTGGATTGCCATTGAGACTGCAAAAGGACTGGAGGAAAGGCGTCTCAGTACAGATCAACCGTTCTAGTTCCCGCACCTGCTCAACAGTAGCATGACTATCAATTTCCAGAACATCGACGGGCTTACCCATATCGCGGCCTAAGTCTAGCCGAATCGCTGGTCTTTGAGGAGCTACTGCTGGGCTCAATATTTGGGCAAAGTCTGATGGGGAATAGTGGGTCTGAGGACCAGGCGGGCATTGAGCTGTGAATTATTTTCATCAGAACTGTCAGTGGGTGGATAGAAACTGACGACCAGATCAGCCCACTGTCGCTGAGGACGGATAAACTGCTCTGAGTCTGGTTCTCGCTTTTCCAGGGCAGAAAGAACCTCTTCCTCGGTGTAACCTCGCTTTTGGGTATCGCGCTTAACCTTCCAAGCCCGCCGCAAGGATTCAGGCGGTGCCAAGTACACTTTAACGTCATAGCAATCGCGGGCGGCGCGGGTTGCATAACCCAGCAGCCCCTCAACAATCACAAACTTGCTTGGCTTGATATATTCTGGCGAATCAAGCTTACCTGAGTCGTGGTTATAAATTGGTTTAAGAATGGGTTGCCCAGTCCGCAGCAGGGACAAATGTTGTTGAATGATATCCAGATAGTTGCAGTCAGGGTGCAGGGCGCTGATGCCTATCTCTTTACGTTGGAGACGGTCATACCGATGGTAATCATCGGTACAGATCACGGTAACGTTTTCTGGCCCTAACACCTGGGCAATTCCCTTTGTCAGCGTTGTTTTGCCCGCTGCACTGTCACCCACGAAGCCAAGAACAATGGGACGGTGACTCATGGTTCCTCCGGGACAGGTTGGGTACTGGATAACATTCAACCAGTTTACTTTGAGGAAGAGCGATCGCGAACAACTGGCGTATTAAAAGTTTCTAAGCTGTTGAACTTTAGGACGGCGGCACGGAGGACCTCTCAAGCTGTTTTCAAATGGAATTTAGCTCCGTTATTACTTGCCATTTGAAAGTTTAGCTGCAATTTTTTATCAAATACCATTCAACCAACTTTACAATCTCCAGTTATGCAAGTGCAGGAAACTACTTGCTTGCAGACTTAGCGTCCTCAAAAGCTAAAACCTCCAACCCACCTACTATACCGTGGGGATCATTGCTAAACCGCTCAGTCTTGCCCATAATTGAGAGGCAGCTTGTCCAAGACTTACTAGCTAAGGCTGAAGCTGCTTCGTTTTTTAAAGTTTATTCTTTGACCTAAATAGTCGAACTTGACTTAAACATTAACTTAAAGGAAAGTTTTTTAGATGAAAGTAGAACAAACGGTTCGGTGTCCAAACTGTGGCAGCCCCGCAGAGCGTTCCCATCTATTTAGCAGTAAGCTGGTCCGAACTCAATGCCCCGCCTGTGACTATTTGATGGTTACATCTACAGCCGGGCGAGTCATAGAAGCTTATGCTCCGGGTATTGATACGCATCGCTTTATGTAAAAGGGCTATTTGAGCAATTAGTTGTAAATTCTTAGTGTTTTTAAGTCCGGTTTCTTAGTAATTAAGCCCTTGCCATTTGCTGGGAAATTGGTTGTATGGTCTTTAATGCCATTGGCCACAAAACCTAGAACATGAGCATGAATGGTTTTCAACTGGCTCAAGGCTTGGATTACTTTAGAGCGGTTCGTTTGACCCATTCTAACTACTAAAATGACGCCATCTACATGTGGTGCTAGCAGAGAGCTATCTGAAGACCCTAAAATCGATGGTGTATCGTAGATTACCAGATCAAACTCTGCCTGCAGTTGCTGCATCAAGTTCTGCATTCGTTTAGAGCCCAGCAACACAGTTGAACTAGACCGAGCTTCACCAGCAGCTAGGGTAAACAAGTTGCTGCTGTAGGGTGACGGCTGAATCATCGAGTGAACATCCAAATCGCTGGCTGCTAGCGTTGCTAGTCCTTGAGAGTAATGCAATTCAGGGTATGACTGTTGAGAGTTCTGCAGGTTAGCATCAACTAGCAACACCTGTTGACCCATCTGTGCTGCCGCCTGTGCTAAACCAACAGCCACAGTAGATTTGCCTTCTCCTGGTAGAGCTGAGCCAATCACGAGGGAACGAATCAACCTCCCGGAAATGAGAAAGCGAAGACGAGTATTGAGCGTCGTGAAGGGCTCTAAGAAAGCTGGAATATTGTCGTACCGCTCGAGGAAAGACCCTAGCTCGCTAGAGTTCATTAGCCGAGCCAATGGCTTTAGCTCCTGATTGAGGGGAACAAACCCTAGCGGGGACAGTTCCGTCGCATCTTGAACATCCTCAGGAGTGTAAAAGACGCGATTAAACTGCTCCGCGGCAAAAGCAGCAGCTAAGCCTAATAACAAGCCCAAAATACCCCCCAAGCCTAAAAAGATGGGAAGCTTGCGAGAGGCAGGGACCACTTCACCTGCTTCGTTACGAGGGAGTGCAGGGTCTGAAATGAGCTCCCAAGGAACATCTTGCTGGGCAGTTTCTACCCCCAACACATCTCGTTTGACCAAAAGTTGTTCAAGAGTATTGGTAGCAACCTTTAACTCCCGCTGCAGGTCAGCATACTGGCGAGCAATAGCTGGCAACTGCTGCACTTTTTGGTTTAAGCGGCTTGCTGCTTGGCTAAATGCCTGGTTACGGGTTTGCGAAACCTGAATTTGATTGGCAGCTTCAACAAATTTCGCAGAGAGTTCCGAGGGAATTGAGTTGCTGGGGAGCTGGGCAGCTAGAGCTTGAGACTTGACGGTTGCACTAGACAGGTTATTCCCTAAAACTCGTTGTGCTTCTCGATCTAACAGGGAAAGCAAGTTTTGCCGTTGATCCTGTAGTTCCTGCACCGGTGGGCTGTCATCACGAAACTGGGCTGACTTCACAGCAATCTCAGCTTCGACCTCCTGAAGATCCTCAAGAAACTTTTCGTAGCGCGGGGATTCACTTAAGGCCGAGGCAATTACAGCTTCATTCGGCGGCAACCCTAGCTGCCGTTGAAGAGTAGCATATAG
>JAUJON010000441.1 GCA_030447595.1 Thermosynechococcaceae cyanobacterium YX3bin19
TGTATTGGTTTGTCGTTAAGGTAGAGAGATTTGAAAATAAGTATATGCAGACTACACTATGGCTTTCTTTCGTTTTCTTGCACTAAATTTCGGAATCTTGCGAAATTTAGTGCACTTTTTTACTTCAATCAAGTTACAACAAAGCTTGAGTGAATTTTCTCTGTGATTCACTCAAACTAAAATGGCGCTCTCTTGTCTAATGCAGTTGCGTTGAAAGCTTTTAAAGACTCCTTACAAGCTCTGATTATTAACTATAGAACTAGCCTTTAAATTCTTTTTTGTATTGAAGTGGTGTCGTTCCAAGCTGCTTTTTAAAGAGAGTGATGAAGTGACTTTGGCTGCTAAAGCCAATCTCTGCAGTAATTTCCGTAATTGATAAGTCAGTCTTTTTCAGTAACAGTTTGGCTCGCTCAAGGCGACATTGAGTTAAATACTGATGCGGTGAAATCCCCATTGATTGAGTAAATAAGCGACAGAAGTAATAGGGACTCATCCCCAGTAGTGCAGAAACGTTAGCGATTTTTATATCTTGGTGAAGATTGTCATTAATGTAGTTAAGAGCTTGCCGTAGCGAGTACCGAGAGAGTCCGCCACTGTACTGAGGGAGTTTTAGTTGACGTGTAGAATATTTTCTGACTATATGGGCAGCCAGCGCAGTTGCTAAGGAATCAACATACGAACGACAACCTAAGTTATCGAATTCCAGTTCTGACTTGAGGGCTAAGCCAAGATTATAAATCAGCGGGTCAGATTGGATAAAGGTTGGCACGAGTTCTATGCTGTCAGGGTTAACGGCTTCATAGGCAATTTGGGAGACAAACTGGGGATCAAGTGCCAAGAAAAGACCTTCACATTCTTGCTTATTGACAGCATAATGCGTGACGTTTGCAGGAATCACAGCAGTATCTCCAGTTAACATATTGTAATCCTGCCTGGTGTCGCCCAACTTTCGCTCTAAATTGGTTTTAGAATTCAGATGAATAACAATTGTATGTTGTGCGTACTGGGTGTGAGGTGTTTCCCAAACCGAGCGAACGAAATGATGCTCTAGAGCTATGTTCTCCCACCCTGCTTTATCACTGCTCAATAGGGATGAACCGGGGAAAAGCTGCGAACTAGCGTCTTTCTGTCTCCAGTCAATGGTTAGGACATTGTTCTGATTCAGCATTGTTCTTACTTGTCCGTCAGTATAAACGATCGTCATTTGACTTTAGATTCTTTGGCTTAACTTCCTCCTTAAGGAGGAGTCCAGTGTCTGAAATATGCAGTAGCAGACAAAAACCCTCATCATGAAGGTTTTTGTTCAGTTTGCATCTACTTTTCTACTTGAATGGGATTATTTATACAGAATTTTCTCTCGGACATAGGCGTTCTCTGATCTCAGCTGGAACCTGCTCCCACAACTCCCAAATCAAATCCATTTCTGCCAGTCTACGGGTGTATATAGGTTCAGGAATTTGACGTTGGCTGCCAAACCAACGTTCAACAGTAGCAAGGCTGCATCCGCAAATTGTAGCGATTTGTCTTTGCGTCACATCCCACTTGCGGTAAAACTCAAACACATCCATTGATAACTGGCATCTGTTGTATAAATTTAGTAAAATTTGCTCTCTGGCTTCTAATGGTTGTCTGCTGGTCATCGCTTGTCACTTCTTCTTAAGTAGTCTATTAAGGATGAATTGGTGGTAGAACTTCCAGATCGTCTTGCCATCCCCAGTCGAAAGAAGTCCATTGGTGAGAAGGGCTGTCCGCATCGAGAACAACATAGTATTGCCACTTAAACTTGCGCTTGTGTTCAGCCCAACAGTAACGCATACCCATAACTAAGCCCCAGTCAGAACTTGACATCTGTTTCCAGCGTACTTTCGATACTCCAACAATAAAAGCTGGAGCTGGAATTTTGTTAGGAGGAGTTGTAGTTTGAGCTAGTTGAGGTTTTGCGATCGCTAGATCTTGCTTATCCATATATAGCAATCCCAAGTCAGTAGTGAGAAGCTAGAAGGGATGACAACGATCTA
>JAUJON010000041.1 GCA_030447595.1 Thermosynechococcaceae cyanobacterium YX3bin19
CAGCCGCTCAATTTCTGAGTGCAAGCCCGTAGCGACTTGATCCAGCGACCGACCAGGGGCGGTCAGGGCATAGAACAGCATCAAGTTGGGATACTTATTTCCGGGAAACCCGCTAAAGCCTACGGCAGTGAGTGCCAGTTGCTGCTTGTCCCACAGGGACTGGTACAGGCGAGACGTGCGGCCTTGGCTGAGCAAGCTAGCAATCATTTCATAGACCACGTGATCAGGGTGATCAATTGCCGGACGGTGATATCCCTCTAAGTACCAGGGCTGGGAGGGTAGCCGCAGGGTGACTTCCCGGGTTGCAGTTTGCCGGGGTTCGATGGCTAACTCTGTCTTAGGAGCAGGCCCAGGCTTGTAGCGGCCAAAGTAGACCTGCGCCAGTCGTTGCACCTCTGTTGGATTGACATCTCCGACAACGGCGATCGCCAAATTTTGAGGAACATAGTACGTCTTAAAAAAGGTTTGGACATCCTGTCGCGTTAAGTTTTGAATATCCTTCGCGTAGCCAATCACAGGTCGACGGTAGGGATGCGCTGTAAACGCTTGATCTAGAAACGCCTCAATCATCTGACCAATGGGGGAGTTATCAGTTCGCAGCCGCCGCTCCTCTAGAATTACTTCTTTTTCTTTGTAGAACTCGCGAAACACAGGCTCCAAAAACCGTTCTGATTCTAAAGACATCCACAGCTCCAGCTTGTTAGCCGGGAAGCTGTAGAAGTAGCGAGTTGCATCGGTAGAGGTATTGGCATTCAAACCCACCCCGCCAGCCTGCTCCACAATCTGACCCAGCTCATTCTGCTTAACGTAGCTGGCTGCTTGCGCCTCAACCTGGGCAAACTCTGAGCGCAGTTTCGCCACCGCTGCATGTTGGCCGGCAGACTGAGCCGCTTGTATCTGGGTAAATAACTCGTCCAGGCGCTCCAGCAGTCGCTTTTCCGCCTCGTAGTTCTGCGTACCAATCCGGGTCGTTCCTTTAAAGGCCAAATGCTCTAGAAAGTGGGCCACCCCAGTCTTCCCCTGCGGCTCATTAGCACCGCCGACATTGGCGTAGGTGAGGAAGGAAACAACCGGCGCTTCATGCCGCTCTAGAACAATAAATTTCAAGCCGTTATCCAAGCGAAACTCTGTGACCTGCCCAGCTACGCGGTTTAAGTAAGGTTGTGTTGCTGGTTGGCCTGCTTGAGAAACCGCCATCGCGGCCAGGGTGGGACCTGAGCCAACTCCGCACCCGAGCAGGAGAATAATAATGACGGAGAGCTGAATTGCCTTCACCCCTTTTTTCAGGAGAGCTACAAAATTATTTACCTCTAGCTAAGTGACTCAAGCGTTGACAACAAAACGATATTCAGCGATCGCTCGTACAACCCAACGTCAAAATGCGAAAGACTGACAATCCCCTGGCAAGCAAAGTTAATCTAGCCATTTCGTTAACTGGAATAACTGCAGACCTACTATCTCGCTAAAAGACTGCATCGTCCCGCTTGTGGCGTTAGACTGAGCCGCTGGAGGGCCATTTCGCTGCGCGGGGTTAGCCGCTGGGACTGCTGTGGGTTCCTGCCAAAAGACGATGGACTTGCTCAGCGGCTGCAGCTGGGTCCCTGGATAGTAAAATGCCAAAATTCGAGCCGCAGACCAGCCAATCTCACCTAGGTGGTAAGAACCCGTTTGACTTAAGCCTACTCCATGCCCTAGACCACCCCCGGCAAATGCATAGCCTTTGAGGGTTTTGCCATCCTGTTCATACAAAGGCTCCAGATAAAAGAGCAAGCTGTTAGGCGCTTCAAAGGCTCGTAAAATATTATCTTTATTCAGCTCAATCGCTCCTCGATCAGTCCGGACAGTAACTTTGAGGACTCGTCCAGCAGCTGAACGCTCACTGACTTGAATCTGCTGGATTCTTTGAAAGTTAGCCTGAGGGCTCTTTTGACTTTGCAGATAGGTTCTCAAGTCTTGACTAATTTGAGGCAGGGGAGTCTCAATCCGCCAGCGGAACTGCCGCCAGTCGGCTTCATTGAAGCCCTGCTGCAATCCGATGAAGGCCCGGAAATTTTGCTCGTCTGCCAAAGGCCGGCGGGAGAGATCCCACACCTGATTGGGGACTGCGTCAATGATTGCTTTCAGATAAGGCCGCGCTGCCCCTTCCCAAACATCCTGAAAGGGTGCAGTGACACCGCCTGTCGCTGAGGAGTACAGGGCATCAACCAGTTGATTTTCATAGGTCAACACTTGTCCGGCAGTTGCGGCGATCGCCTGATCGACACCCGGGTTTGTTCCCTCTAGCCCCTGGTAGACCTGACATTGGGTATCGGCACACAGCTCGTAGCCGTCAAGGGCAAACCGTCGTAAGTTCCGCAGTGCGTAGGTGCGGGCAATAATCGCTTGAGCCTGAATCGCCGGTATGGGTGCGCCGGTGCCAATCTCGTGGGGAACGACCCCTCGCAGGTAAGTTTCAATGGGAACCTGATTAACCAGGGTATAGTTGCCGTAGGCGTTGGGCTGCAGCCGCAAACTACCGGCATAGCGTTTTTTATTCACCTGAATCACCTTACCCGCGGTGATGTCTAAATTGTCCCGGCTGTAGCGGTAGCCGTCGACTACCCAACTCGCCTGGGGAATTTGCGACAATTCTTTGCGGTCTAGGTAGGGAGTAGTAACTCCCTTCAATTGCAGACTATAAAGCAGCAAGCGTCGCAGCAGCGGACTGCTATAGCGACTGCGTTTGGCCCAAACCTGCCAGCGCTCAGGTTGAGCCACTTCGACTTCAATTCCTTGAGTGCGCCAGTAGGCGGCATCCGTTTCCGCACTCTCAAAACTGCGATGGGTACTGAGCACTACCCGCTCCTCCAACCGGGGGGAGGTCAAAGGCTGCATCTGAACTTCTATCTGGACACTGTCGGCGCTGAGGGTTTTAACGGCGTTCTGGGTTTTGAACTTTAGGGTCAAGCGATCGCCAGGAGCTGCTTGTACTGTTAGGCGATCGCTGGGCTTAGCCCCAAATCGCTGCACAATCCCAATCTTCAGCGTCGGATTTAAGTTGCTTGTCGCTGCTAGTCCAGGCTTGCCCCCCAGGCCAAATAAGAACAGGGCTGATAGGGCACCAGGAAGAAGACAAGGCCAGCTTTTTTGCCTCTGCTTAGGAGGATGTTTTAGGTTGTAACCATTGCACTGTTGCCGTCTCACCCTAGTTCCTTTGTGGTATTGAAGTAACTTAGTGACTAAACTAAAAGATTGACGAACTGGAATCGCTATTTTATCATGTAAAGGCTTTAAGAATTAAAAGTTTAAATCTCTCCAAGGTAGTGCGTGACAACTGAGACATTGGCAAGCATCAGCATCAACTCACCAAATCTGCTTCTGTAGCCTTGATGGTGGTAGCCCGGTTGAGGATACACCAGCAAACTGAACAGTTGGCGATCGGCGGCTAACCTAGTCTAGAGGGCGTTCGTTTTTTGGGATGCCTGCCAACTGATCTATCCCTAGAGGTGTTTATCGACGAACTTGACGGGCTTGTCCTCTTATGGTGTCATCATGCAATGTATTGTTAATCGTCGTGCCGAGTTTTCCGCGAGTCACCGATACTGGCTGCCGGAGGTTAAGCGAGGCCCAAAACCTACAACAGTTCGGTCCCTGTACGTTTCCCTGGACATGGACACAACTATGTTCTGATCGTCTCCATGATCGGGGAATTAGATGAATACGGTATGGTGCTTAACCTGTCTGACGTGAAGCACATCATAGCCCGTGAAGTGACAAGTCGGCTAGACTTTACCTACCTGAACGAGCATGGCCAGAGTTCCAGCGGGCATTACCCACTACTGAGAACCTGACATGGACAATTTGGCAGCGCTTAGCGCCTTACCTACCGCTTGTACGAATTCAATTGTTTGAACATCCTAAACTCTGGGCTGAATATCAAGGAAATGGAATGGACTTACCTCACCCTCAGCACCCACTTCAGCGCTGCTCACCGGCTGGCCGACCTGACTTAAGTGATGAAGCAAACTACCAGATTATGGGAAGTGCGCTCGTCCCCGGTCACGGTCACTACCACGTAGAAGTTACTGTTCAAGGAGACATTGACCCCGCACTGGGATGATCGTAGACCTGGCCGCCTGTCAAAAAGCCGTCCACCAGTACGTAGTAGAGCCCTTTGACCACACCTTTCTAAACAAAGATGCTCCCTACTTTGCTGCAGTTGTGCCTACGGCTGAAAATGTGCGGTTTACATCCGGGAGCTGTTGGCAGCCAATCCGGGAATTAGGCGCACAGCTCTCACCGGATTAAGCTAATTGAGAGTCCCAACAACTCCTGCGAAGTTTACTGTACTGAAGCTCAGCTACCTAGTACCGCTGCTACAAGTGGCGCTGCTCTCAAGCCACGACAGCACGTCACAACTTGATCTACAAATCCAATTCCAGGGTGGCAGCTTGGCACAACTGTCACTGAGCGGAGTTGTTAGAACTGTCCAGTGAGCTACCCGTCGGTGGCAGCTCCGGCAGGCAGAGCGACAGCGACTACTTACAAACAACACCTAGCTGGCATTATTTTCATTCCAAACTGGCAAAGCAGTAAGAAAAACGCTGAATCCTACTTCAGCTAATAGAAGCTGTAATACCCCCCAGAATTCGAATCCCCGTCGCCTCCGTGAAGAGGTGTCCTAGGCCTCTAGACGATGGGGGCCTATGAACTGCGCCTTTATTAGGCTATCGAATGTCCTGAGCTGTGTCAACCCAGGAATCCTGTAAATTCATGCCAAATCCTCAGCTTGTGAATTGGGCTGAGGATTTAGCAAATGTCTATGTCAGAATGGAGGTCATGCGATACCAAGAGGCCGTAGGCCGGTGATTGAGGTAGAAGTCCATCAGCAATTACGTGCGTTTCTCAGGGACCAGGGTGAACCTTACTGGCCTCACCACTTAACCATCGCCCGATTAGTCGCGCGGGCTCTTAGGTTAAGGCGCAGTGCATTGATTCAGGTTGGGTCACCCTCGGGCTGTTATGGGCATTACCGGTTGAGCTACCTTGCACCCACCTTGATCTGGCCCGAGCCAGTTATTCTAGTAGCACCAGAGGCAGTACAACAGCGCTTACTTCAGGTAGAAATTCCCCGCCTGTACCAGTGGATGCAGGGTAGTAAGCCGATTTGCGTTGATACCCGCTGGCCCAGGCCAGATTTCTCAGGGCTACTGCTCACTTCGCCAGCAGCCTGGTTCGCTGACCAGCTAATTGGGCAGAACGGCTTCCCTGCTGATGTTCCCACGATTATAGATGGTGCTGACGAGCTTGAGGATTGGGTTCGACAGCAATTAACTGCTTCCCTTGGGGCCAAGGACTGGGATGGCCTCATGTTGGCACATCCCAGCGAGGTGGACCTGATTCGGGACGCGCGAGTGCAGCTGACACGGTTGCTGTTTCAGCATCCTGCCAATCCTTACAACAGCTATCTAATTGACCAGCCCGAGCGGGAAATTTTGAGGCATCTCTTGCAATCTCTCAATTTGGCTGTCAGTTCTGAACCCTGGAGAGCCTTTTGGCAGTCTTTCCTGTGTGAAGGAAACTTGACGTGGGCTGAACTTGACCGCTATCAAGGCCAGTTCTCGCTAAACTGTGCTCCGGTAGAGGTTGCCGGAGTGCTAAGCCAAATCTGGTCTCGCCGACCTGTTGTATTGATTGGTGGTGCTCTAGACTTAGAGGCAGATGCTCCCCTCTACCGCCAGCGATTGGGATTAGGTGAATTAACTTGTTTGAAGTTCGCACCCGATGCTCGTGGAGAAATCATCCAGCTCTATTTGCCTGAGGGCATTCCCTTACCAAATACGCCTCAGTTTCAACCTGCATTGATCCGTAAAGTTCATGAGCTACTCAGTTGTAGTGCCGCTGTCTTAGGGTTGATGGTTGTCATTGTTGGGGACCTACCCCTAAAGGCTCAAGTAGGCTCAACTCTGGCTTCTGAGTTTGGTTCTAGAGTGCAAGTTGAGAAAACCTGTCTGGATGACAACGGCATACTCGTTACTGGCTGGGATTTCTGGCTACAGCACCAGGCAGTTCTACCGGCACCTCACCTGCTGGCGATCGCCACATTGCCAATCCCCTCTCTGGAAGATCCTCGGGTTGCGGGCCGTGTAGCCTATTACAAGCGGCAGCGTCAAGATTGGTTCCGGCTTTACTTGTTACCTGAAGCTTTAAGTAAACTGCAGCGGGCGATCGCACCTGTGCGTGAACGACAGGGGGTTGTGGCGATGCTAGACAGTCGAGCCATCCACCGAAGTTACGGCCATCAGATCCTGGCGGCCCTTAGTCCCTGTGCTCGGGTTAACTATCTAGACTCCCGTTTGTTCAATCAAATGGGCTGTTCAACACCAGAGGGTTTGTAACAGTCAATTCGAACCGCTTCATGGTTACAACACAGGCTCATCTCAGGTTAAGATTTAAAGGGTAAGCTGCCGTTGATTATTTATCTACCAAAGTTTTGACTATGGGAGAAGCTAAGCGCCGTAAAGAACTGCTAGGAGAAAAGTACGGCCAAGAAGAACAGATTTATTCATGGCTACCTCTGACTAAATCTCAGGCAGAGCGGTTTGTAAAGTGGACAACTAAAGGGGCATGGTACGGGATTGGCTTTTTGATTGTCTACTGGCTCCTGATCCGATTTGTGGGTCCGGGTCTTGGCTGGTGGCAAGTGACCTGAGTCTACTAGGCCTGTTTCCAAGTTGATGCTGGGGTAATCTTCGGGTAGTTGTCCCGTGGTCTTCTAATAGTAATGGGATGCTATACTAGCAGTCTTGCATTTCGGCGGCATGGCCAAGTGGTAAGGCAGGGGCCTGCAAAGCCCTTACCCCCAGTTCGAATCTGGGTGCCGCCTTTCAAGAATTTCAAGATCTGCCGGAAGAGGTCTTTAGGAGAGCTACTAGTCGGATGCTAGTTCGTCCGGGCTAGCTCAATTGAGGTTGGATATCGCTTATCCAAAACCGGATCGTCGAACAAAAGATAAGTGTTCTGGGATGCTTGCAGCAATGCTTTTACGTTGTCCCACAACAAACGAGGCGTCAATTTCTCGCCGCGCAGATCGCGGTTGATCTGGTCATGGCTAACACCCTCAAGATGGTCAGCCAAGTTCGTCACTGTGTAGTTGATGGGACTGCTCAGCAGAGACTGGCAGTAGTCCAGTCCGGTGAAGCTCATTTCTTCAGTTTAGAGCCGCTTCTGCGTAAGCCCTGATCAACAGAAGCTTAGGGATTGGAGGCGATATTAGATCTGAGCGAGCGCATTGGTCGGGGTGTGGCTCTGCTAGGGATAGAACAGCTGGGGGAGCCGGGGGACTAATCGAGTCTCCTAACCCAGCGTCTGGCCAGGCAATCGAAGAAAAGCCGCAGTTCCAGCCCCCCACAAGAACCAATCCAACCTAGATACGCGCAGCCAGGGAGGGCCAAGTGAGCACTGGGGAGATGAGCGCTATGCCGGCAGAGATCGCATAGGAGGTAAAAAATGATTCACCCTGGAACTCTAAAAAGACATAGACCCTTTAACTTTCCGGTACAGTCTCGCTCACGTGGCGGTTAGAGAAAAAAGTTGACTGTAGTCACCCTTCAGGGAGTAGAGGAAGTTCTAACGACCCTTGCTGACTTTTGGCAGCAAAGGTAATCGGCTGCCGAAGCTGCCACTGCCTGTCCTCAGAAAGTTCTAAGACTAGCTGATGATATTCTACTAATGTGGCCCGGTGACCAACGCTTAAAAAAGTTGTGCTAGTTGCTTGCAGATGGCGATAGAGACTTTCTTCATTATTGAGATCAGCGCACTAGTTACTTCATCGAGAATTGCATAAGTGGGCTTGTTAAGTAGCAAGCGGGCAAAGGTTAGACGCTGTTGTTCTCCTGGGGAAAGGACTTTGGCCCAGTCTTGCTCTACGTCAAAACCACCAAAGCGTTCATCTAGATCAGCTAAGTTCACCTGTTGAAGGACCTGCTTGAGCTCCTGGTCATCAACCTCAGCTTTTGTGTTGGGATAGAGAATTTGCTGGCGTAGACTTCCTAGAACCATATAGGGACGTTGTGGTAAAAACAGCATTTGGTCTAGCTCAGGACGAACGATTGTGCCTTCTCCGGCATTCCATAAGCCTGCGATCGCCCGCAGCAGAGAACTCTTGCCACAACCACTGGGTCCTACCACCAGCAAGCCTTGCCCAGAGGAAACTCTACCGACAGATCTTCTACCAACGTTCTTTGATAATTAGGTGTCTGCAAAGTGAGATGTTCTAAGGCAACGCGATCAGCTTGCACCGTTGTAATTGTTGGTTTTTGATCCTGATCAGCTGTTTGCGTTATTTCTGGCTGCTCCAAATATTCAGCAAAGGTGTACAAACGGTCAATTCCCGCCCAAAAGTTGATAACGATTGAAAGCGAGCCACGACGATATTTAGCGGAAAAAGACACGGACAAAGGCTCCTTGGGCTTCAGTAACTTTACCCACCTCAATGTCGCCAGAAAAAACCGCCGGAGCAACAACAATCGCCGGCAGAATGAAAGGAATAAACTCGTAGGCATTCGTTAATCCATTGAGATTTAATTCCCAAAAAGCAGGCGGTTGAAGTTATTAAATGCTTCCATGAATCGCTCTTTAACCTGATTCGACTCCTGCTCTTCTCCCCGATAGAAAGCGATCGCCTCTGCATTCTCCCGAATGCGAACCAAACTAAAGCGGAAATTCGCTTCTTTCTTCAGTTGCTCAAAAAATTGAGTCGCACCAGAGGCCGCCCGAAAACTATTGTGGCAACCAGGGTACCAACGAGTGCGTAGATTACTAGAAAAATGACTAACGATTTGGAGATGCCCAGAAGTACGCTACTAAAGGCGATTACCTCTAAAACGGAGCTTACCACGATCAACAAAAACTTCAGCGACTCCTGCGTGAAGCTTTTAACATCCTCTGCAATTCGCTGATCCGGGTTATCAATTTCTGTAGAACTATTGAGGTTGTAGAACGAACGATTGCCAAAATAGTTGTCAAGAAACCGATTCGTCAGCCACAGCCGCCATCTCAAAACCCAGGCGATCGCGCAAATAAACATAGCCTGCTAAAGAGGTGCATAGAGCACCAGCACTGCAATGAAGACCCCAACTGTCTGCAAAACCGCTCTTCATTTTGGCTTGAAAGTGCTGAAATTAATACTCCGCGCTTGTTGTTAAGAACAACACTCAACCCGGTGTAAGCGACCAGTAACAGCCCTACCAACAGCAGTTGTCCTCTGGCTTGCCATTTCTCCTCCCCAACCAATAGGATTTGGCAATCGTCCAAAATTGCTTGAATACTCTCAGGTTTAGTCGATCCATCTGTTTACTGTCCCAAACACGCTAGTGCAAAGGCACGCACTTTCGTGCGAGACTTGAAAGGCTACCCAACTCTACTCCAGAGCGAGGCTGAACTCAAAAGTCTATGGCTGAGAATCGACGTCAGCAAAATCACACGCTCACTCGCTTGACAGTACATATTGTCTGGGTGACAAAATATCGCTATCACGTCTCATAGGGTGAGATTCAAAAGCGATGTCGAGAACTGCTGATCCAAATCTGTGATGCTGAGGATATGCGCATTCTCAAAGGTTCTGTCAGCAAGATCACGTTCATATGCTCATTGAGTATCCTCCGTCCCAATCTATTAGTGAGATTGTTCAACGGCTCAAAGGCCGCACTTCGAGCGGCTGCAGGGGTAAAGAATATCCAGAGCTTCAGAACCGATACTGGGGCAAGCATTTCTGGGCGATTGGCTATGGAGCATGGTTACTGGAAGCACGCAAGTGAGCAAATGGTGCAGGAATATCTGGAGCATCATCGCCATCCGTCCAATGCACCACAACGACAACTTTCTGCTGGACCAAAAAGGACTTTCAGTCTCGCTCAAACCTCTGCACTTTCAGTGCAGAGTATGATTTTGGGTTTTTTGATGCCTAGGTTGCTCACTCTAAAGGCAAATCAGCTCGCTAGACAATGAAAGGCTTCTCTCCTAAAGCCAGCTCACAAGAGTGATGCCGCTGAGCTACTTGTTGTTGGTCTTGTAACTCTCCCGTAAAGCAAAAAAGGTCAGATTGTCGATAATATTGAGTAAAGGAGGATTTTGTTGCAAAAAGTCCTTCAAGGCAAAACTTCCTGGCGATTAAGCTCTCAGTTCAAGCAACAATTTCATTCATGTCACACCTGAGGTACAAAATACTGGGGCCATAAAGTTCAGTGGGGCTTTTACATCTCCCTTTGGCACGCCTAGACTTGGCCTTTTGTGATCAAGTTCATCGCCTTGTATCCCTTCAAGGTCCTTCGTGCTGTGTTGAATAGACAACAGTGAGCCAATGGGAGACCTAAATCAGGAGCAGAATCTCTACCCTCTATCACCAGCCTCGATTTTGCAACAAAACCGGTCTATTGATGAAGCTTATGATATTGCCATTGGGTCATTGTTCCTCATCAGACGCAAGGAGCAACGCTGATGACAGGCAACATAGAAAGTATAAATACTCTCTATCTTTGCTTCACTACACTCGTTAGGAAATTAGTCGTGCTACCAGCCTCACTCCACTAAGCCAACTCGCTTGCCTTGGCCGTATTCCCAACTTTTTGGCATCGTCAGGCGCCATCCACTCATTAATTTCACGGTGGGTTTTGTGCTGGGCATTGGTTGGGATTGCTTGCGGGCTGTCCGCTGGCGCGTACTGGAACATCAATACAGTTGATGACTCATGTACTGGAACAGTTTGAGGTGTGAGTCTCCCCTGGTAGTGATGCCACTAGCCTTTTTGGTTATTGGTCTTGTAATTTATTACCTCAACTCAAATCCTGGTGAAATTGCCGTGATTGTCGATAAATATTCACTTTCGTGGCGGACAACTTGGATGCTCGGAGAAATCCTTCAATGCTTCTTGCTTCCTTGGTAAGCATATCGGCTATGTGGTAGTGCTGGGCCAGAAGCACCCTGGTGCAAGTAACTGGCTCGTTTGGTACTTGGAAGTTGCTGATCGATTGAAACTAGAAGGTGAAGACCTCCGTTCTATGAGTCTAGCGGCAATGGATTAGGGGCTTTACGGCTTTATTTGGTGCACCGCTTGGTGGCGCAATGTTTGCTTTAGAGATATTGCACCACCAGCATCATCATCGAGTATTACGAAGCGTTGCTTCCGGCCATTGTGTCAAGTTGTGCAGAATCAGTCTCTCGTCTTTGCCGGCATTACTAAGCTGGGAATTGCGCAACCTGGCATTTTCCACAGTATCGCTTGGACAACATTGATGATTTTGCTCTCGCTATTCTGTGCCACATTATCGGAGCGGTAGCCGGTTGGATTTTCATGAGTATTTTTCGTGGATAACCACCGCTTATTTGCTCGAATTCCAGGACCCATCTATGTACGAACAACTATTGCAGGATTGGGATTGACCAAGAGGCTTTGCTGTACTTTTGCCATTGACTCGTTATTTTGGACACCACGAGTTATAGGTTGTGCTTGATAATCGCTTTCCTGCTGCTGTCCTGATCGTCTCTCGCTTTTGCCAAGATGGTGACAATTAGCTTCACCGTCAGGTGGTTGGCGCGGTGGCTTTATCCGTCCATTATTTTTTACAGGTGCCTGTCTCGGTCAAGCGATCGCGACTTTAATTCGCGGGCTAAATCCTGCTCTTGCTATGATCAGTACAATGGCAGCACTGAATGCAGGGGTGACGCGCTCAACTGATCAGTACCACATTACTCCTGAGCAAACTCGCCAACATAGCTCCTTTTACCCCTATCCTTTTTGCCAGTTTAGCTGGGTGATTTTCTTAGCTCCCAAAAGCCAAATTCCACTCCAAATCACTTCTCAGGATCAAATCTAAGCAAAAGACACTTGCTAAGTGCCCAGCCCGTGGTAATGTTTACGGACTGATCTCCGACATAAACCCTCGTGAGAGAATAGCGAAAAAAACGTCGTTTTTAACCGTTGAGAAAAGTGCTATGGGTTCAATGTTAGCAGCCATGGAAAAGAACCCCAACGCCACGATAAGCGCTTACATGGCTGATCGGGTAGGTAATTCAGAGGAAGAATACCGCTCTTGTGATTAAACCCAGCAGGTAAGCTACCTAGCTACAACCAGTTTAATCGCTTGTGTTACTGTTCACAATCTGATTAGCGCGATTCATCCGTTCGACTGAGGCTTCGACGGCGACTCAGCCATCAGGCTGTGGATAAACTGCGAAGCCCAATGCTTTTTCTTCTTGCGTGATAAATGCTGTTCGTAAACCAGCTAAGGCTGCTCCCATAATATCCCAGGCATGGGCAGCAACCAGCCATACCTCGCTACCGCTATCCTGTTTTGCCAAAGCGTAAACGTCTGGATGGGGCTTTTGTCTTCTGAACCATATCACAGGAGAGAATGCGATCAAAAAACGGCAGGAGATTCGCTTGCTCCAGCAGCTGATGGGTCGATTTCTCACTGCCGTTGGTCAGCGCAACTAATCGCCATCCAGCACTCGCAAGGGTATGAAAGGCAATCTGAGACACAGGATGTGGCTCTAACTCAGTAAGCATTGACGAGTTGCGATCGCTGTTCTTCTCCTGTCTCAATGCCCAGCAACGCCAGCGTTCGAGGTAGTTCTGCTTTGTAGAATTTGCTTCAATGGCTGGTAATGGCCTGCATGGGACAACGCAAAGGCATCACGCAAGGTTTGGGCAAACCAGAGTTGTATGGCATGAGGGGGTGCGCCGAGCTCGATTAATTTTTGCCGTGGCTTATCCAGACTGAAGCAGGTGCCAATCATATCGAATGCGATCGTGCCTTTGGTACTCATAACTCTCGTTTTCTAAACTGGTATGGCTAATAACAACTGTCTGGCAACTGACTCGTGCGGGTTTTGATATGCAAGCGAGCATAACAAGTTGCAAACCTTTTTCCGTCTGCCTTCAGTTAGTCGAACGTGCAGTCGTGCCAAGGCGTAGAGCTTTGCTCGTAGCTCTCTACTTATGCGCGGCTTCTTGGTCTGTCCGCGAACTTGGGCTTTTACCCTCCCAAGTGCCCAAACAGGAATAAGTATTACTTCAGTAAATGGGCAACACTAGCAGGTAATACTGTATTCAGCCGTAGGGGAAGACTTGCTGTTGAGAGAGATTGAGCATAAGTAGGGGTTAAAACGGGTTCGTAAGCTTCTGCTTGGGGCGTTAGTTGTTGGATGAACGCTAAGCTGACACCCTGGAGTAGCTGCTGCAAGGGGTCAGATGCTTTCTCTTGCCGCCCCTGCCTGGAGGTCAATTCACTGCTGGTGCTGGCGGTGTGACTAACAATGCTAAGGTGGGTTGCTCCAATTGCTGTTAAAAGGTACTTAGGACTGGGAAGTTGGGTAAAAGGTCGTAGCTGGTTGCTGAGCGCTGGCGCGATTCCATCATTGGTTCCACTCACGATTAAGGTAGGCGTTGCCACCTGGACTAAGCCTTTGTCGCCGAATAAATTTTCCACCAGCGGGCTAATTGCCATGATTTGAGCCACTCGTTTGTCCCGTAAATTCAGTTGGTGACCCGGTAACACGGCTGCATAACACTGAAACCAATCAGCAGGCGCTAGTCCTAGCGGGTTTTGCGTTTGACAGGCAGCTCTAAGTCCATCTAGGTCCAACCGCCCGCCTGCAAGTGCTAGGGCCGTGTACCCTCCTAGAGAGTGGCCGATAACGCTTACTTGAGCGGTGTTGAACTTACCTTGGAGTGCACCGGGTTGCCGATTAAGCTTAGCCAGTTCATCCAGTAAAAAGCTGACATCCTTCGGTCGATCGACAAATGTTTTGGCGGGAGAGAAAGAGCTGCCCTCCGAAAGCAGTGAACTGGCAGTAGCGACCTGAGCGTGCAGCCCAGCGGCGCTGGTACCTAAATGCTCTAGGGCTGCTACTGTTATCCCGTAAGAGGCAAGATGGCGAGCTAGGTAGGCTAAGTGCTTCCGATTTGAATTGAATCCGTGGGATATGACAACTAACGGCCCTCGGGAATTAGCACTCCAATAAAGATCCACTGGAACGGTTCGGTCTCGTCGCTGGTCGCGGAAGAAGTGGGTTTGGATGTATACGCTTCAGGTCCAGGAGCAGCAGGGTCTAAAGCTGGCGTGAAGGAGCCACTTGGTGACAGCAAGATCTTGCTTTAGTAGGGAGTTAAGCACTGGCTTTCTAAATAGTTCAGGTTGAGCTGAAAGGCAACTGCTAGGGCGGAAATAGCATCGACCTGAATAGTTTTTTCAGGGTAGGCCTTGAGGAAGCCGAGAAGGCTTAGCCCACTAGGCTGCCGTACCGCTGAAGCTAGCGTCAGCTGAAATTGTTGGGGCGTACTGCCTGGGACAACAATGCTAAGAACTTGTGATAACTGTTTTCCACTTGGTAATTGCAGCAGCTCGTCAATCGCAAGCTTTGTAATATCAGGGTCAAGCTGCAATCTGCTGCCGAGAATCTGTCGAACGACAGGGGTTAAAAATAGGGGCATAAAGCCCCAAGGTAGGAGACACCTCTCCGGTTCGGACAAAGCGCTCAATAGCAGCGATGGCGACGGATTTTTTCGAAGGGACCAATGAGAATTTGAAGTTGTTCAGCAGCCAGCCCCGGAGTTGTGGACCCCAACCCCAAACTAGGGCAGTAATCATTGATCTCAGTAGGACTCGGACGCTCCAGTAATACATATCTTGTCTCTATGGAATTAGCTCATTCTTTGCGTACCAAGAATGACTGACTGTCAGATAAAGCTAGGGCTCTATTGGTCCTACAAGATAAAAAACTTGGCAGAAATAAAATTGCATAGCAGCTTCATGGCAAAGACAATCAGCCGTCACATCTCTGTTTCAAAGTGGAAATGTACATTTGACAATGTACTTCTCATATTCCTCGTAGGCCGACTTGCTTAGGTCGGCTTTTCCTCAGGATATGGGGTGCGTCTTGAGGAGCAGGATGGAGCTGTTTAACATTTTTCCAACAACTAATAGAAGAGAATAATTAAAAATAAAATGACCAATCATTCAAACTCCTTACACCCACCCACCAAACAGCAATTTGCCACAACGTTTCGTCTTGCAGGTCGGATCGGTTTCTGGGTGCAGTTAGCCCTAGGGGCTGTTTCAGGCATCTCTTTGTTTTTTGCCCTCTTTAGCCGTAGTGTGGGTGAGCGGACCAGTAGCCCTGTGATTGGGTTCGGCATTTTTTTGGCAGTTGTCGGCATCTTGGTGTTGGGCTTTCGAGTTTACTGGGCGTTCCGCTACAGGCTTCTGGCTAAACGCCTGCAGGCATCCAACCCTAGTCTGCATCCCAGCAAAAAGGATATCATTCAAGTTCTCCAGATTGGGATGATTGCAAGTTTAGTAGGGCTACTGCTGGCCTTCTTAGGCGCTGAAGCAACGGTTGCAGGCGTCCTAGGAAAAGCACTCGCCCAGCCTCAAGGGGTAGCCGTCTATAACCCGGAAAATGTCATTCCAGCAATGGATATTTTTGTAGCGCTGGCAAACGTCAATATGATTGGAGCTCACTTTTTCGGAAGTATTAATTCCCTGTGGTTGCTTAACTGGGTAGATCAATAGGGAGCTAAGGTTTGATCAGATCAAGATTGCGTCAAAATCTAAAAAAGTATCGCTTCATTTACCTAGTATTGACTGCTTTACCATCTCTCCTGCTGAGTAGCATTTTTATCCGCTTAGCAATTGCCTCCTACCAAGCTCCCCTTCCTCAGGCGATTCTCACCCTCGGGGGTAGCCCACTTCGGACAAAATTCACAGCTCAGTTTGCCCAGAGACATCCTGCTCTAGACGTTTGGGTTTCTTCTGGCAGTCCACCTAAAGAAGCTCGCCCGATCTTTCGGGCTGCGGAAATTTCAGCCAAGCGGGTGCATCTTGACTATCAAGCTGTCGATACTCTGACTAACTTTACTTCTCTAGTCGATGACTTCCAACGGCTGGGGGTTAGGCATGTCTATCTGATCACGTCTGATTTTCACATGCGGCGGGCCAAGGCGATCGCCACACTGGTTTTTGGGAGCCAAGGCATTGCTTTTACACCCATTGCCATTCCAACAGATCAACCCCCAGAACCCTGGCTTTTTGCTCTATTGGACAGTGGCCGAGCCCTGCTCTGGCTATCGACAGGCTACACCGGAGCTAGTCTGAACGCTTACTTTTCCTATGACCAATTGAGTAACTCCCTTTAACACAAGCAAATCCTGGTCATGGTCAGCCAAGGTCATGTTTCACAAAAACTCTATGCTAAAGACGTTAACCGTCACATCTCTGTCTGAGATTGAAATCGTGTAACGGTTTCTTAGAGAGGGATATAGACACAATACTGCTCTGATCTCAATTGCGGGGGAGTATCCAGTTGCGCCGCAATTGAGATCAGTTCTACCCAGGCAACTGTAGCAACCTAGTTTAAATAGACTGCACCCCCTGGCTGAATTCTCAGCACTCCCTCGTCATCGTTGAAGTTGTTGCTGGGATACAGGTAGACCTTTAACAGTCCCGGCTGAGATTGGGTGCTGAGCCGCAGAAAGCCTCCATCTCCTCGGTCCAAGGCAATTGTGGTCGGTAAATTCAAGCCGCTTAGGGTTTTTGTTTCTCCAGCTTTCAAAGGCAGGTAATCTGTCGCTGCGATCGCCTCGTAGTTGACGGTAGTGCCGGTTCTGTTGACAAGCTGAACAGCAACCTCTCTGCCTGTGGGTATGACAAAGGCGATCGGGTCTTGGCGCTGACTAGGCAGGGGCGGCTGTGTTACCGCGGGACTGACTCGCTCCTGAGTAAAGGGGGCCGGGGGTGGTGCAGTTCTGCTAGGCGTTACAGGAGGAACCTGCCCGGTAGCTGGTGCAGGGGCAACCTGAGACGTAGGCGGGCAGACCGCGGGCTTTGGGCCCATCTGAGCTCTCAGCGGCTCTGCTACTGTCACAGACAGGGGTATTCCCAGAAGCATACAGGCTCCTACTAACCCCACTTTCTTATTTCTCAACTGGTTCGTTTGGTTCATAACTGTCTCCTCAAGTGGTTCAAAACGGATCGGTTTAGCAAAAATTCAGGAAGCCCAAGCGAACCTCCGGCGCCCGATAAACACTAAGACAGCCCTTTTTAGATTGCTATCCGTGCCCCTTTGAGCTGTAGCCGCTTGGCTGCAGTTTTATAACTGGCAGCTAGGAACTCCCTTCGCGTTTGTTATCTACGGGTTGCCCTGAGTATCCAGATCAAGTTCTTCTCGCCGGAGGGTTTCTTCAGCATCAACTGTTTCACGCTCCACTTCTTTTCTGATGCTGACTTCCTCACGCACAAAGGCTTCTTTATGAATATCAGGCGTTTCTTCGTACAATTCCATCCGGGCAACCTCCCCTGCTTGGAACTCAGCATTACCAGGCGCAGCTATTTGCTCGGTCTGGGGATCAAATCGTTCAATGATCACTCGCTCCTTTTCCAGCGAAACCGAAGCGCGGGCAGTTTCAGTTTCGACCTGTTTGCCAACGGCTACTTCACCTGTTTTAGTCCGCTTTTTGTTAGCAATGAGTCGTTCTTCATAGAGCTTGAGGGACTGATGATCTATATCATTAATGCCATACAGGGATGGTTCATCCTGGTAGTTATAGGAATCATGAGCATCTGTGGCAGGGCTGGGCTGACTAGAGATATCGGCTGCTGGGGTGGCCTCTTGAGAAATTCCCAACGGGGCAGCCATACCCATCCCTAGGGGGTCTAAGGGTGCTACCGGAAGTGATGGGTTGACCAAGGGATCACTTGCTGGTGTGCGATAGTTATTTCTTACTTGCTCCTCATAGTTGTGATCCAGCCGCAGGTTATCGTTGAACTCAGGCAAAGATTTTGCTTGCTCTTTACTGAGACTGCGTGCATAGATGCGCTCATCAGTGAAGCTAATCGGGAAAGGCCAATCGGTAACAGTACTTCTTTACCAAAAATCCAAAAGCCGATGTCAACAACGAAATAGCGAAACTTCCCTTCCTTCTCATCGACTAAAATGTCTTTAACTGTGCCAATCTTTTCATCCGTTGCATCAGCATAGACAGTAAAACCGATGATGCTGTCATCACCAAGAGTTTTCCGGTAGTTGGTGTCAAAATCCTTAATTTTTACCAGAGCCATTTTTCTTTCTCCAAAGTTATTTACTAATCAGCGAGAGCGGTACTACGTGTTATTTAGTTGTGGGACCAGCAATATATTGGCTAGCCTCCACATCGCTAGCAAGGGGAGGTATTGCCCCCTGTTTGACTAAGGCTTGGTGCAGTAGTGCAGCAGCTTCCCCACGGCTTAGCAACTCAGTAGGATTAAGAACCTTCACGTTGGGATAGTTGACGACGATGTTGGCATCTGTCGCTGCCGCTATGCCGTTCATCCCATAGGCAGGAATTTGTGCGGCATCTGTATAGTAGTTATTGAGATTCGTTGCTGAAGTAGAGCCGGAAGTTAAGCCCAGACCACTTGCTAGTGCGACCAGTGCTTGAGTTTTAGAAATTTTTACATTGGGAAAAAAGGAATTACCGGGTAAGCCCACCATAAATCCCGTTTCATACGCTTCCTCGATCGCTGAAGCGGCCCAGTAGTCTTGGGGAACATCTGTAAATCCGCCCGACTGTCGAATCGGCTTTTGATTAAAAGCCTTCTGGATCATTGCCGCGAATTCAGCGCGGTCTACAGGTTGATTGGGCTTGAAAGTTCCATCAGGAAATCCAGAAATAACCTGCTTTTTGGCGAGAGCTTGGATAAATGGCTGAGCCCAGTAGCTGCTAGTATCGGCAAAGTAAGCTGGCTGAGCTGAAACTGGGGCAACGGTACTAAAAGGGACAGCGGCTGTTAGGCCCACGAGCGCTGCAGCGCTTCCTAATGACCGGTGAGAAAAATTCAACATCAAAAATTACCTCAAAAGTTTGGAAAGGGAAATACTGCAACAATTCAACAATTAGTTGACTATCAGGAGTGCAGGAAGGAGGAGTAAATTTAGGATATGTACACCTCTAACTTGAGACAACGATGTGACAGCTAGTTGTCTTTGCCATGAAGCTTCTATGAAGTTTTAGTTGTGCTTGAGTGGCTCTTACAGTCGGTCAGTGTCCCCTAGGTATTTGTTGGTTAAATTGCAAAACTTGCGGCACGGGTTATTGAGCCGCCGGGTAGGGAGACAATGCTCAAAAGGGGATAGGAAAGTTCCCCGACGATGCACCTAGCTCAAGCAAACGAGTATAGAGTTTAAGTTGGATGCTGGATTAACCTGAATCCTTTCAATACTCTTAATACTTATGTCGAAGCAAGTCTCTATTGATTAAGATTCAACGATTCGTAGAACAGGTTGCAGCGCATCCCTGGATCCATCGATGGGTTCGACTTGGCTTTGCTGCAAAGGGGACTGTCTATCTCGCCATTGGCCTGATAGCAGCACGGGCAGCGGTTGGAACTCAGGGAAGGGTCGCAGGAACTTATCAGGCACTTGTCGAGATCAAGACCCAACCGCTGGGCAAATTTTTACTGTACATTCTCGCTGTTGGCTTAACTGGATATGTCCTTTGGCGGTTTATTCAAGCAGCTATCGATCCTGAACATACCGGGAAGCTAAATCTAAAGCATGTCTTGCAACGTGTAGCCTATACCATCAGTGGCATGAGCTATGCAGGGGTTGCTTACACTGCAATCGAAATTGCCACTGGTTCAGCAGAAGATAGCGACACCATTGAAGACTTAACTGCTGAACTCTTAGAGTACCAGCCCTTAGGAGTCTTGTTCGTCTGCTTGGCCGGCATCGTGGTAATTGGTGTTGGTATTTCTTATTTGTATGGAGCCTATACTGCCGCCTCTATTAGTGAGTTTAAGTCCTCTATAATGCCGCGCAAGCTAGAGGATTGGGCAATACGCATCGGCAAGCTGGGAATGACTGCCAGAGGCCTTGCCTTTGTCCTCATCGGTATTTTTCTCGTTAGAGCTGCACTTCTCTTAGGTTCAGATCCAGCGGGAGGCTTGGTGGGTATTCTTGAAATCTTAGACCAACGGCCTTTGGGCTCCCTCTGGCTAGGGCTAATCGCGTTTGGTTTCATTGCCTATGCTCTCTATATGTTGCTAGCTGCCTGGTATCGGCGCTTTCTAACTCAATGAGCTAAGTTATATGATTACTGAAATAGCGCGTTCAAACTTCGCTCACAAGTCCTGACATGGACATTTTGATTGTTGAAGATGAAATTGAAATTGCCCAGTTGATCCAGCTTTCTTTAGAACAAGAAGGTTTTTCCTGCCGGGTATGTCACGATGGCTTAAATGCTCTCCACGTTTTTCAAACCCAGCCCCCCGATCTAATTGTTCTGGACTTGCGATTGCCAAGCCTGGATGGGCTAGAACTCTGCGCCCGAGTGCGACAGATGCCCAGCCCCAAAGATCCCTACATTCTCATGTTGACAGCCAAGGGTGAGGAGATTGACCGGATTATCGGCCTGTCTACCGGCGCAGATGACTACCTGGTAAAACCCTTCAGTCCCAGGGAGCTAGTCGCCAGGGTACGAGCGCTATTACGGCGCAGCCTCCGCCAGATTGGTATGACTCATACCTACAATACCCAGCATTTTACGGTCGATCTTGATCAGCGTACTGCTTACCGACACTGGGAACCCAATCAATCAGAAACCTTAGACTTAACCACACTAGAATTTAATCTCTTGTCCACTTTCATCAGCTACCCAGGCCGGGTGTGGAGCCGCGAACAACTGATAGACAAACTCTGGGGTAATGACTTTTTTGGAGATGAGCGAGTAGTGGATACTCATGTTGCTCGGCTCCGTAAGAAAATTGAGCCTCAGCCGACCCATCCCAGGTTTATTAAGACAATGATTGGTATTGGCTACAAGTTTGAAGACCCCCTGTCCAGTAGTCCTAGCCAAAAAAATGGAGCTTAAGTGATCAAGAAAGCTAATCTGCAAACTCGGCTAGTGCTTTCTTATTTGCTGGTGAGTCTTGGGCGCAAGCAGTTACGTTGCAGTTACTAAAATTTCTTCCCGCGATTTTTTACCCTTTACCTGGAACAACTAGAAGGTGTTGGATTCAGACTACGCTATGCCCGTGCTCCACTGGTAGATGGGTTTGTCGTTGCCTCCGACCAAGGAACGATCTGGTCATTGATCGTCAGTGGAGCAGCAGCAGGTGGATTAAGCTACTGGATCTCTCAGCGAATTGTTAAACCACTGCTTCAGATGGAGCGGATTACCCAGAAGTTTGCTGCTGGTCATCTTGATGAGCGGATGCCAACGAACTCGACCCCGGAGCTGAACCAACTGGCCATGAGTTTTAATCAGATGGCTGCCAGCCTCAAAGAGGTAGAAAAGCACCGCCGGGAACTGATCAGTGACGTCACTCACGAGCTGCGGACACCACTGACAATTGTGCGAGGCTATTTAGAACAGCTGGCGGATGGAACAATTGAACCCTCTCCAGAGATCTACCAACGGCTAGCTAGAGTAACCACTCGCCTAGAGCGTCTGGTGAATGACCTGCAAGAACTATCGAAAGCAGAGGCAGGATCGCTGTCGATTAAGCTGCGACCAACAAATTTGCGGCCTTTGTTAGAAGTACTTGTAAAACGCTTGTCCGAGCAGTTGCTGGAAGGAGGCCCAGTTTTACGTCTAGAGTGTCCTTCTTTGTTGCCCTTGGTTCTGGCTGATCCTGACCGGGTAGAACAAATTCTGGTCAACCTGTTCGGCAATGCCATCCGCTACACCGCTCAAGGAGCGATTATTCTTCGTGTTTGGTCTGAGCCTCAGCAGCTGTGGATGGCGGTGGTAGACACAGGTCACGGAATTGCGCCGGAAGATTTACCATACATTTTTGAGCGCTTCTGGCGAACCGAGCAATCTCGGTTCCAGCATCCAGGAGGTACTGGAATTGGTTTGGCAATCACGCGGCGTTTAGTTGAGCTGCAAGGCGGCCAGCTCAAAGTAGAGAGTCAACTCAACCAGGGTAGTACTTTCCAGTTTTCCCTCCCCTTGGCTTAATGTCCTACTCAGAGTACGAAAGCCAGTATCTGCTAAAGCAGCGCTAAATCTTCATAGAGGCTTCATAGCGGCGACAACCAGCCGTCATATTGCTATTGCAAATTGAAAGTGTACATATCAATGTACTCCTCACACCCCGCTATAGCCGGCTGCCAGTCGGCTATTTCTTTATCCGACATGGACAATCAAGTTTTAGGAAGTTTCCAATGGTAAACAGACATAACAACAGCCATTTTGAAGAGTGCAAACAGACTCACACAGATAGCATTGGCAAGCGAGCATGGAACATTAAAGGAGGAGTAATCACTCTGGCCTTATTGGCGCTAGTATTGCCCGCTTGTACCAATGACCCCAACGCCGGTGGCCCCACCGCTGCAAGTAACGTCACCACAGAAAAGTTGCGGAAGAGACGAACGAGCTGATTGGTGAGACCGTGACCGTCAGAAGTGAGCCTGGGGAAAAAAATTGCTCCCTCTACCTTTACCATTAAAGATGATGACTTTTTCGGTGGTGAGGAAGTTCTAATTGTCAACTCCACCGGTCAGCCGTTTGTCCTTCCTGAAGGTGAGGAACCCGCAGGTGCAGGTGACGGGTCAGGTTGCCAAGTTTGTGGTTGCAGATATTGAAAGAGACTACAACTTGGACTTAGATCCCAACTTGTACGCAGAATACGAAAACAAACCCGCGATCATTGCCCAGTCTGTTGCCCTAGCACCCGAACCAGGTGAGATTACCAAAAACCCTAGCCAGTACTACGGCAAACGTTTAGCTGTTACGGGTGAAGTGGAAGAGGTAGTCGGTCCAACGGCGTTTAAGCTGGATGAGGATGAGCTATTTGGGGCTACCGATTTGCTAGTGCTGACGCAGCAGCCAAAAGCAAAGGTTGAGGATGGCAAGACTGTTGCGGTGACAGGCATTCTACGTCCGTTTGTAGTGTCCGAAGTCGAGCGGGACTTTGATCTTGACCTCAGCCCTGAGTTGGAAGTGGAGTATGAAAACAAGCCCGTGTTGGTTACTGAGGCTGTCTACCCATCTGCGATCCCAGATGCTGCCAAATAAAAGGATTTAACGCTGTTAGTTATCTTACTTGAACAGCAGGTTAAGGACCGGAGCTATGGCTCTAGGAAAGTGGATTGGCTTACTTGCCCTTGTTATCTCTGTCTACATTGTGTGGCAAATCCGGCAAGTCCTCTTTCTAGCCTTTTCGGCGTGATGGAAAGCTTGGCAACGGCCTTAAACAAGGTCGTACGACGGCTTCAGCTATCAGGCGTCAGGCGAGATTTTGCCGTTGTGCTAGTAGTCGAGTTTTCATTGGCCCTTCTAGCTATTCTCTTGATGATAATTGTGCCACCGCTCATCGAGGAAACTCAACAGTTAATCACACTGATTCCTCAAGGACTAGAACAGCTAGAGCTGTGGCTCAACAGTGTACAAAGTTTGATTCCTCAGCAACTGCTAGAGAATTTCAACAATATTCGAGGTTTGGTTCGGCGATTGCAACCGCTTGCCCTATGGTTGCTTAGCCATTTTTACGCCTTTTTCTATCATTCTTTTACAGTTCTTCTGAATACGCTGCTGGTTATTGTTTTAACCATCATGCTGCTGGCAAATCCCCTCCCCTATCGACAAGCGTTTGTACAGCTATTTCCTGCCTTCTATCGCCAGCGAGCTGAGCACATTCTTCGAGAGTGTGAGGTTGGTCTAATTGGTTGGCTAACTGGCGTGCTGCTGAGCATGACCTTTATTAGCGTCATGAGCGGTCTAGGTCTGTGGATCTTGCAAGTGCCACTGCCCATGGTCAATGCGCTTCTAGCCGGGTTGTTGGCCCTGGTTCCTTACCTGGGAGCAATCTTGAGCGCCATCCCACCCATAGCGCTTGCTCTCCTCGATGCCCCTTGGAAAGCGGTTGCGGTGCTAGTTCTGTACTTCCTAATTCAGCAGGTAGAAGGTAACTTTGTCACACCCTTGATTATGGAGAAGCAAGTGTCTTTGCTTCCGGCACTCACCCTGGTTATCTTGACCGCTTTTGGGGCCTTCTTTGGCCTGCTGGGGATATTCTTAGCTTTGCCGTTGATTGTGGTTGCTCAAATTTGGTTAAAAGAGGTTTTGATCAAGGATGTGCTTGACCCGTGGAAATCGCCGCCAGCCTGACGGCAGCACTTGCCTGAGTAATTTTTGAGAGTTCCTCTTTGGGTTCTTAGGGCTATTTGTCGCTATCACCCCTCCTCGAATGAGGTTGGCCTAAGACCAACAAGATTAGCCGTCAGCCTGATAGAGCAGCAGGGATTTGAGCTGTTTGTTTAACATTACAAAATTTGAATTTCTTGAAATGAAGCAAATCAAATTTATACTATTTGGTTTCTTAGGCATAATGGGCCTGCTCCTGGGATGGGGTTTGATCGAGCCATACATCATTGATACAGAAGAGGAAGTCGCCCAAATTCCCGATCTTCCTGCAGCTTGGCAAGGGCAACGCATTGCTGTCATCGCTGATTGGCAAGTGGGGATGTGGCTGGATAACACTGCAACTATCAACCGGATTGTGGAGCGACTGGTTGAGGAGCGCCCTGCCCTTGTGCTGGTGATTGGTGACTTCGTTTACAAGCCCGGTGCAGATCCCAGCCCAGAGATCAATCAGGCGATTGATCTCGTTCGTCCGCTGTCTCAAGCGGGCATTACCACCTACGCAGTGCTGGGTAATCATGACTATGGGATGAATTCTAAACAGGCTCCACCCAACGAGCAGTTAGCCGCCAAAGTCCAAAAGTCCCTGGAGGCGGTGGGTGTAGAAGTATTCCAAAAATGAAGCGATCGCCCTAACCCCCTTAAAGGCCCTAATCCAGCCACAGCTGGAATGGAGGCACCGCTTTACCTAGTCGGTATTGGCGCCCACTGGCCCAACCACGATAAACCAAAAGTCGCATTGGCCCAGGTGCCGTCAGGGGTACCTAGATTTGTGATGATGCATAATCCCAATTCCTTTGAGGCTCTGCCTCCCAGTAGCGCCCCAGTAGCGGTAGCAGGGCATACTCATGGCGGGCAAATTCGCATCCCCTTCACCCCAGACTGGTCTTGGCTGACGTTTATTAGGGAGGATAAAGTCCATGCTGATGGCTGGATTGAGGGATACGGCCAACCAGGTAACCACCTCTACGTGAACCGGGGAATTGGCTTCAGTATCCTACCGCTGCGGATCAATTGTCCGCCTGAGATCACACTGTTCACCCTGCAACGTGCTAGCTAATCTCTCGGGCTAAACTCCCTCTGTTGCCAGAGAAGTATAAGTGTCGGCTCTATGTCAAGCTGAGGCAAACTTGTTGACTTGCATTGTGTTCCTTGTAAAGGAAGTGTCCCATGATCTTGAGTAAAGCGATGTTTGCGATCGCACAAGCGTCGATCTCTCGCCCGGATACCTCGCCTCTGCCGCTACTGTTTGCTGTGGGTTTAGCGCTGGTGCATATCTTTGCTGGCAAGCTGAGATTCCTCAACGATGTTCCTCGCAGCCGCTGGCTTTCTATCGCCGGAGGCGTATCCGTTGCCTACGTTTTTGTCCACATCCTCCCCGACCTCAGTGAGCATCAGGAGTCGATTGAGCGTGCAGGCGGCCTAGGAATCGCCTACTTAGAACACCACGTTTACCTGGTAGCGCTGCTGGGCCTCACAGTATTCTATGGATTGGAACGGGTTGCCGAGTCATCGCGCCAGCGTAGCCGCAAAGAGGGTAAAGCAGATGCTACTAGTGCTGAGGTTTTCTGGCTACATATCGCCTCTTTTGCTGTTTACAATGCGCTGATTGGCTACCTGCTACTCCACCGAGCGGAACCGGGCCTGTGGAATCTTTTCTTCTTTTGCTTTGCCTTGGGCTTACATTTCGTGGTCAACGACTATGGATTGCGGGAACACCACAAAGGCTGCCTATCACCAGATTGGCCGTTGGATACTGGCGGCAGCGGTTATGGCCGGGTGGGTGATTGGACGAGGCACAGAAATTCCAGAAGCTGCCATCGCCGTTCTGTTTGCGTTTCTGGCCGGAGGCATTGTGCTCAACGTCCTTAAGGAAGAATTACCAGAGGAGCGCGAAAAGCCGCTTTTGGGCCTTTGCCACCGGTGCAGCTGTCTATGCAGCGATTCTGATTCTGACTTAGTGAGGTCTCAGTATGAAAAACCACGCCCCAGCAACTTTGTTGTACGTGTTTGTGTAGCACTTTTGGCCACTTTGCTGCCCTAATAACTTGGAGGCTTAGCCCTGCAAGTCCTTCAATGCAGCTAGAGAAAAGCAGTGAAGGGTTGGGAAACCCCAACAGAAGTTAATTGAAAAAGTAAGCCTAGTAAGACGATGAAACTGCTTAGCTCGATTAAAGAGAAGAGATGATATGCGCCAACTACTTGTGCAAGTGTCCCGCGGGTGTGGGCAAAAAGTGCTTGATATCGCCTAAAAGCTTGTGGCGGTTTATGGTGTACCAGCCCTGGTAACCTCGCCCAGCTAGAAGCAAGCCGGCAGCGAAGGACCCATAGATGTGGTCATCGTTGATATTCCCAACCAGAAAGTTGAGGGATTGCTAGAGGAATTGGAATCACTGCCAGACTTACACATCACGCTTTCACACCCCAGGGGGTGATGGCGCTGAAGCCACCCGCCTCAGAGGCAGCGCAGCAGGTCAAGGATGTCGAGCACCGCAGCCCAATTGAGGTATTTCTCTCAGGTTTGCAGAGTGTTGGCTCCTGGAAAGGTTTTCTTGGGTACGCAGCGGCAGCGGGCTTTGTGGTCTGGATTGGCTTATTCACCAATACCAGCTATCTGCTAGTGGCGGCGATGCTGATTGCGCCGTTTGCAGGTCCGGCAATGAACGTGGCGATCGCTACGGCGCGCGGGGACCGGCACTTACTCCAGCGCAGCCTCTTACGGTATTTTGCAGCGCTGGCAGTGACGATTGTCGTAGCTGGGGCACTAAGTCTGATTCTGCAGCAGGAAGTTACGACAAGCCTGATGAACGCAACGAGTACAGTGTCGGCCGTGGCAGTGCTGCTGCCACTGGTTGCGGGTGCTGCCGGGGCGCTGAATCTGGGTCTCAATCAGAACGAAGTAGCCCGTGTCCGGGGCCTCTGTCGGGATGCTGGTTGCTGCTTCGCTGGCACCACCCGCCGGACTGGTGGGAATGGCCAGCGCCATGGGGCGGTGGGATATGGCGATGAACGGCGTCTTTGTGCTTTGCTGCAACTGGTGGGGATCAATTTATCAGCCCCCCTGCTGTTCCCGCACCTATGGCCTGTCTGCTCAGGGAGCCCGCTATAACCGGGGTAAGCATTGGGTGTCTCTGTCTGCCAGTGCCATCACCGTAGCTGCTTGCTGGCTTGCTGACTTGGCAGTTTTCCACCTCCCCGGAGCTGCAGCGCTCCAGCCGCTCCCAGCGTGCCGCTGCTGAGATCCAACAGGTGGTGAATGGCAGCGGTCTAGCAGAACTGGTAGAGGCCAACGTTCGCTTCACCGCCACAGATATCAAAGGTCAAAACACATTACTCGGCACTGTTTATGTGCAGCGTCAGGCGGGCGGGACTATATCTTCTGAGGAGATCCGTAGCCGCATTACCCGCGCGATTCAGACCCGCTTGCAGCAGCAGGGTAACGTCACACCTCTGATCGATGTCAGTGTTCTCGATCCACCCCTGCGTCAGTAATCAGGTGCTGCTCGGACAACCTCCAGCTAACTTTGCGCAAAACCTCACCTATAACAACCGTTAGCTGAGGACTCAAGTTTTTTACTTTCCATTCCAGTACTATTGAACGAGCTTGCTTGACAGGGAGAGATTATGGAACTAGAGGTATCCACAGCCTGGACAAAGATCCAGGGGATGATCAACGGCGCGATCTCCTTACTGCCCAACCTGGTACTGGCCCTCATTGTCTTTGCCATCTTTTGGTTTATTGCCAGAGGAATTAAGTCTCTGGTCAAGCGCTTGACGCGACGACATCGGCAGGCTCGCAACCTGGGATTGGTGCTCGGACGGCTGTCTCAAGGCATTGTTATCTTAATTGGCTTATTCATCGCCTTATCTATTGTTATCCCCTGTTTAAGGCAGGAGACCTAGTGCAACTGCTAGGGATCAGTGGTGTAGCGATCGGCTTTGCCTTCCGCGATATTCTCCAGAACTTTCTGGCTGGCATCTTGATTCTTTTGACTGAGCCGTTCCAGCTTGACGACCAGATTGTCTTCAAGGACTTTGAAGGTACGGTTGAGAACATCCAAACTCGCGCCACAACCATTAGGACCTACGATGGCCGCCGAATTGTGATTTCTAACTCTGAGCTGTTCATGAGCTGGTGACCGTCAACACTGCCTTTGAGAGCCGCCGCTTAGAATACGACGTCGGCATCGGCTACGGTGACGACATCGACTGGGCAAAGCAATTGATGCTAAGAGCGATCAGGAGCGTGGAGAGTGTTGAAAGATCCGGCTCCTGACGTGCTGGTAGAACTTGCTGAAAGTAGCGTCAACATTCGCGCTCGCTGGTGGATCAAACCGCCTATCGTGTGGATACCCTGGAAACCTTTAGGAACAAGGTGATTACTGCGATCAAGCAAAAGCTGTACGTGGAAAACGGCATTGATCTACCCTACCCAACACGGCAGATTTTGTTCCACGACCGTGGAAAGAGACCATTAACGATCGTGCCCGCAGCAGAGGAGCTGGCCGGCAGGAATAATCAGGT
>JAUJON010000042.1 GCA_030447595.1 Thermosynechococcaceae cyanobacterium YX3bin19
CGATGGAAGCCGTTCTCAAACGAAGCAGCGTCCCTGCAGAGGGTGGCTATAGCTATAAAAATTCTAAAGCGTACCAACTCGAGAATAGTTGGTACGCTATGCCATCTTTAAGATTTAGGTTGAACACTCAGGCGATTCATAGTTAACCTAATAATAATCAGGCTTAAGTTCACTTAGATGAATTATCAAAAACTCATACTGCTTGCCTATTCTACCAAGCTACGATTTTAGTGCTCCATATTTTGGAAGCATAATTAGACTTAGAAATTCTTTCTATAAATGCATTATTTAATGATATCTAACATAAAATACTAAAAAATATGATTTAGGGCTTAACTCCCAATCTTGCCTGTGCCGTGGTTTAGATACTGGCAAACTTATAGGCGAAATGGTTTCTAAAAGAAGATGAACTATCTTCTTAAACCTTTCTAAGGGTGACATGTAGTTTATTCGGATGTTAACTCCCCTAGATAATTGGTTGGCATAAAAACAATCATTAACAGCCAGTTTGGTGTTTGTGATTTTAAAATTGCATTCCTGCCTTATCTCTGGCCACCTCTGATACGAGGCTAAAGAGGCAAATGTTTGGGTATTTAACTGCACAACTTTCTATCACGAAACCATACTTTCCTCACCTTCAGGGAGAACTAGAAATGTCACGAGCAACTTCAGACCTTGTAGTCGAGTTTAGTAGAGTCAATCTGCCCGATACAGTTGAGATGGGCGCTCCAGGTAACGTTGAGCTCACCGTCACTAATGAAGGTGAAAAAAGAGCCAGGAGAAATTACTCTCAACCTAATCTCATCCTCGGACGATATTATTCAAAAAGCGGCTAATGCAGATACAGGTGAACTCGTGCCTGATGCGCTGCTTGGGCAAATAACGGAAAACATTAACAGAAAAGTGGCGATTCTCAAACCTTTGACATCGCCTATGACAACATTACTTCACCTGTAGCACCAGGCTCTTACGATTTAATTGCCCAATTAGAAACGGGAGATAAAGGAAACCTGAAAGAAAACGCCAGCAACAACGTAACTACGGGTAGTTTCTGCCCCAGGTACTGACGTTGTGCTTGACTGGAACGCCACCCTGTTTAGCCTGTTCCAGATCGGCTCAAGATTCGATGACGTATCAGCAGTAGGCGTAGCACCCCCGGAGGCTCTCAGGCAGCGGCGATTACGCATGCAGCAATTCATGACGCGGTCGTGGCAATTGAAGGAGGGGTACGAGCCTATCTACGTAGACTTTGATTTTACTGAGGGCGCTTCGGCCCAAGCAGCGGTTGTGGGTGCGGCCCATGCGGCAATGGTTGGACTATTCCCATCTCAAGGAGAAAAAGAACAGCTCGGCAAGCAGCTGGAAAATCTTTAGCAGAACTCTCTCAAACTGAGTCTGCTGAGGCTATTGAGGCTGGCTATGAGTTTGGGGAAAGGTCGCCGAGCAAATTCTCGAATTACGGGCAAACGATCTTGATGTTAAGGACGCAGACGATTACCCATACGAGCCGCGAGAGGGCCGGTACGTTTGGCGTCCGGGTGAGGATGGGATTGCCGTGGGCGCAGGGTATGGTGAAGACGCCGTTCCCTTTGCTATCCCTAGCAGCGATGAGTTTCTGCCACCACCTCCCCCAGCGTTCGGCAGTGATGAGTACGCAGAACAGATTGAAAGAGGCTCGGGGCTTGGGTGCCGCTGACCCGCACCGCAGACCAGACAGAAATTGCTTTGTTCTGGCTATATGACCGTTCAGATTCCTACCGCACCTTTCGACCAGACAGAAATTGCTTTGTTCTGGAAATATGACCGTTCAGATTCCTAGCGCCNAGACCGGGGCGCTGTTGGAGAATGCCCGCCTATTCGCTCAGTTGAACATTGCCATCGCCGATGCAGTGATTGTTGGCCAGTGGAACCAAGTTGCTAAGTATTGCCGTGCGCGTACCCAGACCACTGGGAGAATGTCATTCTGAATTGCTGGCAGTGACAGTCGTAAAGAGACACCGTGGGCGATCCGGAGTGCCGGAGTCCCTTCGTTGATCAGCCTCCTTTTCCTGACTATGTCTCAGGGCATGGCATGCTGGGTCACTGCTGCGGTTGAAGTTTTGGAAGTAATTGTTTGGGATGCTAAGTAACTACGCTTTCGACGCGGTTTCCGTGCGCGAAAGGCAACTCACAAAGATTGCCATTGCTGATGGTATTGTTGGTGACGTACACCAGCTTGCCCAGGCCGACTGCCCAGCAGTCGCAGCACGTCGTGGTGCGAGGTCACCGCCGTGCCGGCCAGCCCGACGATGAGGTCGCCCGGCCGCAGCACCCGCTCGGCGGGGCCCTCCGGGCTGAGGTCGACCACCTCGGCGCCGTCGCCACTGATGGCGTCGTAGCCCAGCGCCTCGAAGGCCACGCCCAGCGCCTGGCGCTTCGATGCGCTCATCTGGGCGAGGTTGAGCTGGCGCAGCCCCTCGGCATCGAGCCCGGCGGGCATGACCGCTCCCCGCCCGACCACGTCGACCTCTGGGTCGATCCAGGCCTGCACCGCCTCGACGAGGGTGACCGGGCTCAACCGCACCGTGGTGAGGTAGAACCGCCCGTTGCCGTCGACCACCTCGGGATGCTCCACGCTGACCAGGCCGGCCACGTCGACGACCGAACCGGGTGAGATCGCCAGCAACGGCAGCGGGACGACGGCGGCGCCGACGCCGACGGAGGCCGCCACCGCCACCCCGGCCGGCACCGACCACCACCGCCGCCGGCGTAGCGGGGGCCGGGGCGGCGTCGACCGGGGCGGCTCAGGCTGGACCGGTACGCTCGTCTCCACGGTGTTCACGCTGGTCATCTGCCTCGTGGTGGTGGGCCTGTCGGGCGCCGCGGTGCTGCACATCATCGTTTCCGATATCCCCCAGCGTGCCACGCTGGGCAGGCCCCCCGGCCGCGCCGGCCGGCACCGTCCACTCGCGACGTCGGCCGAGGATCGCCAATAGCGAAGAACGATGGGCTTGGTGGGCCACCACGCGTAGATCGCCCACACCCGCGAGCGCTCGCTCTGGTCCCGCTCCCCGCCCGGGCCGCTGCCTCCCGCCCGGGCGGCCAGTGGAACCAAGCTGCGGAAGAAATTGCCGTGCGCGAAGGCAACTCACTGGTAGAGAATGCCCGCCTGTTTGCCCAGTTAAACATTGCCATTGCTGATGCGGTAATTGTTGGCTGGGATGCTAAGTACACCTACGCTGTGCCCAGGCCTGGGACTGTCATTCGAGAGCTTGCTGGTAGTGACGGTCGCAAGGACACCGTTGGCGATCCGGAGTGGGAATCCTTCGTTGAACAACCTCCCTTTCCTGACTATGTCTCAGGGCATGGCATGCTGGGTCCTGCTGCGATTGAGGTGTTAGAGAGCACCTTTGGAGAAAACTACGCTTTCGACGTGGTTTCCCAAGAGCTACCCGGCGTGGTTCGCCACTATGACAGTTTTGATGAGGCAGCAATGGAAAACGGCCTCAGCCGCATTTACGCTGGGGCTCATGGCCGTTCGGCAGCTCTCCAAGGCCTGGAGAATGGCACCGCAGTTGCTGAGTACGTCGTTGATAACATCTCTCAGCCGATCGCCTAAGTTCTGAGTCTAATTTCCAGCAGACTGAAAGCGCCAATCAGTCTGCTGGAGTTGGCTTGTCTAGCAATCCGGCTTCGGGTAGAGCCGAAGAGGGTATCACCTCTACCGGCTCTACCTTCTAATACATTTAGATATCGACCTTGACTTTGGATTATGACTGCGACACTACAACTTAGTCAGCCACCCAACACCACTGCAGCAATTATCTCCTTACTGGCTCACTACCGAATGATGCCCCAGCTATTGCGGGAGATCATCATTGACCAAGCGATTGCTGAGGTAACCTGTACACCGGAAGAACAAGCGATCGCCTGTGGGCAGTTCTATCAGCAACATCAGCTCGTTGGAGAGCAGGAACGGCAGGCTTGGCTGAAGCGGCATGGCTTCACCCTGAAGCAGCTGGCAGAGTCAGTCATCCGGGAGCTGAAAATTGAAAAGTTTAAGCAAGCAACCTGGGAGTCTCAGCTGGAATCTTACTTTCTCACCCGTAAAGGACAATGGGACAAAGTCATTTACTCCGTGATCCACGTCAAGGATAGGAACCTTGCTCAAGAACTCTATTTCCGGCTTGTGGAAGGGGAACAGTCCTTTGCAGAGCTAGCTAAAGAATACTCTCCAGGCCCGGAGCAGGTTGCCCGCCAGGCGCTCACTGATCCGCAGCGGGGATATGGCAAGCTAAAAGTCCAGGTTGATGCCGACGCCCTGGCTCACCTGATCAATGTTGCCAATGGAGATGCCCGGGCGCTGCTGAACGCCCTGGAACTGGCTGTCGAAACCACACCGCCTGATAGAACAGGCACAATCCACATCCCCTTAGCAGTGGCGGAGGAATCGATTCAGCGCCGCGCCCTGTTGTATGACAAGGAGGGAGATGCCCACTTTGATACCATTAGTGCTTTTATCAAAAGTCTGCGGGAAGTGATCCTGATGCCGCCCTCTACTGGCTGGCCCGCATGGTGTACGCCGGGAAGACCCCCGCTTTATCTTCCGCCGCATGCTGATTCTGGCAAGTGAGGATGTCGGACTCGCAGATCCCCTGGCGATCGCGGTGATCAATGCCTGTGCCGAAGCCTTTGACCGGGTTGGGATGCCGGAGGGACGGTTCCCCTTAGCGCAAGCCGCCCTTTACCTAGCGACGACCCCTAAGTCAAACAGCGTCATGGGTTTCTTCGATGCCTTCGCCACTGTCGAGCGAGAACGGGAAGCTGAAGTGCCAACCCACCTCAAGGACGCCAACCGCGACAAGCAAGCCTTTGGACACGGAGGCGGCTATCTTTATCCCCACGCCTACCAGGACCACTGGGTTGCCCAACAATACCTACCGGCCAGCCTCCAGGGGCAGGTATTTTATCAGCCCTCGCAGCAGGGCCGGGAAGCGGAAATTCGCACCCAGGTAGCACGGCACCGCGAAGCCCAACTGGCTGCCTCCATTGAGGGTTTGGGCATTGCCCCCCCAGAAGTCTAACCTATGGACCCACCACTGCCCAGGAGCGCTGGCTCCAGCGGACAAGTTCTCAGGTGGGAGAGCAGTTGGCGACACTGCGCGATCGCCTGTTTGCCCTGGCGCGGCTTCAGCGGCACCACGTTGTGCTTGACCTGAATGGCGGCAATGGTCTGCTGACCTGGGAAGCCATGCGCCAGGTTCCAGAAGGAAGTGTCTACGTTTGTGCCCGCAGCTCAGCCGATGCTGATCGGTTACAAGAGCAAGCTGCTGCGCTACCTGAGCTAATGCGGCCTGTTGTTCTTCAGTGTAGTTTAAGCGAATTACCAGCCCTGTTAACGGCCCAAGCCAGCGATATTCGCTTTGAGCGAATTATCGGGCGTAATGCTCTGATCCATGAAGCGGATAAAGAAGCTGCTGTTCAGGGACTCGCGAAATTACTCCAGCCCCTAGGAGAGATTATCTTAGTTGAAACCGTACCCCGTTATACCCAGCGGCTTTACCATCTGCTTTCTGCCAAGTTTGACCCCGACCTGTACCAGCGATGGATCGCCGCTGAAGAAGCTATTTATGCCCAGGCATCAGACCCGATGGTGAACTGGGATAGCAGTGACCTGCAAGCTGCCTTTGCGAAGACTGGTTTTACTGCTGAAGTGGCGACAGAACGAACAGTCGCCCGAGTGCTGATTACTCCAGCATTGCTAGAACGGTGGTTTACACCTGCTGCAAACCCGCCATCTTATAGTCACTATCTCGCTCTTAGTCTCTCAAAGGCTGAAATTGCTGTAGTAAAAGACCAATTCAAGCGCCACTTGCTCAACCAAACTGTTACCTGGGAAAGTGCGATCGCTTTTATTCAGGCTCGCCACTAGCAGATCGAGGCACGCTCAAATTACTACTAGAAATAACTAACTAATAAATCACGCTTGGTGTTACTTAAAAGCAGGTCATTTATTTCAAGAATTTGTATTGCCTCCGACGCTGACCCGTACCCAAACTTCTCAATCGCAATGTCTTTACCGACCCGATCAATGTAGAAGAGATATCTTTCTATGTCCTCCAGAAGATAGTTTGGGCAATAAATCATCCCATACCAACCCGGAGCCCAGAAGCCATGGTTCTCGTAACGTACCTCTACATAGCAGCTTTCAAGTAATTGCCTAACTTTGCTGTGGCACTTTATTTGGAACAACTCAGCTTTGCTGCGTGATATGCTACTATCCTTGCTAAACACAGATACCTCCCTGGCCCTTTTGTCCTAGCCCACAACTTAAGCCCCAGCTCTGGCCCACAAAAACCACTAGCCATCAAGCGACTAGTGGCAAGGAGCAAGAGTTGAAAGGAGTGTTGGCCTCCACAATCATAGACAGCCAGCATCCCAGATAAGTTAGGGCTAAGTTAAATGTCGGTTAACCAACCAGACAACTTATGTCTTCCCGCAAAACTAAAAACTCCTAGCAGAGAACAGCGAAAATCACCCGCTTCAGCAGGTGCTGTAATCTTCGGGCTACAAAAATCGGTGGGTAACATCCGCTTTCCTTTGAGGTCTACCCATCATTAAGGTTTGAAAATTCTGCGAGCAGCGGAATTTGGCCAATCTGACGACGGAGAAGGGCACGATATCCGGTAGTCTAGTGTTCTACTCATCTCCTTTGACTTCTCTAAGAAAGCAATAGTGGCGGCTGTTCATGCTCGCTACCGTTTATTTTTTGACCCAGTGGTGATTAATTCTCCTCGCAGGACAGTAACAGCTTGCCCAGCGAGAAAAACGCGTTCGCCCCCGTCATAGCGCACCTTCATGACGCCTCCCCGGTGGGATGCCTGAAATGCGAACAACTCGTCTTTGCCGAGGCGATCGCGCCAGAAGGAAGCCAAGCAGCAGTGGGCAGCTCCAGTCACAGGGTCTTCATTAATACCCAATCCGGGGGCAAAGAAACGAGAGATGAAATCGTAGTCTGAACCCCTGTGGGTCGAGCTAGTTACAATGGCATTGGGCAGGGATAAAGTTCTCAGTAGCTCAAAATTGGGCTGCATCTGCTGCACCAATTCTTCAGACTCCACTTCCACCAGGTAGCCCAGGGAATTCTTCATCACGGATTGAATGGGAACACCTAGCGATTGGCTAAGCTCTGGAGGAGCGATTGCTGCTTCTGAATGATTGACCGGAAAATTAAGTTCAATCCACTCAGACTGTTTTTTAGCAGTTAGCAAACCGCTTTTAGTATGAAACCGAGCAGCTTCATCAGGTGGCAAATATCCCTCCGACCAGAGGACATGAGCACTTGCTAAGGTGGCATGACCACAAAGGGGCACTTCCACCGTCGGTGTAAACCAACGCAGGTTGAAGCCGTCAGCCTGTCTAACTAAAAAGGCGGTTTCAGATAAATTCATTTCCTGCGCTACATTCTGCATCCAGTCTTGGGGCTGAGAAGCAGGCAGAACACAGACGGCAGCAGGGTTGCCTGTAAAAGGTATGTTGGTAAAAGCATTTACCTGAGTAACAGTTGTTGCCATGAGTTCGTTTCCTTGAAAGTTCATTGTTCCTCCGTAGCGGCCTAATAATTTGCTGCTTACAGGTCGGCGATCGTGATAGATAGTATTATTCTGGCTACGAAAACCACCTAGACCCGTGGGGAGTGAACCAATTTTCGAGAGGCTAGCTGGGCTTGTGGGGTTCCTCTTCGCTACACAGGTCAATTAATTGCCGTTGCTGAAGTGTGGTAGGTCCAACTAATTAGTCAATCGCAGCAACTGCTTTTTGAGTTCATTAGCATCAAAATCAGGTTTCAGCTCAACCTCAGAAGCATTTATCCACATTGCAATGATCCGGCTGATGCTGCGTAGACTTGGCTGATGTTTTCCGGTATCGTCCCTCCGGTTTTCCAAACATCCTCTGCTCTGAGTTTATTGAGTTTAGTAAAGATAGGGTTTGTTTTCTAAACAAATTCTTAGTTCCAAATTGATGAGGCAGTGCGTTGGCGGGGACCCCTCGCTTAAAGCAACTGTCGTCCTAGCTCCTAGCTTGAGCTAAGGCGTGGGCCTCCTTTTGATTGAAAGGTAAACGTTCCCAAGCTCCCTAGAAATTATCTCCAACTGCCGTGCCTATACACTTATAAGAAGAATTTATAACACTGCGCATGGAATTCAATGTTTAACTTATTGATTTTTGATCCTTCGTGTACTAAAGTCAACTGTAAGCACGTACGGAGAAACCAAACTAGCCCAGTTTGAAGCAGTTCTACTCCGTACTAAAATGCAAGGGAAGTACTTTTATGAATGCTGGATTCAAAAGTTCCGCTGCGCCCAAGATTAAGAAGTCAGCCTAATAGGCTTTGAAGTCTAAGTCAAGATCAACTGCTTACAGGAAGAAACACATGTCATATTCGCAAACGAAAACTCAATCAAGAGTCGGCTACCAGGCTGGGGTTAAAGAATACAAGCTGACTTACTACACCCCAGATTACACGCCTAAAGACACGGACATCCTGGCAGCTTTTCGTGTGACTCCCCAGCCTGGTGTGCCTCCTGAAGAGGCTGGAGCCGCGGTGGCTGCTGAGTCCTCCACAGGTACCTGGACAACGGTTTGGACAGATCTGCTTACCGACATGGATCGCTACAAAGGTCGTTGCTACGACATCGAACCGGTAGCTGGTGAAGATAATCAGTACATCTGCTATGTTGCCTATCCCCTCGATCTGTTTGAAGAAGGTTCTGTCACCAACCTGTTAACCTCGATTGTGGGGAACGTGTTTGGGTTTAAGGCATTGCGAGCTTTGCGTCTGGAAGACCTGCGGATTCCTGTAGCCTATCTGAAAACTTTCCAAGGTCCTCCCCACGGTATCCAGGTTGAGCGGGACAAACTCAACAAGTACGGTCGTCCCCTCCTGGGCTGCACGATCAAACCCAAACTGGGGTTGTCGGCCAAGAACTATGGTCGTGCCGTTTATGAGTGTCTGCGCGGCGGTCTTGACTTCACCAAAGATGATGAAAACATCAACTCTCAGCCCTTCATGCGCTGGCGCGATCGCTTCTTGTTTGTAGCAGAAGCAATTAAAAAGGCTCAGGCGGAAACGGGTGAAATCAAGGGTCACTACCTCAACTGTACTGCTGGTACCTGCGAAGAAATGATGAAGCGGGCCGAGTTTGCTAAAGAACTCGAAATGCCCATTATCATGCACGACTACCTCACAGGTGGTTTCACAGCCAATACCACCCTGGCGAGGTGGTGCCGTGACAATGGTATGCTGCTGCATATCCACCGTGCTATGCACGCTGTAATCGACCGTCAGAAAAACCACGGCATGCACTTCCGGACATTGGCCAAGTGTCTGCGGATGTCCGGTGGTGACCACATCCACACCGGTACAGTAGTCGGCAAGCTGGAAGGTGAGCGGGGGATCACGATGGGGTTTGTGGACTTGCTGCGCGAGAACTATGTGGAGCAAGACATGTCTCGCGGTATCTACTTCACCCAAGACTGGGCTTCTATGCCTGGTGTGATGGCAGTAGCCTCTGGTGGTATTCACGTCTGGCACATGCCTGCACTAGTAGAAATCTTCGGTGATGATTCCGTGCTGCAATTCGGTGGTGGTACCCTAGGGCACCCTTGGGGTAATGCACCGGGTGCAACTGCCAACCGGGTGGCTCTGGAAGCTTGCATTGAAGCTCGTAACGCCGGTCGTGACCTTGGTCGTGAAGGCAACGATATCCTTCGTGAAGCTTCTAAGTGGTCTCCTGAGCTGGCGATCGCGTGCGAAACCTGGAAGGAAATCAAGTTTGAGTTCGAGGCTATGGATACCGTCTGATCAATCCCAATCGGCTTATAGTTGGTAGCCTACAGGTTTTTCCACTTTAGGCTGATAGCTAAGCTCTAACAGCTTCTCGGTTGGGGTTAATTATGGACTTAAAACAAGTTGCAAAAGATACAGCTAAGGTGCTAGCTAGCTACCTGACCTATCAAGCAGTGCGGATTGTGGTTACTCAATTGAGTGAAACAAATCCTCCCTTAGCAATCTGGCTGAATGGCTTCTCTTCAACAGGTAAGGTTCAGGATGGGGAAGCCTACCTCCAAGAGTTACTCCAGGAGAATCAGGACTTGGCTTTTCGAATCATGACTGTGCGAGAACATTTAGCCACAGAAGTGACAGATTTCCTGCCAGAGATGACTCGGGCTGGGATTGCCCAAGCCAATATGGGACACCGCCGTCAGCATCTGGAGCGAATCACACAGTTGCCCTTGCGTGATCCGATCACCGAGAGCACCTTTCTACCAGAAGCTTTGCCCGAAAATACAACTGATTCAAAACCGACCCTGGACAACTCGAATTAGTTTCTAGTGCTAAACCACCTCTATCCAGTGAAGCTGTTACTTAACTCACATTAGAGATAACTCAAGAAAACAATGAAAACCCTACCTAAAGAACGTCGCTACGAAACCCTCTCCTACCTTCCTCCCTTGACAGATGCCCAGATTTCTAGGCAAATCCAGTACATTTTGGAAAAGGGCTATATCGCTGCGATCGAGTTCAACGAAAGTTCTGATCCAACTGAATTCTACTGGTCAATGTGGAAACTACCACTGTTCAGTGCTAGAAGTACTCAAGAAGTGCTAAGTGAAATTCAGGCTTGCCGTTCTGAGTACTCCAACTGCTTTATTCGAGTTGTCGGTTTCGACAATGTGAAACAGTGCCAAATTCTCAGCTTCATCGTTCATAAGCCGAATACAAGCCGGTTCTAGAAGGGCTTGAAAATCGGAATTAAGGGGAAGGTAGAATGGCCTACCTTCCCCTATCTTTTATTCCCTGAAGAATGCTGCGAATTAGCTTAATCTATCTGACAGATTTATGAACTACTACATCTCCCCTAACTTTTTAGACAAACTTGCAGTTCATATTACCAAAAACTATCTCAATCTTCCTGGTTTGCGAGTGCCTCTGATTTTGGGAATTCACGGTCGCAAAGGGGAAGGAAAATCATTTCAATGTGAGTTAGTTTTCAAACTCATGGGTATTGAGCCAGTCCGGATGTCTGCTGGAGAACTGGAAAGCCCTGATGCCGGCGATCCAGTTCGTTTGCTCCGAACTCGCTATCGAGAGGCTGCCGAACTGATCAAGGTCAGGGGTAAAATGTGTGTTCTGCTGATTAATGACCTGGATGCTGGTGCTGGTCGAGTTGATAAGTCTACTCAGTACACAGTCAATACCCAACTGGTCAACGGTACACTGATGAACATTGCCGACAACCCTACAGATGTGCAGTTGCCTGGGAGCTATGAAACGCAGCCGATCAATCGGGTTCCCATCATTGTCACTGGTAATGACTTTTCTACCTTATATGCTCCCTTGATCCGCGATGGTCGGATGGAGAAGTTTTATTGGGAACCAAGCCGGGATGATCGCATTGGGATTGTGAGTGGCATCTTTGAGGAAGATGGCTTGTCCCAAACAGAAGTTAAGCAACTCATTGATACCTTCCCTGGCCAGTCAGTTGACTTTTTTGGTGCTTTACGTTCGCGGGTTTATGATGAGCAAGTGCGCGAGTTTATTCACCAGGTCGGTCTTAACAAAGTTTCCGTCCAGTTGGTCAACAACCCAGAGTCTACAGTTCGGTTCCGCAAATCTGATTTTGGGCTGGGCCACCTGATTGAATTGGGTAACCTCATAGCTCACGAGCAGCAACAAATCCACAATACGCGCCTAGCCCAAGAGTACGTAACAGGTGCTAGCCAACAGCAACGAGGAATGGAGGCAACAATCTCTCAAGCTGCACCTGTTGAGCAGCGATCGCAGGTCAGCTCAGCTAATTTACTGAAAGCACCAACGATCTCTAATAACGGCAGGTCAACTTCCTCTCCCTCCAACAACAGCCTATCTAATGGGGCAGCTTTTACTGAAATAGAGCGACTCTTGGAGCAGGGCATTCGTCAAGGAGGCCGTCTCAGTCTTGAGATTGCAAATCCTCGGGAAAAATCTCAAAACAAATGGCAAAGTTGGAAATGGAAGAATCCCCCTGAAAATGCGGCTAGGGCAATGACAGAGATTGAGGAGTGCCTGAATGAAAATCCTGGCTGCTTTATAAAGTTAGTAGGCTATAACTCCAAGACCCAAACCCGGACGTTAGAAAAGATTATTGTCCGCCCATAATTGCCGGGCATTTTTCCATTTTTTGCAGCAACTGCCCTTGACAAAATTACATGAGAAAGCCGCATCGGGCCCTGATCTACTTCCTTTGTGATCGCTGCTCTTTATGGTCGCTTAGTGATCTTCTATATAGGTTTCGTCCACTCGCCACGAGTCGTTTTGGGCGCAAGTGCAAGCCGTTCTAGCTCCGGTCCATAACGTTGTACCCAACAGAAAATAGTAGCGTGGTTCACCTCCATCGCATTTATCATTTCTGCAAGTTGGCGATAGCTCAGAGGGTAACTGCAGTACCAGCGGACGCAACAGATCGGGAGGGTAATGACACCATTTCAACGGGTGAGTCTTGGACATTGAGAATGGTGATTTAGGGGAACAAGCTGCTCAGTCTACCATCTCCCTCCGTTTTTGCAACACAACCCAGAATATCGCTAGCGCTTCATCCCATGAACGACTTGAGGCTTTAAATCTGTAGTCAGCAGATCAGCGTTTGACTAGTTTCTTTGTCAGCTTCCGCAGGCGGATCGATTCAGGCGTGACCTCTACGAGTTCGTCTGAGCCAATATATTCCAAGGACCGTTCCAGGCTCATGTCTACAGGTGATTGTAGCTGCACCAGTTCGTCCCCACTTGCAGCTCGGTGGTTCGTAAGCTGCTTCGTCTTGCAGATGTTCAGCTCCAAGTCTTGGGGCCGGTTGTGCTCACCGACAATCATCCCCTTATAAACTTTAGTATTCGGTGTGATGAAGAACACTCCCCGATCCTCAGCATTTTTCAGGGCATAGAACGTCGCCACGCCCTCTTCAAAAGAAATGAGGACGCCGTTGCGGCGGGTTTCAATTTCTCCCGCCAGGGGCCGGTAATCGAGAAAACTGTGGTTCATAATCCCGTCACCCCGCGTCAGCCGCATGAATTCGCCTCGGAAGCCGATTAAGCCCCGCGCTGGAACGGTAAATTCCAACTGCGCTCGCCCGGTGGTGCCAATCTGCATATCTTGCATCTCACTCCGCCGCTGGCCCAAGCGTTCAATACAGCTACCAACGCTCTCCTCGGGAACATCCAGTACTAAGTACTCGTAGGGTTCACAGGGTTGACCGTTGACTTCGCGGTAGATGACCTGGGGTTGGGAGACTTGGAACTCGTACCCCTCCCGCCGCATGGTTTCAATTAAGATTCCCAAGTGAAGCTCGCCCCGACCGGCAACTGAAAACTTATCGGGGGAGTCTGTAGCTTCAACCCGCAGGGCTACGTTCGTTTCTAGCTCCCGGAACAGGCGATCGCGCAACTGACGCGAGGTGACATAGTCGCCTTCTTGACCGGCAAAGGGAGAATCATTGACCGAGAAGGTCATCTGCAGGGTGGGCTCATCCACTTTAATCAGAGGTAAAGCCTGCGGCTCGTTCGGACAGGTAATTGTCTCCCCAATGTTAGCCTCTGCAAAGCCAGCCACTGCCACAATGTTTCCTGCAGATGCCGTCTCTAAATCAATGCGTTTCAGGCCCTCAAAGCCCATCAACTTAGCAATTTTGCCCCGGACCATCTCCCCCTTTTCTGTAATCAAAGCCGCTTGCTGCCCGACTTTGATCGTGCCATTATGAATTTTGCCAATGACGATTCGGCCTAGGTACTCAGAGTAATCCAGGGTTGTCACCTGTAGCTGCAAGGGCTGGGCTGGATCACCCACAGGGGGCGGAATCAGCCGCAGAAATGCCTCAAACAGAGGTTGCATATCTGTTCCTGGTTGATCGAGATCCTCCTTGGCGTACCCGTCTAAACCAGAAGCAAACAGGTAAGGGAAATCGCACTGGTCATCGTCTGCACCTAGCTCCAGGAACAGGTCTAGCACCTTGTCAATGGCTTGATGGGGGTTCGCCTGAGGCCGGTCGATCTTATTCACTAGGACGATTGGCCGTAGCCCCTTTTCTAGGGCCTTTTTGAGGACAAACCGCGTCTGCGGCATCGGGCCTTCGTTGGCGTCCACAATCAGGAGACAACCCTCCACCATGCCCAGCACCCGCTCGACTTCACCGCCAAAGTCGGCGTGCCCAGGGGTATCGACAATATTAATGAGTGTGTCTTTATAGCGAACAGCTGTATTCTTGGACAGAATTGTGATCCCTCGTTCGCGCTCCAAGGTATTGGAGTCCATCACACAGTCAGGAACTGCCTCCCCTTCTCGAAAGGTGCCAGATTGCTTGAGTAGGGCATCAACTAAGGTAGTTTTGCCGTGGTCGACGTGGGCAATGATCGCCACGTTACGAATAGGGATCATAGGAGGGTTCCAAAGAATGGGATGTTTGAACTGCGTCCGCTGTAAGACGGTTGGATTGAGGGGGCTTCTACCGTGAAGGATTATAGAGGTACCCTGTAAAGAAGCCGTAACAATTCTAGCTTACCGGCACTCAGGAAGGAGCTAGAAGCTAAAAGTTGGCAAGTTCAATTGACCGGGGTAGTCACCCTATTGCGACTTCCAAGAAGGGAGGAAAGCATTCTGGCTTTGATCGCGCATCCCTCAAAAAGACAAATCTGGAAATTTGGCGAGCCCTCTGGACAACAGACATGCGACTAAGCAAGCTAAGCTGAAGTTCCCTCTTCGTATTGTAGATTTAGATGGACGAGAGGTTTGTCAAAGGAACAACTATTGCCGCGATCGCGACGGCAGTCGTGCCCCAGCAAGGCAGTGTCGGGATTGTCCGGCTATCGGGACGAGAGGCAGTAGCGATCGCTCGTCATCTCTTCCGGGCTCCGGGGTATCAGCTGTGGGAAAGTCACCGGATTCTCTACGGTCATATCCGCCATCCCCAAACCGGGCAAACGGTGGATGAAGCTTTGTTACTCCTGATGCTGGCACCCCGCTCCTATACCCGTGAAGATGTGGTAGAGTTCCACTGCCATGGGGATTATAGCGGTGCAGCAGGTCCTTCAGCTTTGCCTTGAGCAGGGAGCCCAGCTAGCGCAGCCGGGAGAGTTTACCCTCCGGGCGTTTTTGAATGGCCGCTTGGATCTGACGCAAGCAGAGAGTATTGCTGATCTGGTAGGGGCGCGATCGCCCCCAGGCGGCCCAAGCTGCCCTAGCTGGATTACAGGGAAAGTTAGCTACTCCCATTCGTCATCTGCGAGGAACTTGCCTGGAGCTGCTGGCGGAAATAGAGGCTCGAATTGATTTTGAAGAAGACTTACCCCCTTTAGATGAAGCTGCGGTTCAAGCTCAAATTGAACAGGTTGCAGCGGAATTATCCCAAATCTTAGCCACCGCAGAGGCGGGAGAACTGCTGCGTTCCGGTCTCAAGATTGCCATTGTCGGTCGTCCCAATGTGGGGAAGTCCAGTTTGCTCAATGCCTGGAGTAAAAGTGAGCGTGCCATCGTCACAGAGCTGCCGGGGACCACACGGGATGTGGTTGAGTCCCAATTGGTGGTGCAGGGCATTCCGGTACAGATTTTGGATACCGCAGGCATCCGGGAAAGAGCAGATGTGGTAGAGCAAATCGGTGTAATGCGATCGCTGGCGACTGCTGAGGCCGCTGATCTGGTATTGCTGGTAATTGAAGCCCAAGCTGGGTGGACGGCGTTGGACGAGGCTATCTACGAGCAGGTGCAGCAGCAGCCGCTAATTCTAGCCATTAATAAGATAGATCTTGCCCCTGATGCTGCCGTCAACCATCCGAGCGCAATTGCTCAGGTGGTCACGACGGCCGCCGCCCAAAGCCAGGGGATTGCTGAGTTGGAACAAGCAATTCTCAAAATGGCCCAAGCTGGGCTGCAGGCAAAAAATCTTGACCTGGCGATTAACCAGCGTCAAGCTGCAGCCCTTATCCAAGCCAAAACCGCGCTCCAGCAAGTCCAGGCAACGATCACCGAGCAACTGCCGCTAGATTTTTGGACCATCGACCTACGCTGTGCGATCGCCGCTTTAGGAGAAGTCACCGGAGAGGAAGTGACCGAGTCAGTGCTAAACCGGATTTTTAGTCAATTTTGTATCGGTAAATAGCTAATGCATACGGGATCAGCCGCCTGCCTCGAAAGCTGCAGTAGGCTTGAAGTTCACTTCCGAGAAGGCAAAATCATAGAGCAGCGATTTGCTTTGATAGCCAGCCTTAAGTGAGTCCAAATATCGTTCCAAGACTGGCCTAGGCCCAGACACTTTCCAGTTCGCAACATTACCGTTGGCGTTGAAGTCAGCGGAAACCAGGATATCATTCAACTTCCACAACTTCCCGTTAAAGACGGCAACTGGTTTTGAGAGATAGAAGGTTTCCATCATTTTCTCAGGGGAATTAAACTTGCCCACTAGGGACAGCCCCAGATTACCTTTCGCACCTGACCAGAAAAAGCGATCGGCAACAGCAACTGCTGCTTGGTTTGCATCAGTCGGTGAGGCTGCAGTTTCCGTAGGTGTACTTGAGGAGCTTTTTGGAGTTTGACTCGCTTTTGTCTCAGAGGCAGGAACGATAGTTTTGGCAGATTGATTGGTCGTAGTCAGCTTGATCCCTAAAGCCGCTAAAGTTTTTGCCCCAGCAACGCCATCCGCTTGCAATCCCTTAGATTTTTGAAAGGCAACCAGGGCTGCCTTGGTACCAGGGCCAAAGGTGCCGTCGAACCCGCCCGGATTAAACCCTTTTTCTTTCAATCGCTGCTGTAGCTCTTTGACTTTTGCACCTGTGGCTCCTTCTGTTAAAGCACCACTTGACGCTGTGGTTCTGGCTTGGGCAATGATCCGGTTGGCTTCTATTGAGCTGATCAATTGAGCACCCTGTAACCCGACAGCTTGAGCGGGAAGAGCGTAGATCAGCAAACCGACATTTAGGGGAGAAAGAAGTGTAATTAATAACGATCGCTTGAATAGTTTCTGCATTGTATACGAATGTTTAATAGTCTGCCTTGGCTGCCTCTAGATTGAGAGATTCAGCCGATTATTATTGCTGCTGTAATCATGAGTAACGGATATAGCGATCAGGAATCAAGTAGTTCGCTCAGCAATCACTCTTTGGGATTATGGATAGCCCATATCTGCAGGTTGACCCGAGCTGATGATTCAATGGGGACCAAAGGTCAAATAGCTTGATGAGGAGATAGTAGCTTACTGATCCATTTAAAACTGCATAAAAGAAACAGGAGGTCTTAACTTCAGGTTTACCCGATGAACTTATGCTGATAGACAGCGGAGGCTCATACCTACTTAAGCCGGAATAAGCTGCCGTATGCTTAGCAGATGCAGAATGAATTTCCCTAGCCAGAACTTCTAGAAAGAGGTTGATGATGGTGATGAACAGTGTATAGCCTCCTAGCAGGACCCTTGAGCGTTGAAACGCTGACCATTCCCATTCAGGGATTGCCTAAGTCCTTACGAGGTTCCCGGGTCGTTCAACTATCAGACTTCCACTTTGACGGCCTCCGGCTTTCAAAGCAACTTTTGCAGCAGGCCATTGATGTCACTAATCAAGCTGAGCCGGACCTCATCGTTCTCACTGGCGATTATGTCACCGATGATCCTGCCCCTATTCATCAGCTTGCCTATCACCTGAAGGCGCTCGAAAGCCGGGTGGGTGTCTATGCCGTGTTGGGCAACCATGATCTGTGCTCCCGGACTGCCAGAACCGAAGTCACCACAGCTTTAACCAAAGTTGGGATTCAGGTTTTGTGGAACGAAGTAGTTTATCCTCTAGGTGATGAACTGGCCTTAGTAGGTCTTTGTGACTTTTGGTCTCGCCACTTTAATCCTGACCCACTGATGGCAGGGCTCAGCCCCGAGTTGCCCCGGATCGTGCTGTCTCACAACCCCGATAGTGCAGAAATGCTCCAGCGCTGGCGGGTGGATCTGCAACTTTCTGGTCATACCCATGGGGGACAGGTTGTACTTCCAGGTGTAGGGCCAGTCGTGGCAGCCTTCATGGAGTGGAGTCTCAGCGCCCCTCAAACAATCAAGCCATTGCTCTCAACCCTGACGCGAAAGTGCTTTAACGTGGTTCGGCACTGGGAGTGGTACCAAGGCTTACACCAGGTTGGCCGTAATCTTCTGTATGTCAATCGCGGTCTTGGCACCTACCTGCCTGGACGCCTGTTCTGCCAACCGGAAGTCACTGTGATTACCCTGGTTTAGATTCAATAGAGCAATTCTCCCGGGCCTTAATTAGACTGTCCTAATTTATTCTCTTGCCGCAGTCGCGTTGCAGAATTGAGCTGTGGTGGCCTGTCCTGCAACCGCTGTAACTAGGGTGACAGTTGCCTACAATGGAATTGCTAAGAAAAGTAAATTAACTGAGTGAATGTTCAGCAGTAGGGGCGATCGTTGGCCACCCCGTGTAGTTGTAGTCGGGGCAGGAATTGGAGGTCTGACCACTGGTGCCTTGCTAGCCCACTGTGGCTACTCGGTCCTGGTGCTAGATCAGGCTATTGTCCCAGGCGGTTGTGCTTCAACCTTCAAACGGCGGGGCTTTACCTTTGATGTCGGTGCAACTCAGGTTGCTGGACTGGAAGCAGGGGGAATTCATCGCCGCATCTTTTCTGAACTTGAAATTGACCTGCCGGAGGCGACACCCTGTGACCCGGCTTGTGCTGTGTACCTACCTGGAGAAGCTGAACCAATTTCAGTCTGGCGAAATCCCCAGCGATGGCAGGCTGAACGTCAACGGCAGTTCCCTGGAAGTGAGCCCTTTTGGCAGCTTTTAACCGAACTATTTCGCTACAGTTGGGCGTTTCAGTCCCGCAATCCGGTACTGCCACCGCGCAATATCTGGGATTTATGGCAGTTAACTAAAGCGGTTCGTGCCGATACGCTGCTGACGTTGCCGCATACCTTTTCCACGGTTGGAGATGCCCTGCGAGCAAACCGGCTGGCCGACAATCAACGGCTGCGAGCTTTCTTAGATCTACAGCTAAAGCTGTATTCTCAAGTAGATGCAGAGAGTACGGCGCTGCTTTATGCAGCTACGGCCTTGGGTGTCTCTCAGCATCCCCACGGGCTGTTTCATCTCAAAGGCAGTATGCAGGCGCTGAGCGATCGCCTGGTTGAGGCCCTAAAGCGTGATGGCGGTCGGCTGTTAATGCGCCATACTGTCGAGCAAATTCAAGTTGAGGCTGGCAAGGCTACAGGGGTTATCATCCGCAACCAAAAAACGGGGAAAGTTTGGACTCAGCCAGCAGATCAGGTAATTGCCAATGTAACGGTACAAAATCTCATGAGCCTACTGAATGAGCAAGCTCCTCAGGGGTACCAGCACCGGGTCAGCAAACTACCCCCTGCATCCGGTGCGTTTGTGATTTATTTAGGAGTTGACCGAGCGGTGATTCCGCCAAATTGCCCACCCCACCTGCAATTTCTTTACGACTACGATGGTCCGATTGGGGAGAATAACTCTTTATTTGTTTCAGTAAGCCAGCCAGGAGATGGCCGCGCACCTGAGGGTCAAGCCACCCTAATTGCCTCTTCCTTCACTGATCCGCAGCTCTGGTGGCATTGTGCTGATTATGAAGCACTGAAGCGCCAGTATACCGAGGAGGCGATTAGCCGCCTAAGTCAATTCTTTCACCTGACAGAAGCAACAATTGTGCATCAAGAGGCAGCTACACCTCTCACCTTTGCTCACTACACAGCTCGCGCTCAGGGCGTGGTGGGGGGTATTGGACAGCGAGTGCCCACCTTTGGTCCCTTTGGGTTTGCCACCCGCACTCCCATTCGCCATCTCTGGCTGGTGGGCGATTCTACCCACCCCGGCGAGGGAACGGCAGGCGTCAGCTACTCAGCGCTTACGGCTGTGCGGCAAATTGAGGCTGCCTCATAACAAGCTTCAGCGCCTACTTCAAAAGCGATTACTCGGATGTATCCTCGGTAAATTGATTAATCGCTTCTAGCAGAGCTTCTGAGTAAGGTGAGAGAACGGTTGCACAGACATGAAGGTCGGCTAGGGATTGGCAAAATTCATCCGACTGAGGATCAGCAGTCTCAAGGACTTGAATGGCAATTTGGGCTTTTTCTACCTGAGAGCGATAGTCAGACAGATACCGTTTAAGCCTGACTAGTGCTTTATCGTGACTCACGATCATTTCTGGAGTCTCCTTTGCAACTTGAGAATCTGCTGGCAGCAAGTATTTTGTTATTTCGTATGAGTACTGTCCTCATCGAGGTCTAGCAGCCTAATAATCACGTGTATAGGATGACGAGTTATTTTTCTACTTCATTCAAGGTTGCTAGCAGCCGGTGACGCTAGCCATTAGCCTTACGGTGTTGATTCATACTGTTCATCTAAATCCTTAGCAATTTCCTGTAGTGACTTTAGTTGGCTTGAAAGAAATGAAGCAAAAATATACGCATCTTTCTCATTCATCGCATCATCACCCTTGAAATATGCCTCCAAACGCTTCAAGGGATAATCAATCAGTTCATAGTAATAATCTATTGACTCATATACTCCCCATTCACCACGAAGGGATAGGTCATTCTTAAAGCTCTCGATAAATCCAGCAATTATTGTCAAATTAGTGGTCCCAAGAGTAAATTTATCTCTATTGGATGTAGCTTCGTAAATTTTACCGAAGTGATAACTAATTGTACGTGGAAAATTATCCATCAACTTTTTGTCTTTGTGCATTCCACGGTGTTCCATTTCTTGTTTTTCTAGTTCAGTGATAACTTTCGCCAAAATCTCACCTAAATATGTTTGCTGTATTTCGATCAAGGGTGGAATTTCTACATGGCTCATTTCATCTTCTTCATCTGAATATACAGTCATCAATTCAAAGCTTGTAGGCGATATTGACATCCTCGTGATAAAGCTAGATTTCGATAGACCATTTTCCTTCTGATATCCAGGGTGGCCTGCAGCACTATTTCTAATTACTCGTATTTTCTCCAGAGACTTTGGGAACTTGAATTCAATACCTAAAGCATTCCCAATAAGCTTTGCAGCGTCTTGCTGTAATAAAAGTGTTTGTAAAATCCCGTAGATGATCAGATAGCTTATTCCCTCATCTTTTACATTAAAAAGCTGTGGATATGCATCTATTGCTATCTGTGTGTCTCCAATTAAATCTAATGCGCTACACAATTTATTCCATGTAGCAGAGTCTCTAAGCAGATTAGATTGTCTTCTACCACTATTAATAAAATCTCTGA
>JAUJON010000442.1 GCA_030447595.1 Thermosynechococcaceae cyanobacterium YX3bin19
CGCGCTCACACACACGCACTCCTCTCGACACAACATTACCCACAACCACTCCTGTCCGAACGTTCCAGGTAGGCCCTCAATGGTTTGCTCTTGACGTTCCACTTGCTCTTGTAAATGGTGGACTCGGTAGACTTGTCCTGCTAAGGCTTCATTCTTGCGTCTGAGTTCCTGATTCTGTTGTTCTAGTTGACGAATGCGTTCTTTGAGACGGCTTACCACTTTGTCATGGGATTTAGAAGAGATAGGTTTAGCTGGCGGCGGCAGGTAGGACTGCTTGCTACGCAGTTCGGCAATATGCTGCTTCAGTTCAGGGTACTTATAGAGGTAGGCAACGCTGAGATTCGCTTCTTTAGCTACGATGTGAAAGTTAATTTTACCCCCAGTTTTTTCTAGATGTTTAATAGGGGTGTAATTAAAAGTGACAGACAGGTCAGTCAAGCAGCAAGTGGAGTCAAATTTGCCCAGTAGTCGTCCCACTGCTGATTCGCTCGCAGGACTCGCAGCGACAATAATTCCTCAGCTTTTTCTACCGTCCACCAAGCCCCGGCAATATCCAGCCGCTCCAAAATTACATAACGATGTGCGCTTTCAATCTCACCGGAACCAATTGGTAAGTTAGCAGCAATCGCTGCTTGATAGTCCAGTTGATGAGGTCGGTTTTCAATGTAACGGTAAGCGGCTGTGACTGGCGCCTGTTGATCGGTGGCAGTCTCTGGCTCCAAATGGGGACGTAACGCTGACAACACTTGTTGCCACCCATTCCGTTTGAGGTGCTGCTGCTGCTGTTCGAGCCAAGTGTCAGGATGGGTGGGAGCACACACGGTACTGGCAGCTGCGAGATACTCACTTAAATGGTAAAAGTCCAACAAATAGGTAGCTTGGTCACCAAACCGGGCTTTGACAGTATTGGCAATCCACTGAGCACCATCGCCGACTGCATGCACTTGAGTATTGGCAACCAATCCAGCAGCAATCGCACAATCAACCAAAGAGTCTCCTGCGTCGTCTGGGCTACCAAAAGTAGCACCAAACTTTGGTTGGAACTCCTCACTCGAGCGCGCCAAAGCCAACCGCACTTCTTTGAACCGAGTCTGACGAGTCGTGCGACGATCTATTTGGTTGCCGTCCTCATCAACAGCATCAGGGGCATTGTCAAGTTAAGTTCCCGGAAAGCTTTTTATTGAGAATGAGCCAACCTTAAAGATGAAAAATCAAGGCTTTAGTGCCTGGTTCAAGTTAATATTCTCAACAAGTAGTTAGAACGAGCGTTAACTTGACGATGCCGTCTACTTCAATCCCTCGCTCCACCATCATCTCCTCTAGGTCACGATAGCTCAAGGCGTAGCGACAATACCAACGGACATTGAGCAAGATGACATCAGACAAAAAGTGTCGCCATTTGAAAAGGGAGGGAGCAGACATGGAAAAGCACGGTGGGAGTTTTCAGCTTTCCCACCTTACCACTTCCCTATTTTTGCGACACAACCATCTTTAACGGTGAGCCACTTGAAGAAGCTTTGTAAAGCTGCCAGTGCCCGGTTCACCGTTGCCGCACTAAGCTTGCCACCTCTGGCCGAAGGTGAAGATTGCAAATGCTCCTTGTAGCGGTCCATGTCCCTATGGGTGATGTCCTGCCAGGGCTTGTCAGTCCACTGAAGGAATCTCTCTAGCTCCCGCTGATAGGCTTTACGAGTATTTAGACGACAACTCCCTTGAGCGGAAGAACTCCTCTACACGTTGCGATCGCAAGTCGGCAAATTTGACTGGTTCCGGATGTGACCGGGACCGCCCCGGCTCCAACACCACAATCTTAAGTACTGGAACTGCTTCCACCATTTACCTGTTCCTTTGCATCGTTCCAGTGCTAACAAAGCACAATCTTAGGTTCAACCTCTAATTTAGAGACTATTCTCGCCCCAACTACCCTGAACTTACCTAGGTATCTGACAACATTCAGTTTAGCGGCGCGAAGATCAACTTGAAGAACTCAGTGCAAGCGCCAGGCT
>JAUJON010000443.1 GCA_030447595.1 Thermosynechococcaceae cyanobacterium YX3bin19
CCACGTCCAGGACCTTCTGGCCGGGCCGCAGATCCACGGCCTCGCAGAGAAGCTCGCTTATGATGAGCAACGCCGCTCCGAACATCGCGTAGTCGCCCGAGGACCACGCCCGTTGTTGGCGTTTCTTGATCTTTGCCAGGTCGGGCTGCTGAGGCTGCGTGTTCATGTGCTCATTATCGTCCTACAAGGACGACCGAGTACTGTGAAGCAGAGCAAGCTAGTTCTGCGAAGCGCCACAGTGGGGGCAAAAAGCGAAACCGACCGGGATCGAAACGCTACAAGACAAACAAGCTTTCTCGCTCGCGGTTGGTTGTCCGCATCCGGGACAAAACCGGAATTCAGCCGCAACCTCTCTACCGCAACTCGAACAAGCTATAGTTGAGCTTTCTGGGTTGAAAGGTTTTTCTGTGCCTGTATCGTTTTTATGCTTGAAGGCTCTACCAAACACGCCCTTGGCTCTGTCACCAGCCAACGCGGATGTGTCTTTAACGCCTCTCACTGCATGTCCTGCAACGCCACTAGCTCTGGCCGCTGCCCCGCCAGCAACCCCCGCTGCTCTCTCAAATATACTCCGCTTGGCTATTACTCGGTACTCTTGAGTTTTTCGTTCGACCTCGTCCAAGTCTAAAGGCAAGTTCAATTCTTTGGCCACGTTTGTTAGGAACTCGCGCTCTCTCTGGGCCAACTCACCGTCATAGACGGTCATTAATATCAGTACGTCTATCAAGCTACGCCGTACTTCACTATCTTCTATCTGAGCCATCGCTTCTAGGATATTTGCCTCATTGGCTATCAGTTTCTGAAATTCGGCCTGCGTGTGCTCATCAAACGACATCCGCGAGAGCATGGCTCTATAAAGCTCTTTTTCTTTTGTGGAGAACTCACCATCAACTTGAGCTATGTACATAGCTGCGGCGGGGAACGCTAAATCGTAGATGCTCTGACGCGATACTAAGGCCCGTAATTCCTCGGTGACTTTACCTCTATTCCTGAGATGAATTTTGGCGATTTTGCCTACCGACCTAGTAGTTGCGTAATTGTAGGTGCTCCCTACGGCAGCAGAGGCTGCAGGAACCGCATACTTGCGGATGGTTTGCTGCGAAATTTTGAAACCGAGTCGTCGCGAAAAGTCTTCGATGGCTTCGAGGGTGACTTTGCTAACGTGTTTTCTCACGGCTCCAGTAGCCTCGGCTCTAGCTGCTACCTGAACCCCCTTACTAATCATCTCTACTGGAGCAGCGCGCAAAGCGTAGCCAAAAATCATGAGTACGTCTTCTAGGTCAAGTTGAAGCTCGTAAACAACGGAGAGGTCAAGTACTAGTCGCATCTGGATTCGAGCTAGATGAACCATTTCAACCCCAATAGCACCCTCGAATAAGGGGGACGTCATTCCCGCAGAGACTAAAATGGCTATTTGGCTCGGAGTTGCTGCTGCTCCGGCGCTTGCTCCGACGATAGTGGCATCTCGGACCGCTACAGAGGTCATTTTGTCTGAGATTGCATCAGGAGGTAGCCCCGGATACTTCTGCTGAAAATATTCTGCTCTAGCGTTACGGTCGTAAGTACGAATAACTGTTCGTAATAGGTTGACAAACCATTCGCCGCTCTTGACTTCATCAAAGCTTTGCGTTTCCGCAAACTGCTTTGCTTCGTCGAGTTCTGAAGAAACTTGAGCTTTAGTTACATCGTCTTCCGGTTTGTAAGTTTCTTGTTCCGGCATAATCCCCTTCCCTGCAAACAGAGCATTCCGCTTGCTCATTGTACTATTGCTGCCTACTGGCAACGCAATTCAGCTCTTGTCTGCAGGAGCGTCGGGTACCGGCTCGGCGTTTGAAGTAGCAGTAAGGCTACAGAGCGCACGTCCTAAACCCGGCGAAGATATCCCTCCTGTCGGGGGTGGCGAAGTTGCGCCAGGTGTTGCGGAGCATGCGATCGCGGGTAGCCCAGCAGCCGCCGCGCATGACCTTGTGGTCCCCGAACCAGGGCTCGGAGTAGTCCTTGTACG
>JAUJON010000444.1 GCA_030447595.1 Thermosynechococcaceae cyanobacterium YX3bin19
TCTGAAGTGGGCTGGGGGAAAAAGCCAGCTACTGCCGCAGTATATCCCTTACTTTCCCAAGCAGTTTAAAACTTACTATGAGCCTTTTTTGGGCGGTGGCGCGGTATTTTTTCATCTTCAGCCCCCCCAAACAGTACTATCAGACATCAATCCAGAACTTGTGAATGTCTATCGTTGCGTAAGAGACAATGTCGAGCAGTTGATTTCACACTTAGCAGAGCATCAGCAGCAACATAGTCGTGACTACTACTACCAGATCCGTTCCAGCACAAACACAGGAAAACTAGACAGTTGTATTGGCAAAGCTTACACGGAGTTTATCGCGGAGCCGGAAGTGCTTGTCAAAAAAGCTGCTCGGCTAATCTATTTGAATAAGACTTGTTTCAATGGCCTGTACCGTGAGAATTCCAAGGGCGAGTTCAATGTGCCAATTGGCAAATATCAAAATCCCAGAATTTGTAATCCAGATATTCTGCGTTCAGCATCAATTACCCTTCAGACTACCCAGATCGAAGTGAGCACATTTGAGACAGTTGCCAAACACGCTAAAACAAGCGAAGATTTTGTTTACTTTGACCCGCCCTATTACCCTCTAAGCCCTACCAGTAGCTTCACAGCTTACAGCCGCTATGCTTTTAGTCAGCAAGATCAGGTGAGGTTGAGAGACACGTTCACAGAACTGGCAGAGAGGGGGGTGAAGGTAATGCTTTCTAATTCTGACTGCCTCTTTATCCGTGAACTGTATCGGGCCTTTAATATTTATAAAATATCCGCTGCCAGAGCAATTAACTCAGCTGCGGAGCGACGAGGAAAGATTGCCGAGGTTTTGATAACGTCCTTCTAGAAGTAGCTTCTGCAGCTAAATCTGCACTGACTCTAAATAGGTGTAGGAACCGGGGCGCTTCCTTTATCTGATATTCCTACACCTAAAATGAGGAAGTTGAAGATAACTGCTAATATGCTTGTCCTTGGTCTTGGACATACTTGCCAATCATCCTCTCGTCTCCGTGTACCGACTGTGCTAGCAAAGTAGCCATCGGCCCAAAACTCTCCTCCCCATAACTATCTCTTGGCCTGGGGACAGCGTTGAGAGATTTCTCGGGCCGTCCGTCAGACTCTTAACCATCGTCACTAGCTTAGTCACGCTTTCCGGTGGGAACCGATTGCACCAGAGAATGCACATGGTCTTTATCAACGCCAATCTCCACAAACTTTACCTCACGTCTGCCCCGCGTGGACGGCGCGGACGGCGTCCACGAGGTGGGCGCGGGGACAGCCTTTCAGGACGTACCCCTTCGCCCCCGCCCCCATGGCCCCGGCGATGTCCGCTTCGGCGTCCAAGGTCGTCAGCACGAGGATGCGGGCGTCGGCGGCGTGCCGGCGTATCGCCCCGATCAGCTCGATGCCGTCCATGTCGGGCAGCTGAAGATTGAGGAGCGTGACTTCGGGCCGGTGTTCTTCGAAGCCTCGATCGCCTCGCGGCGGTCGGAGGTCTCCGCGACCATCCTGAGGTCGGGGGTCTGACCCAGGATGGCCGCCACGCCGTCCCGCACGACCGGGTGGTTGTCGACGATCAGCAACCGGGCAGGCGAGCCGCTCACGTCAGGGCCTCGGGTCTGAGTGCGTCGGGGGGGGCTGGGGGGGGGCGTCCACGATAAGGGAAATCTAACCGGTCGAGAGTCATCATGAGCCCCTGTCGTAGCCCGAGTTTGGCAGTCGAGTCCGCTGTCCCGCGCTTGGGCGATTCTGATTCCGGGGATACTAAACGAGTCGGGCACGGTCGCAGCTACCGCGTGACATTGGGCGCCGTTGGGAACGGTAGAGGGGGCCCCACCTCGCTCGGCGTACGAACCGCGTCCGATTCCGTCGGGTCGGTGTCGATCGCGCGCTACACCAAGTCGCCTCCTAATTAGTTGGTAATCGCGTACTAATTTGTTATGATAGCCTCCACGCGCCTTCGGCGGTGGTCGCCGGGACGCACGCACACGTCTCGGAGGCGGCTC
>JAUJON010000445.1 GCA_030447595.1 Thermosynechococcaceae cyanobacterium YX3bin19
GGAGAGAGCTTCGTAAAGCGGTTCCAGCAGCAGGCATGCCGCCTCGAACCAGCCCTCCCGGACCCGATGCTGACACAACGTCTGCTGGTCCGGTGCTGGCGGGAATCTTCATGCCCAACTGCTCATAGCGCTGGCTCTGGCGGTAGAAAGGAAGATGGGTGACAAATTTATCGCAGATAATCTGCGAAAGCAATCCCGGTCCGGGGATGCCTTTGTCAATGACCCTGGCTGGTAGTTCCCCAATATGGAATGTCTCTTCCTGACTTACGTAGCGGGGGCGGATGTATCTGCGGACAAACAGGGAAGCCGGCTTTAGATCCAGTTCCTCAGTGATCTCTTCGCCGGACCTAAGATGCACGATCTTATCGGCAGGTCCATTTTCCGCATCCCCGACACGTCTTCAGTAGGTTCAATGACTACCTCTACTCTGGGCAGGTGGGCAGGAAAGAGTTGGCGGGCGGCTTTCTTTACAACTTGCTTGACAAGGCGTTCATACTGCACGGTCTGTTTGAGGGGTACAACAGGGGCAGCCGGATCTTCCGTGAGGCCGAGGCTAAGTTGATTAGGGTTAGCAGTAGGAACAAACCGTTCTTTCTTGCTGCCAAAAACGAGCCGCTTGAGTTCCTTGAGTTCATCGCGTAATTGCTGGTTTTCCTCCCGGAGTTGCGCAACTTGTTCTTGAGAAAGGACCGCAGCAGAAGCGAGCATACAGGCAAGATAGTATCCAGTTGAGCAATCATCAACTCATGGCTATCCTTTTTCTGCTGTCCGGATGAATCTTTTACGGCGGTGTTTTACTTCTACTTCCACCCCTTCGATCAACAGACACAGCTCACTATAGGTGAAGCTAATGCTGGGCTCACTGGTTTTGAGCAGGGAAAACGTGCCGGCTTCTAGCTGTTTATAATAGAGTACAAATCCTCCCGTTTCCCACACTAACAGTTTGATTTTACTCAAGTCTTTGCCCAGAAAAATATACACATCCCCGGACCTCAGATTAAATCATCTGATTTAAGGTCCACACAGGCGTCTTGGCCCATCTTGTTACGGATAATACCACTTAACCCATCGAATGATTTACGCATGTCCACTACGTGCGGAAAGAGAAAATACCGCTGCTGCGCACTCAGACCGAACATAAACCAACCAGCTCTTTTAAGTACCCTACTGGCACAAGGCCGGAAAAGCGCAGCACTATCCCGGAAGGTAACTCTACTACCGTATTGGCCGCTCCTGCTGGGGGAGCCTCCGTTTGAACGGTAGGGGAAGTAGCCGGGGCCGCAGGCGGGGACAGACGGATAAAAGCTGCTTCTGATGCAGGCTTAGGACTCGTCTGAATAGGGACTTTGACGGGACGGGCTTTCCGGTAGCGCGATACCCAGTAACAAAATACGTGTTCACTTATTTGGTGCTGTTGACTGAACTCTTTCTGAGTCATGCCACTGTTTTGCCAGCTTTCCACCAGCGGGAACATCTGAGCCGCCGTTTTTACTTGTGCCATCGCTTTTTTTGAGCGAATCTACAATGGCTTTATACCCCAAAGCAAGGCTACTTCACCGTACGGATACGCGTCAATGGCTCACTCCCTCGTTCCCATTGACTGGTTCGTGAGGCTAAAGCAAATGGAAAGAAAATCCGTTGACGAGTCGAAAAATTATCACTTAGTTTAGCTTCTTCACGCATTCCCCAAAGAGATTCTGTTACTGTATAGGGACGATTTTCTAGCCGGCTTCCATCCCTTGCATAAATCTCAGTCCGGAGAACCTAGCCTCGCAAAGCCCGAAAAGCATCTCTTTTAGCTCTTCGGGGTAAGCCTTTGATAAATTCTTCCAGGTTATTTGGACGGGAAAGCACCATAGGATCTTCAGGCCAGAACTCTTCGTAAAAATTGAGTTCTTCCCAACTGCCTTCCTGCCATTCTCCATACTCCTCGCCAACCGCACCCTGGTGGAACCAAGTCCGGGTTTCTAAGGGCGGTGAAAAATAAGTTTTAACTGGATTG
>JAUJON010000446.1 GCA_030447595.1 Thermosynechococcaceae cyanobacterium YX3bin19
CAGTATTGGTGGTGTTGGCAAGTTACAGACACTCCTTACATGCGGGGCCGAGCATCAAGTCCGCGGATATCGTTTACTACATCGCCTTGATGCCCTTTTTGGCATTGGTTCAGAACATGATTACCTTGATTGCTTGGCTGCGTGAATCCAAGCGTCAGCATGAATGGATTGCAACGAGTCGTGGAGGAAAAAGCAGTTAGTGGAAATTCGGACAACACCCGAACGGGGTGAAGCGTACCCCTTCGCGTGGGTATCCCGTTTTTCGGCATACATCCTCACAACTCTCGCAATGTCTGCCATCATTTTGCTCGGATCGCTGTTGCGTCTTCACGACCTCGCATCCCAAAGCCTCTGGGTAGACGAAGGAGTGAGCGTCTGGGTAGCCTCCAAGGAAGTGCACTATCTGCTGCTGTGGCTTGTGAGGGGAGACGTACACCCGCCTCTATACTTCATACTACTCCATGGTTGGATGATGATCGACGACTCGGTCTACTGGATCCGCTTATTATCAGTGATACCGAGCGTCCTGACCATACCATTTGTGTATGGACTTGGTAAACGCTTGCATAGTCAATCCGTAGGTCTTCTTTCGGCCTTGCTACTCGCTATCTCACCATTCAACATATACTTCGCCCAAGAAGCGAGGATGTACTCCCTTCTCGGGCTAATGGCTACGGCCGCCAGTTATTGCTTGGTATGGGGACTCCAAACCTCCAAGACAACAGCTTGGGTTTGCTATGCTCTCGTAGCGGCAGGCAGCCTTTACACCCAGCAAGTTGGAGGATTAGCTATTATCGTGACCCACGGAGTAGTCCTGCTTACATACTATCTTCGTGGAAAACGGGAGGGAGTGATAGGACTATACGCGCTGGCGGCAGGCGTCGTAGGCTGGCTGCCCTGGTTCGCGGTTATGTTATATCAAATCAGTAGGGGGGCTGTTTCTTGGATCGGCAACCCTTCGCCCCACGATCTTGCACTCCTTGTTTTATCGTTCACCAGTCATCTACTACCGGATGTCATTCATTTATCGTCCGTTACCATCCCTCTACCTGACATCAGCCTCACGGCCGTTTTGGTCTATCTTAGCTTGGCGTGTCTCGGCATCTTCAGCTTGAGACATCTAAGAGGCCAGATTTTAATCGCCTCATTCCTCCTATTTGGCCCATTGGTAGTGGAGTTGAATGCGAGCCTCCTTCAACCGGTATTCATTGATCGCACCCTGATTCCGGTTGCTATCGTCTTTCTTCTTCTTCTGGCAGCCGGGTTGGTATGGCTCATGAAACACACAATCGGCCGCCCGGTTGCGGTTTGCGCCTTTGCCGTTCTGCTGTTGCTAAATATATCGAGTCTCGACAATATCTACCGTCACTACGAGAAGGAAAACTGGGATAGCGCAGCCTCCTATGTAACGAAACAGGCACGGCAAGGAGATATCATTATTTTCAACGGTAACAGCTCCCAGCTACCATTCAATTATTATTACTCTCGCTTCTCAGCAACCAAGTTGCCGCAGTTAAGCGTGCCATGTGAGCTGGACCGTTGTTATAGGTTCGAAGCACCAGCCAACGCCGAAGATCGGGCACGTATCGGCTCGCAAGTGAGCGTTTATCAACGTATCTGGTTGGTTAAGCGTTGGTGGGGGAACTGGGATTTCACTGCTGAGGATGCTGTGGGGCCGCGATACGCAAAGCAGCTGCGGTTCATCGAGGAGAAGGATGTTGGCGGCGTTGTCGTCACTTTGTACGGAGTCGAGGGTGAACCAATGACTCAAACTCAAGTTGACGAGCCCTGACCTGGTGCCAGGTTTGCCTCACGAGTAACAGCGCCTTTCATAGGTGCTGCGCCGGGATGCGGTAGCCGCAGTGAGTGAAGAACCCCCGCACGTCTTCGGCACTCACGGCTGCTAATGCTCGACCCATCGCCTCGACCAGAGCCTCCTTGGTGCGGACGCCGATCTTCCTGAGTAGGTGCTTGACCTTCGAGAAGGCTTCCTCTATGGGGT
>JAUJON010000043.1 GCA_030447595.1 Thermosynechococcaceae cyanobacterium YX3bin19
GATTCACCCCAGTCATATTCCGCGCACTCGATAGCTTTACCTGGTTTTGGTTAAGCTGTCGTTGTAATTGGCCGACTTCCAACCGAGCGGCGGCAATGCGAGAGTTGGACTCAGCTTGGCTGACCTGGAGGCGGGAAAGCTGCTCCGGGTTAAGATTATCCTGAGTGGCACCTAGTTGCGCCCGGTAGAGCTGATTCTCTGCAGCGAGAGTAGCCCGGCTTTGGGTGAGAGAGGCGAGCTGTGGCGGTAGCTTTAGCTGAGCCATCCGCGCTGGAGTTGAGGCTGAAGAACCATCCAGTTGAGAGCGGTAAAACTGATTTTCCTGGGTCAAGGCTGTGCGAATCTTCTTGGCAGACTCTAGCTGGGCCTGGGATGCGGTGGGATCTAGACTGAGCAGCAGGTCTCCTTTCTTGACCCTGGCCCCCTCCTCGACATGGATAGCTTTTACCAAGCCACCGACGGGGGGTTGGACTTCATTGACCGTACCTTGGGGCTCCAGCTTGCCGGTGGCCGGAATCGCTTCCTCAATTTTGGCGAAACAGGCCCAAGCAACCACCGAGGTGGTCACGCCAACAATCAGCCAAATAATGGCCCGGGACCAAACCGGAGATTGCTGCAGGAGTACCGGCTGATCAAATCGATTTTTGGGTCTGGGTTCTGGACGAGGCTCCGGCTGCTGCGGTAAAGTTTCTAGGGTCAAGTTAGGGGGTAACTTGTGCCCGTTGCTTGTTTCCTTATGCTTGCTGATGGTCATATAAGGTCCTCGAAATAGGGACAGTGTTCAGATGATTAGGATTGGATTTGCTGCTGCTGGTAAAGACAGTAGTAACGCCCTCTCTGGGCCATCAGCTCCTCGTGAGTTCCCTGTTCGACAATTGACCCTTGCTCCATAAACAGGATCACATCGGCATTTTTCACGGTGCTGAGACGGTGGGTAATGAAAAAGAGAGTGCGACCGCGAAAGGCTTCTGCTAAATTTTGGCATACCTGCCGTTCGGCATGATAATCCAAGGCGCTTGTCGCTTCATCGAGAATTAACATCCGCGGGTTCTGCAGGACAGTACGGGCGATCGCAATCCGCTGCCGCTGCCCGCCTGAGAGTGCTGAACCCCGCTCCCCGACTTTGCTATTGTAGCCACTGGGCAGGCTCATAATAAAGTCGTGGGCATAGGCAATTTTGGCGGCTTCCACAACTTCCTCAGCGGTGGCGTCAGGATTTGTCAGAGCAATATTTTCCTGGGCTGTACCGTCAAATAGCAGGGAGTCTTGCAGGACCATACCCAACTGACGCCGCAGCGAGTAGAGTTCCACCTTGCTAATGTCGTAATTGTCAATCAGAATCCGGCCAGAGTCGAGGTCGTACAGGCGGAGCAACAGCTTCATGAGAGTGCTTTTGCCAGAACCACTTTGACCGACAATGCCCACAAACCTGCCAGCCGGAAACTCGCAGTTCACATGGCTAAGCTGGAGTGGGCCGCTGGTACCAAAGCGAAAGGAAACATTCTCGCATTTGACTGCCCCTTGGACAACCGGCATGGGGATGTTATACCGATCCACTTCATCCACTTCTTGGGGGTTGTTTAAGATGTCGCTGAGGCGCTCCAGAGACAAAGCGGTTTCCTGGAAGTTTTGCCATAGCTGCACCAGCCGCAGCAGGGGACTGGTGGTGTAACCGGCAATAATTCGAAAGGCAATCAGCTGGCCCAGCGTCAGCTGGCCCTGAAGCACCAGGTAAGCCCCAACCCACAGCAGCAGCAGTCCCGAGAGTTTGTTGAGAAAGTTGCTAATCGAACCGGCGGTCGTGGAGGTAGAAACGGTTTGAAAACCGGCACTGATGTAGCGAGCATAGCGCTCCTGCCAGGCCCAGCGCGATTGCAGCTCAATGTTTTGCGCCTTAACGGTCTGGATGCCTGACACCACTTCCACTAGGTAGGATTGGGATTCGGCATTCCGCTCTGCCTTCATCCGCGCCTGCCGCCGCACTACCGGCGAAAAAATGACGGTGAGTGCGACAAACAGGGGCACAGTTGCCAGCGCCACCAGGGTCAGCAGCCAACTGTAAATCACCATCACCACGATGTAGATAACGGAGAAGATGGCATCTAAGACAACGGTTAAAGCAGTACCAGTGAGAAAGGAGCGAATATTTTCCAGCTCATTGACCCGGGTCGCTAATTCCCCGACTGGCCGACGTTCAAAATATCGCAGCGGCAGGCGAAACAGATGTTCAATCACCTCTGACCCTAAGGTCAAGTCAATGCGATTGGTGGTATCGACAAACAAGTGGGTTCGCAAGCTAGTCAGTACCGCCTCAAAAACCGCGACTACCAGCAGGAATACCCCCAGGACGTTGAGGGTTTCCGGGCTATTTTGAATCAGGACCTTATCGATAATCACCTGGACCATTAAGGGGTTAGCCAGGGCAAACAGTTGCACAAAAAAGGAGGCAACAAAAACTTCAATCAGGACCTTGCGGTAGCGCTTGATCGACGGTAGAAACCAGCCCAGGCCAAATCGCTGCTGAGGGGTATGCTTAGTAGGCTGGAGTAGCAGCACCTGCCCTTCTTCACCCCAAGTTTCGGCAAAAATCGTGGGTTTGAGACGGCGGATGCCCGCTTCCGGGTCTGCCAGGACTAACTCTTTGTCGCTAGCTTTGTACAAGAGGGCAAAACTTTCCTGCCAGCGGATCAGGACCGGAGTTTGCAGGCGGGCGATCGCAGTTGCTGGGACGTTCACCAGTTGGGCAGTCAGCCCCATCAGTTCAGCAACGGCCCCACAGGTTTGCAAGGACACATTGCCAGTCCGCTGCATCTGGTTACTTAAGACCCGGCGCACCACATCTCGCCGGAAAGGAACACCCAAGTGCTGGCTGAGCATGGCAAAGCAGGCTAGAGAGGCATCTAAAGGACCTCTGCCGCGTACAAAGGGATATTTCCCTGGTCTAGCCTGATTCGTTTCTGTTTCCGGCAACTCCTCGGAGGCGTAAGGAATCTCTTCCCAAGAGTTAACGGTTGGCACAATTGGGGCAGCAGCCGGTAAAGTCAGGACTGATTCCCAAAATCCTAAGAGACGAGCGGATCCAGGGCGAGGAACCTCCAAATAACTCGACGGGTCATCGGGCACAATGCGGCTACCTGCAGGAAAACCAGTCAGCGTACCGCCGCTGACGAGCCACACCAGACCGGGATCAAGCTGACTGAGGGAGGTTTTGCCAGAGGGTAGGTTGAGAATCATGGCCTCCGGCCAAACCTTGAGCGCCAGTTCCTTCAAGTTAGCTGAACCGTCTGCCCGCCGGACAAGTTCGGCCCCCAACAAGTCAAAAACTTCGCTGAGCCCACAGCGGTCTCGAAAGGCAGCAGCCAGTACTGGCACCTGATTAAGCAGGGCTAAAAATCTCTCTGCCGGCAGCGTCAGGCCGACGACTTCCGTCGAGGCGATCGCAGTTTCACAAGCAACGCCACGTACCAGCCCAACCCAGCCAATCACTTCTCCTGGCTCCAGCCGTTTCAAGGTTACTGGGGTCTGGTTACTCATGCGGGGGTCATACCCTAGCAAACGGGCCTGCCCTTGGTAGAGAATGACAACGTGGGCTGGCATCTTTTCCCGCACGAGCATCGCCTGGCCCATGCGGTAGCGCAAAAGTTGAAATTCTCCAGCCAGTTGCTCCAAGTCCTTGGGAGCTAACTGACTAAAGGGAGAAGCCTCTACCAAGAAGTCATAGATGGCAGTACTGGTGTAGGTCATTGGGACACCATCGTTGAATTACGCTGGATCAAACCTGTTTGTTTAAGCTGCCCTTGCAGCCAGGAGGTGAAAAGTTCCTGCAGCAACCGCCGTCGCATCGGTTCATCGAGTTGGGCTGGGATAAACTTTTCTAAGCGGATAATCACGAACCACTCTTCTAAGCGAGTAGGTGCCCACAGCTGACCCGGTTGGCTCAGGGCTAGCATTCGGGCCAATGTGGGGTGGGGTTGGCTCAGCTCGACTGGACCAAACAACCCGCCAGTTTGAGCTTCTGGACCTTGAGAGTACTCTTTCGCCAGTTCAGCAAAGGACTGCTCGCCTTCCTGGATGCGAAAATAAAGTTCTTGAGCAATACTGGCGTCTTTCGTTCGCAACAGGGAATAAACAACCTTATCAAGTTGCCGCTTGCGATTGAGAAAGTAGGCTTCCAGTTGATGGTTCCAGGTAGCCTGCTTAAACCGCTCAATCCGGAGCTTTCGCGTGCCTAGGGCGACCAGCTGTTCTGCAGTCATACCATAGGTATCTAGCCAAGCTTGACGCTCTGATTCCGAGGTCAGTCGATGCTCCTGGTAAAACTGTTGACAAGCACTAGCAGTCTCTTCCGGTTTGCACTCAATTGAGGCAATAGCCTGATCAATAATCATTTCGCATAATAATTGGGGCAGCATCTGGTAACTGACAAGGCGAGGAATGATTTCCTCAGCAGTAATCACCTGGTTGCCAACTTGTAGCACTTCGGTCATAACCTGAACATTTTAGTTGTGTTTGTTTAACTCAAAAACTAAGAAAGGATTGTGATTTGATTAACATCAAGATAAAACTTCTTTTGAAGTGGCTTTAAGCCTGGTGAAAGCATAGGCCATACCAGCTCCCCTGAAATAATTGAATCAATAGCCCGAAGACAACAGCGAACGGTAGCTTGTTTATGGTACCTAACGTAACCTTGTCTCTGGAGCGGTAGCATTTAATTTTTAATTTCTTTGCTATTATTTCTTTTCTTGGTTAAGAACCGCCTATCCTAACAATCCAACAGAAAGCTATTGGGGAAGACGCTCGATACAGCTAACCTGTTTCCCCTAAGACACTATGAACGTAGTAGTACTCCACTACCTACTTATTACTTATAGTATCAAGCAAAGACCAGCCAAAGGCCGGTCCTATTCACTTAACCTAAGTTGGCCCCTTCTCAGAGATATCACTTTAAAGCTTTACCAAATAAATGGAATCAAACGCGCACTAGATTGCTGATAGTCAGTAAAGTCTGGATACTTTGCCACCATTGCTGTTTCTTTTTGGCCAATTCGCTGCAGGTAGAGTAGCGCGATCGCACTCGGCACCAGGTAAGCCCAGATTGAACCTGCCAGGATACTGAAGCTCAAATATCTCAAGAAATCGCCAAAGTAATTCACGTTACGGGAGAACCGCCAAAGCCCATCTCGCACTAGACCTGCATGCGCCTGCTTGGCAGTTATCTTTTGCACGTCAGCACTCGCGTTCACTAAACTGCCAAAAATGTAAAGCGGCAGGGCCACAGCAGCCGTTGTCAGGGCCAGAGGTGCTGGATTAGTAAAGGCTAGATATCCGGGCAGGGCGTAGAAAACGCCGACGAACAACAGGGTAAAGATAAACCCTGGTAGACTAGCAGGCTCGTTAAATAACTGTCGCCGCTGCGGGTAAAACCACTGCTCCAGAAACCACCACAGGCAATAACTGATGTGCAGGCACAGGTAAATCACCTGGCGCAGGTCGGGGATACCAAAAATAACAGCACAGGTAACGAGGCAAACAATGGTCAGTCCTTTAGCAGCATTCACGGCTGCCAGTTGAGTCACCGTAAAATGTTCCTCAGGAGGCTGATGACGCGATTCAGTTTCCATTGCCTAATTCCCTTCAACTCTGCATTCAGCAAACCAGTATTTTATCTGCCTATCCCTACAGGCCGCTGACAGCGATCGCTCTGGGCCACCACCTGCGGAGCCTGAACCACTAGGTTTAAGCCTTCACAGCTAACCCCTAGCCAAGGCTGTCCCAAACCGAGGGTGGCAAAAGGACTCTCTCTAGGAACCTCTAACCGAGTACTGGCCAACCCAATCCGGGCATTGGCCTGGCCCTGAAACAGTAATAGGTTTGTTCCCAAGGCACTAAAGCTCGGCACTGTAAACCCCTGTCGCCATCCCCAGGCTGGATGATCATAGGAGAGGGTGCATAGCTGTCGTTCAGCTTGACGGACGACAATCCGGCTCTGTTGACCCTGCTCCCAGATGAATTCCGCTAGCTCTTTCGGTAGGCCCCAGACTTCCCGGCCACCCGCTACAGAGTCAGGGTTATCCACGTAGATATGAGAGATCCAGCAGCCTACTCGTCCGGCGTAGCTGACTAGAGCAGCCACTACAATCAACTCATGATATTCCAGAGCGGAGCCAGCCCCATAGGTAGCTAAGTAAACTCCACCGACAGTTTTACCAGGCCAAAGGGAAATAACGGTTAACTCGGCAGGAACGAGCGATCGCGCCTGAACTGCGTCCACAGGCTCCAAGGTTTGGCAAGCGAAGCCCTGAAGCTTCCAGGGTGCAGGGGGGTAGGTCATACGAGTCACTAAAGTTTCAGCATCGCCTTCAGTTTACTAAGGTTCACAGACTGAATGCTGGGCCAAGAGGAGGGGGTTGCTACAGCGCCGTCCCTCAGACCTTACGAGAACAAAGCTGCTTCTACTAATGCTCATCTCGCAACCCAATAGGAAGTAAAACTTAACACAAAGGCAACCTAGAACTGGCTTCAAGGGTGTCTCCACCTTCTGATAGACTTGTAATCTGAGTCAGTGCCACAGCAAACAGCGCTAAATCAGCACTTAGGAGGGTAGTCTTCGTGGATAATGTGATCGGGTTAGAGATCATTGAGGTGGTCGAGAAAGCAGCGATCGCTTCAGCTCGCTGGATGGGTAAAGGCGATAAAAATACGGCTGACCAGGTAGCGGTAGAAGCCATGCGTGAACGGATGAACAAAATCCACATGCGCGGTCGCATCGTGATTGGCGAAGGCGAGCGAGATGAAGCCCCGATGCTCTACGTCGGTGAAGAAGTGGGGGTCTGTACCCGCGAGGACGCTCATACATTCTGCAACCCAGATGAACTCGTCGAAATTGATATTGCCGTTGACCCCTGCGAAGGCACAAACTTGGTAGCCTATGGTCAGAATGGTTCTATGGCAGTACTGGCTATTTCTGAGAAAGGCGGATTACTTGCCGCTCCCGACTTTTACATGAAAAAGCTGGCTGCCCCAGTCGCTGCCTGTGGCAAAGTTGACATCACTAAGTCAGCAACAGAGAACCTAAAGATTTTGTCTGAGTGCTTGGAACGCTCGATTGAGGAATTAGTAGTAGTTGTAATGGATCGCTCGCGCCACAAGGAGCTCATCCAGGAAATCCGGGAAGCCGGGGCACGGGTGCGACTGATCTCGGATGGTGACGTGTCGGCTGCTATTTCCTGTGGCTTTGCTGGGACAAATATTCATGCGTTGATGGGCATTGGTGCTGCTCCGGAAGGGGTGATTTCAGCCGCAGCTATGCGAGCTTTGGGAGGGCATTTTCAGGGACAGCTGATCTACGATCCTGAAGTTGTGCAAACGGGTCTGATCGGCGAGAGCAAGGAGGGCAACCTTGCTCGCCTCAAAGAAATGGGGATTGACGACCCCGACAAGATTTACAACGCCGAGGAGCTAGCCTCTGGAGAGACAGTTCTATTTGCCGCCTGCGGTATTACACCGGGAACCTTGATGGAAGGAGTGCGCTTTTTCGCCGGCGGAGCCAGGACCCAGTCCCTGATTATTTCTAGTCAATCTCGCACTGTTCGGTTTGTGGACACAATTCACATGTTTGAGAAAACTCCACGGGCTCTACAGCTGCGGTAACCCCAATCGAGGCTTCTGGATCGGTCATACTGAAGTGGGAGTTCTTGCTACAAAGCTAAATATTTCACATCTATGGAGATGGAGGACCTGAAAGACAGGGAGTCAACATGAATATTGCCGTCGTAGGTCTTAGTCATAAGACAGCTCCGGTTGAAGTTCGGGAAAAGCTTAGTATTGCTGAAGATGCTAAAGCAGCCGCGATCGCTCAGCTATGCAGCTGCCCTCATATTGATGAAGTGGCTGTCCTTAGTACCTGTAATCGTTTAGAGATTTATCTAGTTACCAGCGAAACTGAGAACGGGATTCGCGAGGCCATCCAGTTCCTCTCTGAGCATAGTGGTCTACCGCTATACCAGCTGCGCCAGCACCTATTTATCCTCCTGCACCAAGATGCGGTCATGCACTTGATGCGCGTTGCGGCTGGCTTGGACAGCCTGGTGATTGGGGAAGGACAAATTCTGGCCCAGGTTAAACACACGTTCAAGCTGGGCCAGCAGCACAAGGGTGTTGGCGTTATCCTCAACCGGCTGTTTAAGCAGGCGATTTCCGCCGGGAAGCGAGTCCGGGAAGAAACGAAAATTGGCACTGGTGCAGTTTCTATCAGCTCTGCCGCTGTGGAGCTGGCTCAAATTAAAGCAGCGAATCTGGCTGCCTGCCGAGTGGCGATTTTAGGGGCAGGCAAGATGTCCCGACTGCTGGTACAACATCTTCTCGCAAAGGGTGCGAGTCAAATTACGATTCTTAACCGCTCGCCGGAACGGGCTAAGGAGCTAGTTGCTCACTTTAATGGCGCTAACCTGCACCTGCACCCTCTCTCAGAAATGATCCCCGTGGTTGCGGCTTCCGATTTGGTATTTACCAGTACGGCTGCTACAGAACCCCTCCTGGATCGGGCCAAGCTAGAATTCATCCTGGAAGCCCAGCAGTCGCTGATGATCTTTGATATTGCGGTACCCCGCAATGTTCATTCCGACGTGAACCAACTGTCTCAAGTCCAGGCTTTCAACGTCGATGATCTCAAAGCGGTAGTGGCGCAAAATCAAGAAAGCCGGCGACAGATGGCAATTGAGGCTGAGTCTATATTAGAGGACGAGCTGGAAGGCTTTGATGTTTGGTGGCGATCGCTGGAAACGGTTCCGACGATCAGCAGCTTGCGGGAAAAAGTCGAGACTATTCGCGCCCAAGAATTGGAGAAAGCCCTGTCTCGCCTCGGCACCGAATTTGCCGATAAGCACCAAGAAGTGATTGAAGCTCTAACCCGGGGGATCGTCAATAAGATTCTCCATGACCCGATGGTGCAGCTGCGGGCACAGCAGGATATTGAAGCTAGACGCAAGGCAATGCAAGCGCTACAAATGCTATTCAATTTGAATAGCATTGAAAACATGGCAAATCCTAACACTTGAGCTAGGCTGCCTGCGGTGGCGCTCTTCAGGGTTAGATGCTCTAGAGTTGAGCGATCGAGCGATCCTAGGGCCGTACCAGGTCACCAAAGCAGTCTGCTAGCGATGGCAATACTACCTCTCACTTTCAGGGTCTGTCGCCAGGTCAGCGGGATGAAGCTGCTCTGCTAGCGGCTAGCTCTAAGCCTGGGGGAGTCAAGTTCTCAAATTATGCCATCTCCTTGAGAAATGTAACGCTTGTCGCTAATCCTTTTTGTCAGCCCTTAAGTTCAGGTAACATTGGCATGGAAGGGTTAGCCTTCGGATTTCATACTAATTTTGAAGTACAGGTTAGCTAAACAGTAATTAAAGGACTCATGGTAGATTCTCTGCAAAAGCCCGCCGAAGAACTCCGTGCCGGGGTCAAAGTCCCAGCTAAAGAAACCATCCTGACGCCCCGGTTTTATACCACAGATTTCGACGAAATGGCGCGGATGAACTTGTCGCCCAATGAAACCGAGCTCAAAGCCCTGTTAGAAGAGTTTCGGGCGGACTACAATCGGCATCACTTTGTCCGGGACGAGCAGTTTGAGCAGTCCTGGGACCACATTGATGGCGAAACCCGCAGGCTGTTTATTGAATTCCTGGAGCGCTCTTGCACAGCCGAGTTTTCTGGCTTCCTGCTCTACAAGGAACTCAGCCGGCGGCTGAAGAACAAAAATCCCCTGCTGGCCGAGTGCTTCTCCCTGATGTCGCGAGATGAGGCCCGTCACGCCGGATTCTTGAACAAGGCAATGTCAGACTTCAAGCTGTCGCTGGACCTAGGATTTCTCACTAAGAGCCGCAAATATACTTTCTTCAAACCCAAATTTATCTTCTACGCGACGTACCTGTCTGAGAAGATTGGCTACTGGCGTTACATTACTATTTACCGCCACCTAGAGTCTCATCCGGAAAACTGTATTTACCCAATTTTCCGCTTCTTTGAGAACTGGTGCCAGGATGAAAATCGGCACGGAGACTTCTTCGATGCCCTCATGCGATCGCAGCCGCAAGTGCTCAACGATTGGCGAGCCAGGCTGTGGTGTCGCTTCTTCCTGCTGTCAGTGTTTGCCACCATGTATCTCAACGACATTCAGCGATCTGGTTTCTACGCCACGCTCGGATTGGATGCGCGGGAGTATGACATCCACGTGATTCAAAAGACTAACGAGACTGCGGGCCGGGTTTTTCCTGTCATTCTTGATGTCGAAGCTCCCCAGTTCTACCAGCGGCTGGATGGGTGTGTGCAGAATAATGCTAAATTGACGGCGATCGCCAACTCCAACAAACCCAAGGTGATCCAGTTTTTCCAGAAGCTGCCGCTCTATGCCTCTAATGCCTGGCAACTTTTGCGCTTGTATCTCCTGAAGCCAGTTGACACTGCTTCCTTGCAGGGAACTGTTCGCTAATAATCCTGTTAGGCTGCCATGTTCGCCTAGCGAGAGTGGATGCCTAACTATCTATCTGTACCTAGTACATCTATGCCCTACGTCAATATTCGTAGGGCATAGTTCTATCTAACATAAGGGTGTCGCGTCGGTCATCACATTAACTAAAGTTAGGTTGCCAGTCACAAACATGCCTGCTTCAGTGTGGAGGCAAAGGTAAAAGCTGAGACCCTGAGAAGGAATTTTTTAATCCTGACTGCATGGAGTGAATTAGGGTAACACTCGGTAATCCGGCAAAGAACGATTCAATCTGAACCCGAGTTTGACCTCGTTAATGACTTTATTTGGTGGCAATAGAGATCAAGGTGGGAGAGACTTCTGCGAATCAGCAAGATCGCTCTTACCATAGACAAGGGAGGGGTTGACCTCTCACTGTTGCACAGGATGAATTATGCAAATTTATCTAGACTACAGCGCTACCACACCGCCGCGCCCAGAAGCGATCGCCGCCATGCAAGCGGTCTTCAGTGAGCAGTGGGGCAATCCTTCTAGCCTGCACGAGTGGGGCCAAAGGTCTGCAACTGTGGTAGAGCAGGCCCGGATGCAAGTTGCTGATCTGCTGCAGGCACCCGCTGAAGCCGTGATCTTTACCTCAGGGGGTACTGAGGCAGATAACCTGGCGCTCATGGGAGTAGCTCAACAATATTCAATCCCTCAGCATCTGATCATCTCTAGCGTTGAACACTCCGCCATAGCCGAACCTGCCCGATTATTAGAAGGCCAAGGCTGGCAGGTAACGCGGTTGCCGGTGAACCGCCAGGGCTGGGTGAATCCCTTGGACCTGCAGGCCGCGCTTCAGAGCAACACGGTTCTCGTTTCGATCATCTACGGTCAAAGTGAAGTGGGTACACTGCAGCCAATCCAGAGTTTAGGGGCGATCGCTCAGGCCCATGGGGCTCTATTTCACACCGATGCCGTACAGGTAGCGGGTCGCTTGCCCTTAAACGTGCAAAAGCTACCCATTGATCTGCTATCGCTGTCGAGCCACAAAATCTATGGGCCTCAGGGAGCTGGGGCACTGTATATTCGTCCGGGGGTGCGCTTAGTGCCACTGCTCTCTGGCGGGGGCCAAGAGTTTAAGCTGCGCTCTGGCACTCAAGCTGTACCTGCTATTGCCGGTTTTGGGGTAGCAGCCGAACTGGCAGCTCAGGAAATGCTTCAGGAAACTTCCCGTTTGATGAATCTGCGCGATCGCTTGTTTGACCAACTGGCAGAGGTCCCCAATCTCGTCCCCACAGGAGACCGCTGGCACCGGTTGCCCCACCACGCGAGCTTCTGCCTTCAGGTCCTGGACTGTGATTTGAACGGTAAGACTTTAGTGCGCCAGATGAACCTAGCAGGAATTGGCATCAGCGCTGGTTCTGCCTGCCACAGTGGCAAGTCAACCCCCAGCCCAGTTCTGCAGGCAATGGGGTACAGTGATCGCGCCGCTCAGGGAGCCATTCGCCTCACTCTGGGAAAAGATACCACCCCTGCTGATATTGACTGGGCTGCGATCGTTCTGAAGCAGGTTTTGGAACGACTGATGCCAAAATGCGCTTTAGCAAAATCCTGACAGGTGTAGCTATCTCCATTGAGCTTACTACAGCAGGCATTCCTGAACTCAAAACCTGAACTGGCTTGAGAATTACAGTATTACCGATCTTCCCCCGTCTACCGCCTCAGTCCCCCTAGAAACAAGGGAAACATCCCCTCCAGTAGCAACAAAGTTTGACCGCTTGTCTTTTGACGCCGGCCTTCGCTCAACCTAAATTCGGTAGTAGTCTCACTTATTGCCCGCTCAAGAGGAAAACCTTCATGCAAAGGCTACTGTCAATCCTGCTGCTGGGAGTTACTGTGTTCACAATAGTCACTGCCTATAGTCGTCCAGCTCTAGCAGGAGACCCGGCAAATGGTGCCAAGATCTTTAGTACTAAATGTGCTGTCTGCCATCGGGGTGGAGGCAATGTTGTCATGACCAACAAAACACTGAAGCAGGATGCCTTGGAGAAGTATGGCATGAATTCCCTGGCGGCCATTGTCAGTCAAGTAACCGACGGCAAGAACGCTATGCCAGCCTTTAAAGGTCGCTTGAACCCTGCTCAAATAGAAGATGTCGCGGCTTACGTCTTAGAGCAGGCAGAAAAGGGCTGGAGTTAGAAATGCTTTTAACAACCCTGAGAAGCATCCTGCTTCTTTTGAGAGCAGCTCTAGTGGTAGGAATGGCTACTATATGTAGCCTCGTGGTCTTTAAACTACCTGCGGCTCAGGCTCAGATATCTCCAACGCAGGTAGGCTCAGCAGTCACTGGCACAATCTTAATCAGTACTGAGGACTTCTTTGCTCGCGGCACCCACAAGGTTCTCTTGAGAGACTACCAGGGAGCAGTGGTAGATCTCAACCAGGCGATTCAGATTAACCCTAACGATGCTAAAGCCTATGTCAACCACGGGCTTGTCCTCAGCCTTTTAGGAGACTATCAGAAAGCAATTGCAGACTTTGACCAGGCGCTACGGCTCAACGCTGAAGATGGTGTAGCTTACTATAACCGGGGGTTCATCCGCGCTGAACTAGAGGATTATGCAGGAGCCCTGGCAGACTTTAATCAAGCACTACAAATTAATTCTGAGGACGCTGATACCTGTCACTGCCGGGGTATGGTTCGCTACGGGCTGGGAGATCAGCAAGGAGCGATCGCAGATTTTCGCTTGGCGGCAAACCTTTATTTGAAACAAGGGAAGACCAGTGCTTATCAAGGTTTGTTGAAGCAAATCAGCAAGCTGACTGAGCGCCCAGCCTTGCCACTTTTGTAAAGCTTTACCAGTATCTATTCAAGCCGGAAGTGTTCGGTGAATGCTGCCAGCGCCTCAATTATTGCAGTCGCTTAAAGTCATCAGCAGGGACAGAAGTCATTCAAGTTTCTACTGTTAGCAGCGACAAAGCACTTGTAATAAATCGTTACAATAGAGTTAAGCCTAAAGTTACGGCAACGAAGACTCCACAAACCAGGCCTGGCTCTCTCTTCATTGATCGGTTTTGTTCAAGAGAGGATTACCATGATTCGACTTCTGGTCAATTTTTTAGAATTTGTCTTAAACACACTTTACCGCGATCGCCTGTACCCACGTTTTTACGTCCTGGAAACAGTTGCTCGTGTTCCTTACTTTGCCTATCTGTCAGTGCTGCACCTCTATGAGACCTTCGGGTGGTGGCGCAAAGCTGATTGGCTCCAGATTCACTTTGCCGAATCCTGGAACGAGTTACATCACCTGCTGACAATGGAGTCCCTTGGCGGCAATAAACGCTGGATTGACCGCTTCATTGCTCACAGTGGCGCTTTAGTTTACTAATTGATTTTATTGTTTGTATTTATGCTAGCCCCTCGCTCGGCTTACTACTTCACCCAGCTCGTAGAGGAACATGCCTATCACACCTACGATCAGTTTTTGCAAGCGCATGAGGCAGAACTCAAAACTCAACCAGCCCCCAAGTTGCCATCAATTACTACCGCGACGGCGACCTTTACCTGTTTGATGAGTTCCAAACCAGCCATCCGCTAGCAGCGCGTCGTCCGCAGATTGAAAATCTCTACGATGTGTTTGTTGCTATCCGCGATGATGAAGGTGAGCATGTCAAAACGATGGTGGCCTGCCAGCAACCCGATGCCCAGAAAGTTTCAAAGCTCATAGCCCAGCAGCTACGCTATTACCTGAAGGGACTGCAAAAGCTATCCAAGACAACGCTGAGCTGATTCTAGAAACTTCTGACCAAGAGCCAGTGGGAATGTCCTAGTTCAGTTTCATCCTGCTTCGTATACAATTGGCCCGTTCCTCAACGGGTCATTTTCTTCAAATTTATGCCTTACGCAGTCAATCCAAGTCGAAGTTTGGGATATCTGATCCTCCTAGCGGTTTTGATCGCTCCAGCCGTTGCCCACAATGTGCAGACAGAAGACGTCGGGGCACTCTCCATATTGAACCCAATGACAATCCTCAAGCTGGTAAACCGGCTTTGACCTGGTTTGCTCTCACCCGCAGGGGCGGGCAGGTGATTCCCCTAAAAGAATGTAACTGCCAACTTGCAGTTTATGCTGAACCTCGTGACAATTCACAACCAGTGCTAAAGCCAACCCTGGAGGTTGTAAAAGCAGCAGTACCAGGAATTCCCGGAGCTGGAATCGCTTTCAAAGCCGGAGCCTACGAGTTAGAACTGCGCGGTACGCCAAAACCCGGGGCAAACTTTCAACCTTTGAACTACAGTTTCCAGTCACAGTCACAGGAGCTTCTGCCTCCGCGGCTAGCCTTCCTCAGTCCTCCAGGCAAGCGATGCCACAAACCCCAGCAACAGGCCGTGCCTTACCCACGTTTCTTATTCCAGCAGTAATTATTGCTTTGGGCGCCCTTTGGTTTTTTCTCCAACGGTCGAAGCCAAAGTAACTAGCCGCCCATTGCCCTAATTAGGAAAGTAGCACCGACAACAGTAATCCCACAGCCAGCAATACGGAGCAGGTTGTGGGAATGCTTTAGCTTGATTGATTAGCAGGTTGCCTATCCTGAGGGCAAGTATCGCAATGATCAATTGAATGAGTGTGAAACCCACTAGGTAGGCAATCAGTGGTGTCGTTTCTGCCCCAACAATGGCTTCTCCATAAGCGTAGCCATGAAGAGGCCCGCAAGGTAGCTAAAGCTGCTAGAACACTCAAATTAAATCTTTTGCTCAATAGCAGGAGACCAGCCGCAATGCTGAAAACGCTATAACAATTTCAGCAGCGGGCAAGTCCAAATTTCAATGAATGAACTCCTGTGCCTGCTATAGCCGCTAGGAGAAAAGCCGCGGGAATCAAAGCTCCCCGTGCCCGACCCGCCGACACTAGCCAGAATCGCCACGACAAACGCGAGGTGATCCGGCCAATAATCGGATGGGCTAACCCTGATAAGAACCCTTCAAGAAACTAGACGGTGTACTTTTGCCCATTGGGTGATGAGCGATTGCGGGGCCGGCTGCCACGAGCAAGCTAATCCAGGCTAGTCCCAGAAGCTTGATGGTAGACAAACTCCATCGACTTTGAGGGTGGTAAAGAGCTGACCTTATTGGAGCAAGCTGAAATGATGCTGGTTTTAGACTTCATCTGTACCTCGCAGATTCAGGACTGTGAAACAATCGGCGGGCATCCTGGCTGGGAAAATTAGCACTTAATTTTCCTTCACAGTTGCGAGACAGCGCCGGACTTGCACCGGACTTTCCCCAGAAAAAATACTTTCACCTTGATAGGGCTGGTAAAGATATTTTTGACCTCTAGTGGCTGGTTCCCACTAGAACCGATAAGCGTCCGGCAATTGTATCACTGTTTCTAGAACTCGAACTAGATTCTTTACAAATGTGCTGGAGCAGTCTACGCGCTGAAGTGGGGGAAGTTGGATACGATGACTAAAGATCTGTTGCTATTTGACTGCATTTGCCATGACAACACAAACTTCTATTACTCCTGTCCCTTTTTTGGGATCTGAGGTAGCTACGTCCTATGACAAAGCGCAAGTTGTCATTCTGCCAGTACCCTTCGAGGCAACAACAAGCTACCGTCAAGGCTGCCAAGAGGGCCCAGCGGCAATTCTGGCTGCCTCCCAGCAAGTAGAATACTATGACGATGAGCTTGAGCAGGAAGTTTGGCCAATTGGTATCTATACCCATCCAGCAATTGCAAATACGGGGCATGGACCTGTAACCTCTGAAGCCATGCTCCAGGAAATTCAGGAGACTTTACAGCAGCTGGTGCAAGCGGGCAAGTTTGTCATTACCCTAGGGGGGGAGCACAGCATCACCGCCGGAGTGGTTGCAGCCTACCAGCAAGCCAACCCTAACCAGCCTTTTACGGTCGTTCAGATTGATGCCCACGGTGACCTGCGCCACGACTACGAAGGGTCAATCTACAACCATGCCTGTGTGATGCGACGGATTGTAGACCTGGGTCTGCCCACAGTTCAAGTTGGTATCCGCAGTCTCTGTCAAGAGGAGGCCGATCTGATCAAGGCAAAAGGTTTGATCGTCTTGCGCGCCCAGGATATTGCCACTCAACCAGACTGGTGCCAACGCGCCTTAAGCAGCATTCCTACTCAACAAGTCTTTCTCACCATTGATCTAGACGGGATTGACCCGGCAGCTATGCCCGGAGTAGGCACCCCTGAACCAGGGGGGTTATCGTGGTTCTCAATACTCAGCTTTCTGCGGCAGCTATTTACCGCTTTTGAGGTCATTGGCTGTGACGTGATGGAGCTAGCCCCGATCGCGGGTTCAGTCGTCTCTGAATTCACGGCTGCCAAGCTCGTTTACAAATTGATTGGGTATCATGCCGTTACTGCCAACTCTCCCTTAACGGGCAGGAATTGACGTATTAATCCTGCTATCTTAAGTTGGAGGCAATTGAAGCAAAGAGCATCACTGCATGGGGACAACTTATGGGCGGGTCTTATTAAAACTGAGCGGTGAGGCCCTGATGGGCAAGCTACCCTACGGAATTGACGCGGTTGTCGTCCAGGAATTTGCTCAGGAAATTGCCGCTGTCGTTGCTCAAGGGATTCAGGTTGCCATCGTTGTCGGGGGCGGCAACATTTTTCGCGGGGTGAAAGGTTCTGCCGCAGGTATGGATCGCGCTACGGCAGACTACATTGGCATGATTGCTACCGTGATGAACGCCTTAACGCTTCAGGATGCCTTGGAGCGGATTGGGGTACCAACCCGAGTCCAAACTGCGATCGCCATGCAGGAACTGGCCGAGCCCTACATCCGGCGACGGGCGATGCGCCACCTAGAAAAAGGGCGTGTCGTAGTTTTTGGGGCTGGCTCCGGCAATCCCTTCTTTACTACGGATACCACGGCGGCCTTGCGAGCAGCAGAAATTGATGCCGAGGTAATTTTCAAAGCAACCAGGGTAGATGGCGTCTATGACTCAGATCCGCGGCTAAATCCGCAAGCGCGTCGGTTCAACACGCTGACCTACGGGCATGTATTGACTCACGATCTAGGGGTAATGGACAATACCGCGATCGCCCTATGTAAAAACAACAATATTCCCATTGTGGTGTTTGATCTGTCAGTCTCTGGTAATATTCGTCGTGCCTTAACGGGTGAACCCATTGGCACAATTGTGGGAGATTCTTGTGAAATTAGCTGAAACTGAAGCATTGATGAAAAAAGCGATCGAGGCCACGCAGCGGTCGTTCAATACTATCCGCACGGGCCGCGCTAGTACCTCGCTACTCGACCGGGTGACGGTAGACTATTACGGAGCTCCAACGCCTTTAAGATCCCTGGCTAACATTAATACGCCAGATGCCAGCACAATCACGATTCAGCCCTTTGACCGCAACAGTCTGAATACGATTGAAAAGGCAATTTCTCTGTCGGATATTGGCCTGACGCCCAACAATGATGGCTCAACCATCCGGCTGAATGTGCCACCCCTAACCAGCGATCGCCGGAAGGAACTGGTTAAGACCGTCGGCAAGCTCGCCGAAGAAGGCAGGGTTTCTATCCGCAACATCCGGCGAGATGCAGTAGATTCAGTTCGTAAACAAAGTAAAACCGGTGAGATCCCGGAGGATCAAGCCCGAGACTTACAGGATCAAGTTCAGAAGCTGACGGACAAGTACATTGCTAAACTTGAAGACTTGTTAGCCGAGAAAGAGCAAGACATTACAACGGTCTAGCGCTGGCGATGAAAAGAATTAGTAGCAACCCTTGGCTCCTTTGTCTCAGATGGCTTCTGGCTCTTGGTCTCGCCTGGTTTTGGGTTCTGTTGAGTGCCACCCCAGCTCTGGCACCTGTTCGTTCAATGACTTAAGGTCTATGCTGGTGTAGTTTGTACTAGTTACTGATTGTTCTGAATACTTTGACGCAGGAGTAGGTTCAAGGCACTATGTTTGATTGCATTATTGTAGGGGCCGGACCCGCTGGGGGAACTGCAGCATACCATCTCGCTAAGCGGGGACGCTCGGTTTTAATACTAGAAAAAGAATCTTTACCTCGATATAAACCTTGTGGGGGTGGTGTCTCCCCAGCAGTTGCCCAGTGGTTTGATTTTGACTTTTCTCCGGCGATCTCCCTCAAAGTTGACACCATTCGCTACACCTGGAAGATGGGAGATCCTGTAGAGGCGGAACTGAAAACCCTGGACCCGATTTGGATGGTGCGCCGGGATGTATTTGATCACTTTTTGATCCAGCAGGCACAAAAACAGGGAGCAGAACTACGAGATAGCACGGAAGTGACTGGTATCCAATTCAATCGCGATCGCTGGCAGGTCAATACCTCCAGTGGTCTGGTCGAAGGTCGCTACCTGATTGCCGCTGATGGGGCCAAGGGACCGATGGCAAAATGGCTAGGCTTCAAAGAGCGCAAACGCCGTATGGGTGGGGCACTAGAGGCAGAGGCCCCGGTAGAGGTAATGAACGGTAATACCGCTCACTTTGAGTTCGGCATGGTGAAAAATGGCTATATTTGGAACTTCCCCAAAGCTGATGGTTATTCCATCGGGATTGGCACCTTCCGGGGAGGGGAACCGCAAAATTTGCGGGAAATCGTCACCGAATATTCCACCCTATTTGGCGTCAACTTCAAAGCAACGAAGCAGTACGGCCACCCTCTGTGCCTCTGGGATGGCAACCAAAAGCTGCATACTCAAAACGCGCTGCTAGCCGGGGAAGCTGCCTGCGTGGTTGATCCAATGACCGCGGAAGGAATTCGTCCCTCAATGTTTAGTGGTCTGAAAGCGTCCGAAGCAATTGATCGGGCTCTCTCCGGCGATGTCAACGCCTTAGAGTGGTATACCGCTGCCATGAGCGAGGAGTGGGGGAGTGATATGCTCTGGGCCCAACGTCTAGCAGGTGTTTTTTACCGCATTCCGGGAGTTGGCTACCGGCTGGGCGTCAAGCGACCTGCAGCAACGAAGCGGATGGGGCAGATTCTCTGTGGTGAGCTGCGCTACAGCGATATTGCTGGAACCGCCATCAAACGCTTAAGTAGCAACTTGATTCCAGGCAGAGGAAACTAACCCTCGGTGAAAGCAGTGAGAAACAGTGCGATCATTCTAGGAATTACCCCCACTGCTCACAGCAATTTGCACTGGCTGACCAGCCGATTTGGCTGGGGATTTTCAAAGTGAGTCGATAGTGCGACGGATTGGTTAACCTGCGGATGTCGCAGAAGTTGTGGCTTTCTTACTGTCCGAGCGAGCCTCTTGGGTAACTGGAGCTGTATGGGATGTAGACGGTGGTGTCAGGGCAGGCCGTAATTCCTCACCCTGTTGATAGCAACAGTGGGGCGAATGCTCGCGACAGAGGGCAGTCGTTGAGCCATCGAGTGGCATCAGGCTGCTGGCACCATTGCCGCCTCTTTGATCAGCCTGCCATCTTCCA